>NZ_BPLI01000017.1:0-329237 GCF_019656175.1 Bacillus sp. BML-BC051
TCTTTATACGTGTACTTTCCATATGGTAGTTTAAATTTCGCTACACCTTTTTCATCCGTTTTCCCTTTTACTACTTCTTTCCCTTGTTCGTTGTAGATTGTAAACTCTGCATTTGGCAGTTTCGTATTTCCATCCGCTATATCTACTTTCGTTATTTCTAATTCACCTTTTATATTTTCATTTTTCCACTCTAATAGAGCAGTTTCACCAGTTTTCACTTCAATTTTTTTAACACTTCCGTCTACCACATATCCAGCTGGCGCTTGAATTTCTTTGACGCTATATATACCGATTGAAAGATTCCCTAGCTCCGCAATCCCTTTATCATTAGTCGTAACATTTTGTTTAAAGTTTTCATTAGAAACTTCAAACACAGCCCCTTTTAATAATTCCTTTTTTTCTCCTAATTTCATAATCTTTAAAGAGCCTACTGTTTCCCAATTTACAACTAAATCTGTACTGATTTTCTCACTATTTCTTTGTAACAATACTGTTGTATTTTGAACTTTTTCCGAGCCTTTAAAAGCTATTGCTTGTAAATTTGTTAAAGTAGACTTCACTTTCATTTTAAAATTACCACTACTCGTATCCTTCGGGATTAAAATCTTGAATTTTCCATTAATTGATAATGTACTTTTCTCTTCTCCATTTTCATTTACAATTCGAACCCCTTTAGGAGCGTTTTCAGGAAGAATTGTATAAGAGCCAGAAACCGCATTTGTTTGCACTGCATAAAATCCTGTTTCTAAATAATCACCTTTTTGTGTAGCAGTTTGTGGATCTACAGGATTAACTTTAAAAAATACATCTTGTAATCCAGTTTCTTTTTTTGAAGCCTCTACTAAACGCTTCATAAGATTATGTACTCGTTCATTTTTTGCAACTAAATCTTCTACTGTTAATTCATTTGCTGCAATCCATACCGCTAATTGTGTAGCATAATGCGCTTCTTCTACTGTCGCTACCCCTAATTCAGATGGGCTTTTTTGAGGATATCCATTTAATAAAACACGATATACGTCATCAGATGTTTTCCCCATTTCAGGCAAATCATCTCCATTTGGAGAACGCAAATCAGGCGTTAAACAATACGCAATACTACCCGAAGCCGTTTTAATTATTTCTGTTTTTATTTCACGATGTTTCGAATTACTATAACTCCAATCCATTTTATATGTTTCTCTGTTCATTACTTCTGCCTTTACTTGCGGCATTGCAATTCCTAATAAAATAATAAGAGCACTAAAAAAACTAAACCATTTCCCTACCATCTTTCGTTTCATTCTCTCCACCACCATATATAAATTTCTACATGAAACAATCTTACTGTTTCATTGTACTTATAGTGAAAAAAAGAGAATAGGTGTTTTTTTTGTATTATCTTGTCGAATTGTTGAGAAAGTTTCAAAGCAATAAGCAACATTACAATTGTTTGTTCTCATGCTGCTATTGACAAATGAATGTTACATATTTAAAATTTTTAAAAATAATAAAAAGGCACTTTATAAGTGCCTTTTTTACTTACCAGAAACAAATTTCAAACGAATACATGTTATTTATCTTTTTCTTTTATCTCCGTCAACAGCTCAATAATTTTCTCATTTTGCTCCACTTGTTTCTCTGAATTTTGATAGATGAAACGAACCCATCTAAAAATAAACGCGACCACAAATATTGGTATAAGACCCAATATAACTCCGACTAAATCATATGCCATTTTCCATCACCTCGCTACATACAACTTTCTCCATATATCTACTAAAACCTGCAATTTTTTACAAACAAAAAAAGAACCTATCAAACGATAGATTCTTCTTTTGCAAACTGAGCAGAACGTCCTCTCGTAATAGAGAAAATTGCACAAAGTAGCGCTAATATAATAAAGCCACCGCCTACCCAAGCGTTATATATAACAGATGATTTTTCAATAACAACTCCGCCTACTGTTGAACCGAGTGCAATTCCTAGGTGAAGAGCAGAATTATTTAAACTTTGCTGAATACCAGCCGATTCTGGTGCAATTTCAATTAAATAATTTTGTTGCGCTGGCGAAATAGCCCAGCTCAGCATACTCCAAATCCCCATCATAATAATGAACAGCGGGAATGAGAATGTCATCATCGGCAATATGAAGATTGCACACGCAAATACGATAATAATTGAGATAATACTTTTCTTCGATCCCCATTTATCAGCAAGCAAGCCCCCAAGGCCGCCTCCAAGTACCGCTGCGATTCCGAAAATGAAGTAAAATACACTAATCCAATTCGCTTCCACATGCATCACATCTTTTAAAAATGGTGTTAAATATGCATATAGCGTTAAATGACCCGTTAAAAATAAGAATGACGTTAACTGTGCACTTACGATTTTCTTATCTTTTAACGTAGCAATTTGTTCTCTTATTGATAATACCGATGTCGGTGGTACTTTCGTTAAGAATAATGAAATACAAGCAATTGCCATAACTGTTAATACCGAAATTAATACAAATGGTGCACGCCATCCATATGCATTTCCGAGTACAAGACCGAGGGGTACTCCAAGTACAAGTGATCCACTAATCCCCATGAAAATGATTCCAATTGCACGCGCACGAAAATGCGGTTCTACAACACTAGAAGCAAGTGTTACAGATAACGCAATAATTAATGAACCGCTCGCCGCACAAACAACCCTCGAGAACATTAACATCCCGTAATTCACACTACATGCCGAAATAATATTTCCGATTAAGAAAATTGATAATGCCCCAATGTATAATCTTTTTCTTTCAAACTTTCCAGTTACCGCTAATAAAACAGGACCTGATAAAGCAAATACTACTGAAAATATTGTTATAAGCTGACCAGCTGCACTAATAGATACGCCTAAATCATTGGCAACTAGATCGAGCGTTCCTCCTATAATTAGCTCAACCGTTCCGACTACGAAAGCCGCGATAGCTAAAATATACACACGAAAATTCAAGTCTTTCCCCACGCTTTCTATTTTGGTTACTACGATTATAGTAACCAAAATAGAAATTGAACACAAGTACAATTTTTTTACAAAAAAAAACAGGCGTATGATACGCCTGTTTTCTAATTATTAAACAGTAGTTTTATTTTTCTTATTTAAATACCAATACACCGGTAGTCCAGTAAAGACAATTCCAATTGATAAGAAACAACTTACCGGATCATTGATAATTGCACTACCAATTACAAAGAACGAACCTAAAATCGCGACAATTGGTACGATTGGGAATAACGGTACACTGTATGCACGCTCTTTATTCTTATTACGTTTTCTTAAAATGAAGACACCAATAAACGTCATTACATAGAAAATATAAATAATGAATACGGAAATCTCAGATAGCTTATTGGGATCACTAATAATCATTAAAATAATTCCTAAAATAATTTCAACAGTAATCGCATTTGCTGGTGTTTTAAATCTTGGACTTTCCTTTGCAATAAACTTAGCAAATGGAAGTTGTCCACGCTCTGCCATCGACATCGGGATACGTGGGAACGTTAAAATCTTTCCATTTAAACAACCGAAAATAGAAACGATAATACCGATACTAATAATTTTCCCGCCATATTCTCCAAGTAGCATGCCCGCAGCTGTTGCTGTCGCATTTTCTCCAAGCTCTACAATTTGCGTTGCTGGTAATACATTTAATAATGCCAAGTTAATTAATACGTAAGCAGCCGTTACAATTAAAATCCCAACTGTCATTGCTTTCGGTAATAACTTTGTTGGATTCTTCATTTCTCCACCAATCGAAGCAAGTAGAATCCAGCCGTCATACGCAAATAACGTTGCTAAAATCGCCATACCAATACTTTGATTTTCCGATATCGGCACAACTACGTTAAAGATATCGCTATTTCCTTTCCAAAAACCTAACACAACAATTAAAACGATCGGAATCATCTTCCCAATTGTCGTAACCGTTTGGACGATACCTCCGTATTTTGTCCCCATACTATTTACAACGCCAAGGAACACAACTGTTCCAATTGCAATTGGTAAATTCCATACTTTATCTAAATAGAAGAAGTTAATCATTAAAGAACTAAAGTACAACCCTAATGTTCCAATAATAGCTGGTCCATAAACAATCGTTTGCATCCAGCCTGATAAATATCCCCAAAAACTTCCGTAAATCTCCTCTAAATACGTATACAACCCACCATTTTTCGGGATTTGCGCTCCAATTTCAGCTACTGTTAAACCACTTGCTAGCGTCAATAGACCACCAATTACCCAAGCAAGAATGGCCATATTAGAACTCCCCGAGTAATCTAATACGCTCCCTGGTTTCATAAACACACCAGACCCAATAATCGTTCCTACCACAATAGAAAGTGCTACTGTTAAACCAATTTTGTTCTTCTCATCATGATGCATGCTGCGTATCCTCCTTCCAATTCTAGTGTGATGCAAAAATGAAATAAAAAAACACTCCTCCCTAAAAAAGGGACGAGTGTTGTATTCGTGGTTCCACCCTTGTTTCAATTCGTAAAGTAACACACTTCACCAATTTCTCAAGTCTAAATAACGGTTTTTGCCGGCAAGCAATTACTAGGTATCCGTTCACTGCTGCAGTTCAGAGGTGGTAATCCATTTTTTCGTATTAGGAAGCTCACAGCCAAAGGCTTCCCTCTCTGAGAATCGTAAAAAATCGATCATGTCCTCATCATCACTTCTTGATGTCGAATTTTGTAGTTATTGTTCATTATATTGAATTGTTAGAAAAAATCAATATATTTTTTTATATAACATACGAAATATTTCTCTTCTTATATTATAACAGAAGTTACGACACTTCTCTAATTCCCTAAAAATGGCATACTCCATATAGGAGGTGCACGAATAATGATTGCTGTTTTTTGTATTATCGCTACATTTCTTTCTGCTCTATTCGCTATCATGTACAGGCACAAATATCCTGGTTATAGCATTTTAGCAGTAGCTATTATACCAGCTGCTTCCTTCTACGTATTAGGTAAATACCAATATACAGAAGTATTTATCGGTTTTGCAATCTTCTACTGCGTCTTTGGATACATACTAACAATGAAAAAATTTTTATTAAATCATTAAAAGGGACCGATTTCTGCTAACAGAAATCGGTCCTCTCACGTACCTTTCGGTTGCCCACGCGAAAGGTACGACTTCACTCAATTATTTCTCATCTTTTTTCATTAAAAATTTGTGATGTGGAAGATCCACATTCAACGCCTCTAATTGTTTCTTTTCATTGTCTAAAATCGATTTCGCTTTTTCTTTCGTTGCCTCATCTAATCCCGCAAAAATGTCTTCATGCTTCTCTTTCTCTGGAAGTTTTACACCTAGTTTTGTTAATTCTTCTTTTGCTTGCTCATGTGTTAACTTTCCGGATTTTTCTTGTTCAAAAATTGACTTCACTTTTTCCTTCGTTGCTTCATCTAAGTTAGCAAGCATATCTTTACGCTTACCCTCCGGCATTTTCACACCTAACTTTGTTAATTCCTCTTGCGCTTGTTCACGTGTTAATTTTCCGGATTTCTCTTGCTCTAAAATTGATTTTGCTTTTTCTTTCGTCGCTTCGTCTAAATTAGCAAACATGTCTCCATGCTTACCCTTCTCTGGCATTTTCACGCCTAGTTTCGTTAATTCTTCTTTTGCTTGTTCACGTGTTAATTTCCCGGACTTTTCTTGCTCTAAAATCGACTTCGCTTTTTCTTTTGTTGCTTCATCTAAATTAGCAAACATATCTTTACGTTTTTCTTTCTCTGGAAGCTTTACACCTAGCTCCTCCAACTGTTTCTTTGTATCGTCCATAATCATTTTTACCTTTTGTTTTGTAGCGTCATCTAAATCTTTTTTCGCCGTTTTTGTAGATTGCTCAGCTGCTGGAGTATTCGTTGCCGCAAATGCTGGTATACCGACTCCTCCAATGATTCCGAATGATAAAGCACCTGCAATTGCTAAATACCCAACTGTTTTCTTCTTCATAGGAAATTTCCTCCTTCATATTTCTAAAGCATGTACACTTTCGTATACAATGCCTATAGTAATGTCGGTTTCTTAACATTTCCTTAACGACTTAACAAAAAAACACCGCTCATCCCGAGCGGCGTTGTTCTAAGCTTTTTGTAATTGTAATTCTTCACGTTCCATTATTCTTCTTAATACAATTGTTTGTGTCATTGTAAATAAGTTACCTGTTATCCAGTACAATACAAGTCCTGATGGCGCCGCAAATCCCATAAATAGAATCATTGCCGGCATCATAATTTGCTGCATTTTCAGCATCTGTACTTGTTCTCCAGGTGTAATATTAGATTGGAAAACTTTCATCTGAATAAATGTCGTTAACGCTGCGATAATCGGTAATATATGATAAGGATCTGCATGTCCTAAGTTTACCCATAAAAATGAAGATGTGCGAATCTCTTCTGTTCGGCTAATCGCATAATACAAAGCAGAAAAAATCGGCATTTGTATAAAGATTGGCCAGCAACCAGCAAGTGGATTCCAACCGCCTGATTTCATTAGTTCTGACATTTCTTTTTGATACTGCTTTTGTTTTTCAAGATCTTTACTTACATCACCGTATTTTTTCTTTAGCTTCTGCAATTCAGGTTGCATTTTTTTCATTTTCGCTTGGCTACGATATTGCGAAATAGCTAACGGAATCATAGCTGAACGAATAACGAGCGTCATAATAATGATAGCAATCCCGAAGCTAGCTCCCGGTATGTGATGAGCAACAAATTGAATCATAAACGAGATTGGATATACAAAATAATGATCCCAAATTCCCGTACTATGTGCATCAATTGGGGCTGCATTACTGCAACCAGATAAAACAAAAACAAGTAATACTGATAAACTAACGAGCACAGCTCGGTATGATTTTAACATGTTCATTCCTCCAATGTTTCGTAATTATTTAGCGAAACATTGGTGTATACGGACCTACCTCGTCATTCTCTTCACTTGATTCTTGTCTGCGTACAGAACGAATCATTCCATATTTATAAAAAATTGAAAATAGCGGTACATTCCCCGCACTATCTTCACACGTATCAACTAACGCAAAAGCTCTTTGTCTACCGCTTGATGCTTGCTGACGCACAAAACGAGAAATGTTAGCAAGGAAGAAAACTTCTAATAAACAAAGCGCTGTCGTTACAAACGATATATATAGAATTGCATCCTGCAATAAAAATTCCATCGCTTCACATCCTTAATAAGGTCATTTTAGCACATTAGGCAAACATTCTCTATTTCCTTTTATCGTCAAAAAAAGTATTTTGCATATTTTCTCAAGAAAATAATAATTAAGAAACGTTGTATTCGCTTTCTTTAGTATATTCACACACATCAATGAATAGGCTTGATTTATTAGAAATTTATAAAATTTTTGCATTATAATAAAACTATTGCCAGTTTTTGAAAAAACCTTTATTCTCTTCTTGTAATCAAAAATGAATATGGAGATGAAACATACTATGGGTCAACTAGGAGACGCCGATTACGTTCCCGACACCGCCTTTTTATCCTTCCCAGCAGCTAAAACATTTCACTTAGAATTTATCATACAGTTGGTTGTTATTTTCGTAGCCTCTATTTTGTATGCAATTTCTATGAATATGTTCTTTATCCCGCATAACATGATTAGCGGTGGATTCGCTGGTGTAGGGATGAT
This sequence comes from Bacillus sp. BML-BC051, assembly GCF_019656175.1. Taxonomy (NCBI): domain Bacteria; kingdom Bacillati; phylum Bacillota; class Bacilli; order Caryophanales; family Bacillaceae; genus Bacillus; species Bacillus sp. BML-BC051. Next base: position 7,694 of record NZ_BPLI01000017.1, read on the forward strand.
TATCGGTTATTTAATGCACTACAATATCGGTGCACTTATCTTTTTACTAAACATTCCTCTTCTTATTTTAAGTCACTTTTACTTAGGCAAGAAGACAACCTTTTTAACAGCGTACTTTGTAGCTGTATCATCGTTAGCGATGAACATTATCCCTGTACACCAAGTTTCAGACGATATTTTACTATCTTCTGTATTCGGCGGTGTAATCTGCGGAGCAGCTTCCGGAATCATATTCCGATTTGCTTCTTCAACAGGTGGTTTTGATGTTGTTGGATTGATTGTAGCGAAACATCGAGATATTTCGATTGGAGCAATCATCTTTGGATTCAACTTAATCTTACTTGTTGCAGCAGGATTTATTTTCGGATGGGATATTACGCTTTATACGTTAATTAGCCGGTTTGTAGTCAGTAAAGTAATTGATGCCGTGCATACGAAACATATTAAATTAACGATAATGACAGTTACAGAAAAAGGCGAGGAAATAAAAAGCGCACTATTACATCACGGCATACGCGGAGTGACAATGGTAGATGCTGTCGGCGGCTATACAAACCATAAGAAAAAAATGATTTACACTGTCGTGACTCGCTATGAGTTAGGCGAAATGAAACGTATTATCCGTCAAGTGGATAACAAAGCATTTATGAACATTACTGAAACAGTTGAAATTGTCGGCCGTTTCAAACGCATATAAAAAAGGTTAATACATTAAAGGGCATAACATATTAGTCATATATAATATGTTATGCCCTTTGTTATTCAACTAACGCACCCTTTAGCATAATAAAATCACTAAGTTTATTACTACAAATCGGAGGATAGCATTCCATATACAAAACTATCTGTCCATTCATTTTTATTCCAAAAATCTTGTATGAAATGGGCTTCCTTTCTCATGCCTATTCGTTCACACAATTTTTTTGAAGCTATATTACGTGCATCAAGATTAGCTTGTATACGATGTACATTACATTCATTAAATAATTTAAATACCAAACTACTTACCGCTTCTGTTGCCAAACCTCTCCCAGCTACTTCATTTAAAAAACTATAACCAATCTCAACAGTATCTTTCATATTTGTGTACCACACGGATAAATCACCAACTACTTTAGTCTTGTATATAACTGCCAAACTTAATATTGATTCTTTAGTAAGTACGTTGTTTGCTAGCTTCTTATTAAATCTTTTCTGCATGTCTTCATAAGTCCACTTATTATGTAATAAGAACTTACAAGTATCATCATTATTATAAATAGCAAATACATCCTGTAAATCAGTACTCTTAAAAGGTCTAATTATTAATCTTTCTGTTGCAATCTCCAAGTTAGCTCTCCTCCCTTACATTCATGCTACAAAACATTTTTATAATATTTAAGCCTCTTTCCTAGATCTCACCTTGATTACATATTTCATCATAATAAATTAAAATCCTTCTCCCACTAAACTGCACCGTTGACGGTATTTCCTTGCGCTTTTTATTTTTTACACTTATTACAAAATCAGATAATTCTATTATTGTGGGCCTAAATGTGTTATAATGAAAGCAGACTCACAAAAAAAGAGTATATAGACTTGGAAGTTTCTCTTATTTTACAAGCAAAAAGAAACGAGCAGTCGGGTATATTTCAAACACCATACACGTAACGGTTTAAAAGACCGATCATCTTAGTTATTCTTCCATGATCTTTTTATAAAAAAAGATACGTACAACTAAAATTCACTTCAATATACTATACCTACCTTTTTGACTTCCAAATCATCTTATTACATAGGGAGATGAACATATGAATCAATATATAAGATATACAATAGCTGTCCTGTTTGCTATTATCGGTGGAACAATCTGCTTCTGGACAAACACTCAGCTTGGAGAGAATATCATTTTTAATGGAATCGAAACCCTTGTAAGCGCTTCAATTTTAGGTGGATACATTTACTTCCTCTTCAATCCAGAAGAAAATGCACAAAAAACAATGTTATTAACAATGATCGGAATCGTTGGCGGATGTATTTCCTACTCAATGACTAACTATACATTACCACTTCAATTAAGCTCAGCTTTCTTCCACGGTCTATGGACTTGGTTCATTGCATTCTGCCTAGCAGACGTATTCAACCTTTTACAAGACAATGAAGAAGAAAACGGTCGCCAAATTGAAAGTAACTCGTAAGCTGGAAGATATTCTTCCAGCTTTTTTTGTTTGTTATTCTTTCCTGCTCATACCCATCATCAAAATAAAAAGAAGCTACCCTCACGGCAACTTCTTTTCCACATACCCCACTTCGTATTCACTAAAATATATCAACGATTTTTTAAATATATCGGCGATTTCTCCACTTATATCAACGATTTTTTCTTTATATCGACGATTCGACATAGGATATCGACTCACCGACACCCTTCGACACTCAAAGCGTACAACATACCCTATCCCCCAAGCAATTTACTGCCGAACTCTACGATTAAAAAGATAACTAATAAGATCGCGAGTATCTTTAATGCTACATATGCTACTTTAAAAACAGCATAAATGAGCAAGACTATTAAAATAATCGTTAAAATTTCCATCTAGAATTCCTCCAAGCTTTGCTCTTCTTATCTTATTTTACTCGCCCCAGACTTTTTATGGAACGGCATAAGGCGACATAGAAAAAAGAGGATACCTCACCCATCGTAAGATACCCTCTCTTTCAACTGCTCAAACCATTCTCTCTCTAATTGTAAATATCCCAGTTCATTCTTTTCAGCATTCTGTAATTCTTTATCGGCTTTCTTCATATACATACGGGAAGCTTCTAAATCATTCTCTGCACATGTAACAATTGCTTGTGCCCGATAATACCCATGTAAGTCCACTTTTGTAATGGCCTTCCCATGTTCCTTTGCTTCTTGCAGAGAAAGGCGATCCATCTCATAAAGAGCCCGATATAAAAGATACCAACTATGAAAACTACTAACGAAATATTTATTTTCTTTCGTTACAGGGAGTTTCACGATTTGTTCTACATACGGTATTGCTCTTTCCATTCCCTTTTGATCCGAACGAGCAAGGAAGACGAGCATAAGTCCGCTCATTATATCTCTTATACTTTTATCCTCTTTTAATTTTTCCTCACTAAGTTCTATTAATCTCTTATCCCAATCTTTCGGTCTTTTATAACTAAATAACTCACTCGATACTTGAATGTTATATAAATGCTGCTTCGCCTTTTCATCACCTTTAATTAAAATGAGGAATTGCATACCATCACTCAAAAACGTTCCTTTTATCGGTACGATTGTAGCTGCAAAAATTGTAAAGTGTAACACAGTGAAATATAAAAGATATTGATAATAACTCACCATGTATATGTAACCTGAAGTAACACCAAATAGTAAACTTGTAATCGGTCCACCTAAAGTCATCCATGCCCATTTTTTTGAAAGGTTCGGTGTCTCTATAGAGGGTGGCACTAACATTACGACGCCTCCAAAGTACATCCACAATTTATTTTCTCGAATGCGTACTTTCCCCTTCTCTTTTTGAAAAGTAATCGGCCCTACTGTCATAAATTTAAAATTCAAACCACCTATTAAACCAAATACTACATGCCCCAGCTCATGAATAGCTAACACTAATAAAAAGATTCCAAATAATGCCCATATATCTAACATTACTTCTAATTTCCCAGTTCGGATTACGCCGTATAAAATGGACAAAACTAACGCCGCCGTCATAGAACCAGCTGGCCTTCTTAAAATATCCACCTTTTTCTCCCCTTAATAGATCATTTTTCTATGCATTTCATACATATATGTTCCAACATGTAATACCCAAATGAACGAAATCATAATGACCATAAAATAATCTTTCCCATCTAAGAGTGCATACACAATTGCCGCTAACCATGCACAGGCAAGTGTCATATTTGTATATTGGTATGCCTTATATCCCGCTTCATGAACAATTTGTTTTTGCCCTTCATCTGCATTCTTTGCCCACATTTCCATTGACTGAGAATACGTAACACTCTGTTCTGGATATAGAGCGTTATACCTTTTCCTCATTACAGATCCTAACCAAGTTATAGCAATAAAGCACATTGTAGATACCACAATACTCACACTAACAAAGAGCAAGTCTCCCTCACTTGTATACGTTCTATAAAAAGCGATAACTGAGCAAACAAACCATGATGGAATAACAATTTCCATTACTCGAAAATAAATAAGCGCTATCCCTAATCTTCGTCCCTTAACATTTTCTTCTTCATCTTTCGTTTGTGCGAGCGCTCTTGTACGCTTCCAAATATAATATATAGCTATTACGCCAAATAAACTCATCATGCCAATGCTAATAACAGGAGATATTTTACTAGTTCCCTCTGTTGCAATATCTCCTACTACATACCCTATAAATCCTCCGCATACCGCTCCTACTAACAACTTCAGTATAGCCGATATTTTCCCCTTTACTTTACTCTTCATCATCCTCTTCCCCCTCCACTAACGTAAATATTTCCTCCACTGTTACATTGAAAATTTGTGCGATTTTTAACGACAATACAATAGATGGTGCATAATCCCCGCGCTCAATTAAACTAATCGTTTGCCGTGATGATCCAATCGCTTTCCCTAAATCCCCTTGTGATAAACGATGCTTTGCTCGCAATTCCCTCACTCGATTTTGAAGCTTCATGTCTTCCCTCTTTTTCATTTATTTAATTAAAATTGTAAATAACATCCTTATTTTTGTCAATTATAATTGTCATTTTGACGTTAATAATTGACAAAAAACTTATTAAAATAAAAAAGGCAGTGCGTCTGCACTACCTTCCTAAATTTTGACATAGAATGGATTCCATATTAACTTGCGTTTTGTAACAATACTCGTTTTAACTGTTTGCGGAAACGAACTCCTAACGCAATTGCTACAATCACAATCACTCCAAAAATGATTTTACCGATGTGACCTTCTAACGCTCCAAAAATATCATGTAAGTTACCACCTAACCAATAACCACCGATTAAGAAGAACGATACCCAAAATAGAGCACCTGAGTAAATTGTAATGGCAAAGCGACGGAATGGTAAGTTAATAATTCCTGCAAAATATCCTGTAAAATGACGGACACCAGGAATAAAGAAACCGATAAAAATAAGGAAGTATCCATACTTATCAAACCACATTCTTGTTAAGTCGATTTTTCTTTGTGTTAAAAATACGTATTTCCCATACTTTTGAATAAAGGGCATACCTAATTTATTTCCTAAAAAGTATTGAATTGTCATTCCTACACTTGTCCCAATAAAAGATAGGATAATTAAAATCGGTAAACTTAAATCGTCCTTCTGTGCTAAAAATCCCGCATATGCTAATGTTGGCTCTCCCGGAAACGGAAGTGCAATATATTCTAACAGCAAACCAACAAGTACAACATAGTACCCGTACTGCTGAAATAATTCATGAATCCATTCCATGTCATCTCTCCTTCCAATCACGTACAACTTCTTACTATTATTGTATAAAAAAATTGTCGAAATAACTATCACAATAGCTTACATTTTTATTACATTTTTGTAAGGCTCACACTAAAATTTCCGGTTCTTTATTTACTTCTATTTACGTTCATTTCAAAACACCTTAACAAATATATACCGTGAGAAACTTGGAATTAATATGCATTTTTTATCCAATTTTTAACACTTGAAATCACCTTATTTTGTTCTCAATAAAAAACCACCACAAACTCATACGAACTTCATATTAGCTTCATATACGTATTGTAAGATTATATCGGAATTTTTTGAAAAATTTAACCAATATATGACTAAGCATTAAATTGAATAAATATAAGTCGTTTTTCGAAATTGAAAAAAGGGTGAATAAGAAATGGAAGCTTATAAAATGCACGATTTTATTAATACAAATGTTGAATCTCATCAAAATGAAACCGTTTTTAATTTACACATGTGTGAAACAAGTGAATTTGACGTAAGTTTAACAAAATCTACAACACTGTCTTTTATCGTTTCAAAAAAGAACATTAAGATCGTTACGAAAAAATGGATTAATTCAAATCAAGAAAGCATGATTGGCAAAAGTTACATCATTCCAACGAAAGCTTTCCACTACTTTTTACCAATTATTTCTGAAACTGAAGATGAATTAAATATTCAAGTTCAAAGTTTTGGACTACATGGTGAACTTTTACTAAATGAAAGATTACTTATTGATAAAAACAACAAACAAAACCCAAAGATTACTACCTTCTTTGAAACATTAGATGAAAATGTAAATAAAGTATTACGAGGATTGCAAATTCATTGTATGTAAGACTATTACAATGATAAAAAGGAGAATATAATGAAAAAACTATTATTAAGCGCACTATTATCATTAGGATTTTTAACTATTCCATTCACAAATGCAGAGGCAGCTACAACGAAAGATCAACTGATTGTAAACACGCAGTTAAATAAAATGGATTATTATCAAAACGGAAAATTCATAAAGAGTTTTACTGTCGCTACTGGGAAAGCAGCCACACCTACACCTAAAGGTACTTTTCAAATCGTTAATAAAATTAAAAACCGTCCTTACTATACAGGAAAAATTAAAGGCGGCGACCCACGTAATCCACTTGGTGACCGTTGGCTAGGATTAAATATGGCTGGAACTTATGGAACAACTTATGCGATTCATGGTACAAACAATAATCAGGCAATCGGCAAATGGACAACACTAGGTTGTATTCGTATGTATAACAATGATATACACTGGTTATTTGAGCGTATTCCCCAGCAGGCTACTGTCACTGTAAAATAACCTAACAACACGATTTACGTGTAGCCAAGAATTTTATGTCTTGGCTTATTTTATTTCTTCATTTACAGTAGCAAAACAACTGTATTTACATATATAATGAAAATAGATTGTGTCAAATGACATTAAAACATTGATAAACATGGATATTAAAATTATACAGTTATAATATTTTATAAATTTTACATTACATACTATAATAGAACTACTGTAATTCTGAAATATTCAGTTTCGCTAAAACAAATCCCCTTGCTACTTTCATGATTATTTTATAGCGGGGGCTTATTATATGTATAAACAATCTGAGCCATTCAAAAATGATGAATTCGAATATTGCAGTAAAAAGCGTTATTTAGGAGGTGTTACTATGACGCATATACTGGTGATTGAAGACAACCCAGATATACAAGAACTGATTCGTGAATTTCTAATGGCACAAAACTTTACCGTTGATGTCGTTGGCGCTGGAACAGAAGGTATACTTCTTTTCCAAAAGAATTCATACGATCTTGTCCTCCTTGATGTGATGTTACCAGATATAGATGGCTATAGTATTTGTAAAATTATGCGAGGACAATCTGATGTACCGATCATTATGTTAACAGGCTTACATAATGAAGAAAGTGAAATTAAAGGATTTGAATTAGGTATTGATGACTATATTACAAAACCGTTCCATTACACCGTATTTATTAAACGTGTAGAAGCTGTATTAAGAAGGGCAGCAACGAAGGAAGCAGAAACTGCAACTATACTACAATTCCATGAATTGATGTTAAATTCTACAGCATATGCCGCTTATGTTCATGGTAATCAAATTGAATTAACAACAAAGGAATTTGAAATTATTTATACTTTACTGCAAAATCGTGGAAAAGTATTATCAAGAAGTGATTTGCTGAATAAGGTATGGGGCTATGAACATTATGGTGATGTAAGAGTTATAGATACACATATTAAAAACTTAAGGAAAAAATTAGGGATTCCTTATATTAAAACGGTGAAAGGCATTGGCTACAAAATCGAATCGTAGCACAGACAACATCACCAAAAATATTTTCATCAAAACCTTATTATTTTGTATTCTTTTATCACTTTGTCTTTATCAAATTATTTACTTCCTAGCTTCAAACTACGATAAAGAACGTTTTGCAAAAGAAAATGGAGCGCTGTTTACAGAACAAGCGGATTTAGACAAACAAAACGACCAAAGTAAAACGAATCAAAATAAAGCTGTATCACAGGGAGACATTTTTAATTTCCAATCTTCTATTATAGATTATAAATCACTCTCTACAGCTATCAATCATCTTTTGCAGCCTAGCCAAACTGCAAAAGCAAAAGAACATACACAAAGTAGTACGGGGAAAAATAGCACTTCTGCTCCACTTACAGAGATGGAAAAGCAAGTCGCTACTAATGATGCCTTACATAAACAAAATGCAGCAAGTAAAACAAATGATGCACAAGATAATCCAAAATTAACAGATGTACTGCAGCAATTAGCTCCACATATTGGCGCGACAATGCTTGCATTATCTTTACTCGGATCTTTAATTTATACAAAACTAATTGCCAAACCTTTTCAATTTATGAGCGATGCTTTAAAAGATATTATGAATCTTGATTTCTCAGATAAAAAGCTACTTAACAAAAATACAGACCAAACTGATTTTAATTTACAAGTAGCTGCTTCACAGGTCCCAAATATCGTGAAGAATTTACATGCAAGCAATCAAGATTTAAGAAACGAGCTCAAGAGAGAACAACAATTAGAACAATCTCGTAAAGAATTTATGTCTATGGTATCCCATGAATTAAAAACACCAATCGCAGCCGTTATGGGACAACTAGATGGCATGATTCACGGAATTGGAGCTTATAAAGATAGAGATAAATATTTAAAACGTTCCTATGAAATGATGCAAGATATTAACATATTAACGGAAAAAATGTCGGAATTATCCAAAATACAAAACCCTCAATTTAAACCTGATTTAAAAGTTATCTCATTAACTGCTATTATTGAGGATGTTATGAAAAAAGTAGATTACTTTGTATCTGTAAAGCAATTAAATGTTCAATCTAACATTAAGCAAGATGTACAAATTTTAGCTGATCCTAAATTTATTCAAACTGCTATTTTTAACATTATTTCAAATGCAATTCATTACACAATTGACCATCAGCATGTCTATATAAAGCTTTATGAAAAGCCAAACGGTTACGCATTAGAAGTATTAAATACAGGTTCACAAATTGATGAGGATAAACTTGCCCATTTATTTGAGCCATTCTATCGCGCAAATCCTGGCAAACACGGATTAGTGCAAGGTAGTGGCCTTGGGCTATATATTGTAAAACAAATATTAGATAAACATCAGTTTCCTTATGGGATACAAAACACAGCTCAAGGTGTAAAATGTTCTATTGTATTCCCAAAAGCAATGTAAAAACCTACTACAATTTCATACCCCAAATTCATACTTCGTATGAGTGGCGGAATTTTGTAGAGTATCTTACTCTGTTTCGTTCGCCCGTTATCCTTATTTGGATAGCGGGCGTTTTTTATTATGTAAAAGGAGGATTTTCATGGAAAAATTTAAATATTCATTACTCGTTTTATTCGGAGCTTGTAGCTACGGTGTACTTTCAACTATTTTCAAACTCGGATTCATTGATGGATTTTCAGCACATCAACTATTAGGGGGACAATATGTCTTCGGATGGATCGGGCTTCTTCTGCTCGTTCTTTTCGCTTCACGTCATAAAGTAACAAAAAAGCAATTCTTTTCCTTACTAACAGTTGGAACAACAATGAGTATGACTGGTATCTTCTACGCTATCTCTGTAGAAGAACTACCAGCATCTATCGCTGTTGTCCTACTTTTCCAGTTCACATGGATTGGTGTAGTCATTGAAGCAATTGCAAATCGAACATTTCCAAGCCGTGAGAAAGTTATATCTATCATTATTTTATTTACTGGTACATTGTTTGCAGGCGGTGTCTTTGAAGGTCTCGGACAAAGCTTTTCCACGAAAGGTATTATCTTTGGTTTATTAGCCGCTGTCTCTTTTTCATTCTATGTGTTTGCAAGCGGGCGCGTTGCTACAGAAGTTCCGCCTTATACGAAAAGCTTCCTTATGACAACAAGCGCTACTCTTATCGTATGCCTATTCTTCCCGCCAACCTTCTTAACGGATGGTGCCCTGCAAGCAGGTCTTTGGAAATACGCTTTCTTCCTCGGATTGTTCGGCGTTGTCGTACCTGTCATTTGTTTTTCAATTGGTGTACCGAAAGTAGGAACAGGACTTAGTACAATACTAGGAGCAGCTGAATTACCAACGGCTATTATCGCTTCTATTACACTTGTACATGAAGTCGTAACCTTCATGCAGTGGATTGGGATCATCTTTATACTACTTGGAATTTTTACTCCTCAGCTGCTTGCAGCTAGGAAAGCAAAGAAACATAGTAGCGTGCATAGTGCATGAAAATGAAATTTTCATATAAATGTAAATACAGTTACAATGTGGTATAATTTCAAATATATTCGGAGGTATAAATGACTATTTTAAGTGTAGCCTTTTTTGCCATTATGTGTATCTTCTTCTTAATAAGATATATGAAAGAAAAGAAATTTTACGATTTGCTCCTTATTCCCATTTGCATATATGCTGGGGCAGTCAAAACCCCTTTAGTAGAGTACTTAAACTTTAATACTACATTCAAAATAACATATGATATTGCAGCTATTATTCTCGTAATCCTTGCCGTGCTTTTCTTCTTAAAGGATAAGAAAGAGAATCCTACTGCCTGACAAAAAGACCTTTCATGTATTTGAAAGGTCTTTTTCTCTATCTCACTTTACCGCTCCATATAACTTTTCTACCTCATGCTCAATTTGTTTTACATCAATTCGTTCAAATAGAGGCTGCACACTATCAATTTTATTCGGCAACGTATTTTGAGGCTCCCAGTTTTGTTTCACAATCGATAATGTATTTCTAACTCTTTCACTTGAAAATGGTAAAAACGGTTCAAGGAGATTTGCAAAATTAACGATAAGATACACACAATTATAAATCGTTTCTTCGCATGCAACTGGATCATCTTCTCGTTGTTTCCAAGGCTGCCTCTCATCAAAGTATTTATTTGCAAAACGTACTGCATCAAATATTGTTTCTAGCGCTACCTTAAATGTAGTTTGCTCAATGGCCTCTCCAATATTTTTATATAATCCTTCTACTTTACCTTTCAGTTCTACATCAATACTTCCCTTCGGTACAGTACCACCATAATACTTTTCAATAAACTTTAATGTCCGGTTCACAAAGTTCCCGTATGCACCTAATAATTCACTATTATGACTGTAAATGAATTCACGCCACGAGAAATCAGTATCACGATTTTCTGGTGCGTTGACTGTTAAAAAGTAACGAATGGAATCTGGATTGTATCGTTCTAATATGTCTGGCACCCATACTGCCCAGTTTTTACTTGTAGATAATTTTCTTTTTTCAACTGTTAAATATTCATTCGAAACGATATGACGCGGAATAGCTCCTTCTCCTATTCCAAGCAATACCGCTGGCCAAATGATGGAATGAAACGGAATATTATCCTTTCCGTGCACATAATATGTTTTCGCTTCTTTACCCCAAAACTCTTGATCATCTTTCCCTGCTTCTTCAGCCCAATGTTTACTCGCCGAATAGTATCCTGTCACTGCTTCAATCCATACGTAAATTTTCTTATCTTCATACCCTTCTACTGGAATTGGTACCCCAATTGTTAAATCACGTGATACGGCCCTATCTAATAATCCTTCCTTAACATACCTCTCTGTTAATTGAATCGCATTGTCGCGCCATGCTCCTGTTTGTTTTGCAGTTTCTACAGCCCTTTTAATTTGCTCCTGAAATGTATGCAATGCGAAATAGAAATGCTCTGTTTCCTGTACGGATGGCGTACTACCACATAACTTACATTTCTTTTCTAACAAATCAAGTGGATCTAAAATAGCTGAACACGCATCGCATTGATCTCCTCTTGCTGCTTCATGGCAATGTGGACAAACTCCTTCTACATAACGATCAGGTAAAAACTGCGTACACGTTTCACAATACGCTTGTTCCACTGTTTTTTTATAAATATAACCTTCTTCTAATAAACGTAAAAAGACATTTTGAACCGTTTCATGATGGTGCTCACTATCTGTACGTGTATAGCAATCATAAGTAAAACCAAGGCTACGAAAACATCGCTGGAACTCTTCATGATACTTATCAGCAATTTCCTTCGCCGTCACACCTTCTTGTTTTGCCCTAATTGCAATCGGTGTTCCATTACAATCACTTCCCGAAACATACAACACATTCTCACCTTTTGCCCGGTAATAACGTGCTAAAATGTCTCCAGGTAACAAACTCGCAATATGTCCAAGATGTAACGAACCATTTGCATACGGCCAAGCGCCTCCAATAAAAATACTCATCTTACATTCCTCCTTTTAAATATAAAAAAGCCCCGCCCTTATCTTAAAAAGATAAGGGCGGGGCTGTATAAACAGTCGCGGTACCACCTTATTTCGCCAATTACTCACATAACTAGCCTTAACAAGTACGGAGCTATATGCTCTTATACTGTGATTTTGATAACGAGTACCAACTCTCGTCGCCGCCTACTATTATCATTTGATAAGTTCAGGACGAAGCTCAAAGGCCATTGTTCAAATGAATATTCTTGCTTCTTCTCAGCTACCGAAGCTCTCTGGACAGAATGATTTCATTCTACTTTTCCTTTTCAACGCTTTTATATATAACACGTATTTTACGACCTAATTGCAGAAAAATCAAACTTTAATTCAAAAAGAAAAGGAAATCCCCTTCTCACACAGAATAACTATACGTTCACAAAAGGAGTGATTCGATTGAATCAAAAACAACTAAGTAAACATAATGAAAAAAGCTGGAATGCAGCTGCTTATGAAGCTTGGACGAATCGCCACGGGGCGCCAGCCGATTATGCGAAAAAGCTTATGGCAGATCCCGCGCGCGAGGTAGATCACTATTTACCTTACATACAATCTCCAAAAGGAAAACGTATTATTAATTTACTCGGGTCAAAAGGAAATAAAGCCGTTGCTCTCGCTCTTTTAGGGGCTGACGTAACAGTTGTTGATATTTCAGCAAGTAATGCAAAATATGCAAATGAACTTGCCGAAGCAGCAGGTGTCTCTATCCAGTATGTCGTTTCTGATGTATTAAATGTACAGCTCTCCGAATCATTCGATATCGTATTGCTGGAACTTGGTGTACTCCATTACTTTTTAGATTTAAAACCGCTCTTTCAAAAAATTGCTACCTTGCTTAAAGGAGATGGCATGCTTATCCTTCGTGACTATCATCCTGTTTACACGAAATTATTAGGAGTAGACCACCCATCATTTCGGGCCAATGGAAATTACTTCGATGAAGAATTAATTGAAGATGATGTTGCTTATAGCATCCTTCTTACAGAAGCGCAGAAAGAATCGTTACCTAAAACGCTCATCCGTCGCTGGACGCTAGGAGAAATTATTTCAACACTTGCGGAAGAACATTTTAAAATTGAAAAACTAGTTGAAGAACACGGATGTCATCAAAGGTGGGTCTTCCCTTCTACTGCACCGGAAGGAATTGAAGAACGTGTGCCCGGTTTATATACATTAATTGCGACAGCATGCAAAAAAGGATCCCTTCACGGATAGGATCCTTTTTGCATGCTCACGCATATAAGTTGAGGTTGGAGATTACCATAATTCTGTAGAATAGGACACAAGATATTTCAACATTTCGTCTCTGACTTACGTCGTCAAAAAGGGGTATGACCAACATAACGAAGAGTAATGTTTATAGTTGATAGTGATAATCGTTATCAACTAATTAGAAGTATACATGATGTTATTTCAAATTTCAATAGCATTTCTCATTTTTATTTATGATTTTTTTGATATACAAATGTATACATTTTAAGAACATTTACTCATATGAATCTGCCATATTCCATTATCTGCTATAATTTTCATTGAACAGATTAATAACTTCATAATAATGTTTTTATTAATGTCGTTCTTGATATTTATAAATTATAATAAATAGTTTTTAAAAGGTAGGGGTAACGATGAAATATGTTAGTATTCGAAAAAAACTACTCTTCACACTCTTAAGTATTTGTTCCTTATTTAGCATTGCTCTTATTGTTATTCTTTCATTCGCCATGCATCAAGCCAATGAAGTCGAAACATTAAAAAATGATGTATCAAAAAGAGCAACGATTTTAAAAGAACGTGGCGATTGGTTCCAAGCACAAGTTGCTGGTTTACAAGAATATTTACTATCACATGATCAAAAAGGACTGGATAAATTCAACCGAGAAGGAAAAAAACTAGCTGATACTAGAGAAAAAGTAACAAGTGATAAAAAACTCCCAGAAGGAATGAAAGAAGCGATTTTAATGGGAGGAAAATGGCGAAGCGTCATAGATAATGAAGTCCTCCCTCTCGCTCGAGAAGGAAAATGGGACGAAGCATCCAAAATTGCTTTAGCTCAAACCGATTATGTAAACGACCTTTTAAGTCGCTTTACTAAATATACAAATGAAGAAAATGATAAACGTGACGCATTAATTGCTGACGTAGAGTCTTCTTCATCTCTTATTCAATATATTATTTTCTTCTCACTCATTACATGTACGTTAACATCTATTTTATTAGCATGGTGGTTCTCTGGTAAACTTGTTAAACCGATACGACAAATTGATGAGAAATTAAAAGAATTGGCTTCTCAAGACGGCGATTTAACTGCTAGATTGCACGTAACAAGTAAAGATGAAATTGGTGATATCGCCAATTCCTTTAATCAAATGCTCGCTAGTTTACAACGTATTATAAAACAAGTGCAACAAACATCCACAAGTGTCAAAGAAGCGTCTGAAAATGTGTTTATCGAAACAACTACGTCTATGGAAAATACCGCAAAAACCCAAGAAACTATGAATGCCCTTGAACACAACATTCGTTCACAAGTTTCCAGCATCGAAGAAAGTTCAACTGCAATGGATGATATGACAACGAGTGTTCAACGTATTGCAGAATCTGCCTCTTCTGTTGCTAGCCTAGCTGTTACAACTGCTGAAAAAGCAGATAGTGGGAATAAAGTCATTGAGAAATCTATTACACAAATGCATACCATTAACGAAGCTGTTAACGCTACATCACAAGTAGTAGAACGACTCATTACACATACGAATCATATTGATACTGCACTTCAATCCATTTCTAATATCGCGGAACAAACGAATTTACTCGCTTTAAATGCTTCAATTGAAGCAGCACGTGCTGGCGAACATGGAAAAGGATTCGCCGTTGTTGCCGATGAAGTACGCAAACTTGCTGAACAATCTCAGCTAGCAGCAACTGACATTAACCATTTACTTCATCAAATTCAAGCTGACACAAAAATAGCAAATGAAATGATGACACAAGGTCAGTCAGAAGCTTCTGAAGGAATTACAGTTATTCGTACCGCTGGATCTTCATTCTCAGAAATTGTTAACCACATTAACGAAATCTCTACGCAAATGCAAGAAATGTCTGCAACTGCTGAAGAAATGGCCGCAAGTTCTGAAGAAATGAATGCAGCTTTAAATAACATTGCTTCTATTTCAAATGAAGTTGCCTCCGAAACATCACAAACAGCAACTTCAGCTGGTGACCAAGTAAACAAAATGAGTGTCGTCGCTAAAAAAGCGTCTGAAATGAAAACGACTGTACAAGAACTTGAAGTTCTCGTTTCTCATTTCAAAACAAACATTTAAAGCGAAACTTTCCTGTATACTTCTATGAGCTCTAAATTTTTAAAAAGAGAGATTTACAATCTCTCTTTTTTCACCTTAAAATATCTCTTTCTATCTCTCATTCCGTCTGCTATAATTCCTAAAGGAAAGAAGAAAGCTTTATTCCAGTCGGAGTAAAGCTTTCTTTCAATTTTTTACATTTATTAATTCTAATACTAAGATTTCACAAGGAGGCTTTTTATCATATGAATTTTATTAGCATTCGAAAAAAACTAATGTTCATGATGGGAACGATTTGCGCTTTATTTGGCATCGCCTTAGCTCTTATTTTATTTTTTGCTATTGACCAATCTCGTCAAGCTGAAGCATTACAAAAAGAAATTTCTCCTCTAGCAACACAATTAAAAGAGCGTGGGGACGCTTATCAAGTACAACTCTCTGCTTTAAGAGGTTATTTATTACAACGTGATCAAGTTGAATTAGACAAATTTAATGAGATGAGTAAACTTCTTGAAGATACGAAAGAGCAGCTTCTTTCAAATCCTAACATTTCTCAATCTGTGAAAAATACAATGGAATCAGGATCGACTTGGAGAAAATTTATTGAAGAAAAAGTTTTCACTCTTGCAAAAGAACAAAAGTGGGAAGAGGCTTTACAAGTAGCTTATGCAGAAAATGGTACTGTTTATAAAGTAATTGGCGACTTCACAAATTACAGTAATGAACAAGCTAAGTTACGCGATCAATCTATCGAAAAAATTGATCAATCTTCGCTACAAATCGAATATGTTGTCTTCTTATCACTTGTTATTTGTATTATCGTAGCTATCATTCTTGCATGGTGGTTCTCTGGTAAACTTGTTAAACCAATTCAACAAATTGATAGTAAACTAAAAGAATTATCATCTCAAGAAGGTGACTTAACAGCCCGCCTACAAGTAAATAGTAATGATGAAATTGGTACGATTGCAACATCATTTAATAAAATGTTAGAAAACCTACAACATATTATCAATCGTGTTCAAAAAACATCCGTAGAAGTACAAAACGCTTCTGAACATATGCTAGAAAAGACGAATATATCACGCGAGGCGACAATAAGAGTTCAAAGCTCGATGTCTAGCTTAAATGCAAATATTCAATCGCAATCTGCTAGCATGGAAGAAAGCTCAACTGCAATGGACGATATGGCAGTAAGTGTTCAGCGCATTGCTGAATCTGCTTCATCTGTAACTGAACTTGCTGTAACTACATCTGAACAAGCTAATGATGGAAGTTCGGTTATTCAAAAATCCGTTTCACAAATGACAACGATACACGACGCTGTAAATGCTACGTCAGAAGTGGTCGAACGTCTAATCACCCACACGAAATATATTGATACAGCTGTACAATCTATTTCTAATATCGCAGAACAAACAAACTTACTTGCTTTAAATGCATCTATCGAAGCGGCTCGTGCTGGCGAACAAGGTAAAGGTTTCGCTGTCGTAGCTGACGAAGTTCGAAAACTTGCTGAACAATCTAAAACAGCGGCAACAGATATTAACCAATTACTACATCAAATTCAACAAGACACCGAAACTGCGAGCTCTATGATGTCACAAGGTCGTTCTGAAGCATTTGAAGGCATTCATGTCATTCGTGAAGCTGGCAATTCTTTCACAACGATTGTAGAACAAGTAAATAAAGTATCTACTCAAATGCAAGACATCTCAGCAACTGCTGAGGAAATGGCTGCAAGCGCCGAAGAAATGAACGCTTCACTGAATAACATCGCTTCTATTTCGACTGAAGTATCTAGTGAAACAGCGGCAACAGCACAATCTGCTGAGAAAAAAGTCATTACGATGAATGAGATGACACAAACCGCTAGACAAATGAAACAAACAGTTGAAGAATTAGATCAACTCGTATCTCATTTCAAAACTGAATAGCTTTCAAAAAGTATTCCTCTTTCAAGAGGAATACTTTTTTTGAGCTCATTCCCTGCATTATATATATATATCCGTTATAATGAGAATCGATATCATTAATTATGCAGGGGGTGCTACACATGTCACAACAAGCATTTGAAGAAAAGTTATATGCAAACTTAGAAGCTGTTATTGACCCTGAACTAGGTGTTGATATTATCAATCTTGGATTAGTTTATGACGTTACAGCAGATGAAAATAATAATGCTGTCATTACAATGACGATGACTTCTATCGGTTGTCCAATGGCTGGGCAAATTGTATCAGACGTTAAAAAAGTATTGTCAACGAACGTACCTGAAGTCAATGAAATAGAAGTAAATGTCGTTTGGAATCCGCCCTGGTCTAAAGAACGCATGTCACGTATGGCGAAAATCGCATTAGGTATTCGCGACTAAATAAAGTGAAACTTTAATCAGTGGGGGGCTTCATCCCCCACTGATTATTAGCCCTCACCAATCGGGATAAAGAAAGACCTGACATCCTAGTCAGGTCTTTTTCTCTTATTATTTTATGCCTACTGCATCATAAGCTTTCGTTACAGCTTGTACAGCTTTAGAGTTTTTACCATATAAATCTTCAGCTGACTGAAGAGCAGCTTGACGCATCATCTTAAAGTCAGAGTTTGCAGTTAAATATTTCGTAAGAGCACGGTAGTAAATTTTTTCTGTCGCTTCACGGCCTACTCCAGTTACTTTCACGCCGTAATGCTCTCCGCCATCAGACACTAAATATGCAGCTTTATTGTTAATACTACTGTTAATATGAACGCCGCCATTATCAGCTGTTCCAGTGTAGCGTTTATTGTAATGATCTGGGTAACCTTCACCTGGTTTTAATGGATTTGGAATAGATGCTGGATCTTTCAGAGAACGAAGTGCATCACCAGGTTTTCCAGGTGTATAAATGTCAGCACCTAAATCCCAACTCTTCTTCTCAACCATGACACCCATAATATCAGATAACGATTCATTTAACGCACCTGACTCATTTTTATAAACAAGGTTTGCTGTATTTTCAGTTACAGCATGCGTTAATTCGTGACCGATAACATCTAGTCCAGCAGATAATGGAATAAACGTCGTACCGTCTCCATCACCATACATCATTTGTACACCGTTCCAAGCTGCGTTATTCCAGCTTTCTCCGACGTGAACAGTAGAAATAAGCTTCGCACCTTTATCATCGAAAGAGTTACGATTAAATGTCTTTTTGTAGTAATCGTATACTTTCCCTGCATTTACATGCGCATCAACCGCTGCTTTATCTTCGAAGAACTTAGATTTACTCTCAACTTCTTCTCCTGTGTATCCAAGCCATTGTGAGAATAAGTTAAACAAGTTTTCATCCATATTTTCTGCATCAAATGTATGAACACCTTGTCCTCGTTTACCATCAAACAAGTTGAACGCTCCTGTTTTCTCATCTTGAGCAATTTCAAATGATTGTCTATCGCCTAATACGCCGTAACCAAATCCTGTAATGTGATCTACAGCGTTATATTTCTCAATCACATTTCCATTCGTTGCATCAACAAAATAATGCCAGTATCCTGGAGCTGGTTTTGAAATCGATGCTTTAACTAAGTATGCAAGATAGTACTTCCCATCTTTTTCATACACAAATAAATCTTTTTTCACACCGTCATAATTCTTTACTTTACCAACTTCTTTTTCAATATCTGCCTTTGCAATCGTTTCAGCTTGCTCTGCACTAATATTTGCAAACGCAGGAATATTTTTATCCTCTAAATTCGGAATAACTTGTCCGAAGAATGCTTTTACATTATTTTCTTTATCAAGTGTAACAGTTTGATCTGAACCATACACAGGAATGTTATTATGCTTCTCAACTAACTTCACATGTGTCGTACCAGATTCAGCATCTTTTTCCTCCCCAACGACATTGAAGTGTTTATCAATATTTCCTGCTAATTTAAACATATCTTTCTTACTCTCTAAATATTGAAAGACCGTCTCTTTTTTATCTAGTCCTTCCGGTGCTTTCCATTCTTCACCTATGTATGCAGGTGTTTTAAATTCTTGATGATATTGAATTTTTTGTTCTTCCGCTTTCGTTGTCGTTGCTCCAAATGTTCCAAATCCCCCGGCTATAACAGTTAACGCTAATGCTGATGAAATGACTTGCTTTTTCACTATAACATTCCCCATTCCCATAAAGATTTTTGACACTTTTATACAATTCTTATTTTCCGGGCTAATACCTTTTTCTAAATATTGAGAAAGTTTTTTCTGACAATTCCACTCAAAAAAAGAGGACATCCTATCGGGTGCCCTCTTTTTCATAAACGTTCTATTGTCTTTTCAATTCGATTGCTAAATAGTGTGATTGCTCTTTCGCTTCAATATGAATATCTTCTTCTATCGCTTCTGCTGCATCACGCATAACAAGCTTTTCACCATTTATTACACTACTTCCTTCAATTTGTACAAGGTACAATTGACGACCTTCTTTCACAGGAAAATGAATTTCTTTTCCAGCATCTAACGATAAAGAATATAAATTCGCATCTTGGTGAATTTGAATTGGCGCCTCTCCTTCTAGTGGAGATACCATATGAAACCATTCGTTTTCACGCTTGCTCCAATCAAATGTAAACTCACCATAGTTTGGTTTATGATCCGCACGATCTGGTAAAATCCAAATTTGTAATAAACGTAGTGTTTCATTTCCTAAATTATGCTCGCTATGGAATACACCTGTGCCAGCACTCATATATTGAACATGTCCTCGCTCAATTGTTCCGCGGTTCCCCATGCTATCCTCATGTGTTAAAGCACCCTCTACAACGTACGAAATGATTTCCATATCGCGATGCGGATGCATATCAAAACCAGTTTGTGCCGCTACTAGGTCATCATTAATTACACGCAATGCACCGAAGTTCATGTTATTAGGATTATAATAATTCGCAAAGGAAAAATGAAAATGTGTATTTAACCAACCGTGATTTGCTCTTCCCATATTTTTATGATCAACTTTTCTAAACATATCCTTCACCTCATATTATCTCGAATTCAAGATTTATTTCAAAACTTTTTCTCACTGTAATTTTTTTAGTAATTGTAATAATTGATGTTGTTCTTCTACATTTAAATTTTGAAACTGCTCCGCTTGGAACGTTTCTTGAGGCGGGACGATTTCTTCATATAAAACTTTTCCCTTTTCTGTTAACGAAATATATTTTGTAGTACCTTCTTGTTCACGACGAATCCACTCTAGCTGCTCCATTTTATTTAAAAGCTGCGTGATATTTCCCTTCGTAACAAATAGTTTATTTCCAAGCTCTTGCTGCGTTAGACGATTATGCCCTCCAACTTGAGCCAGTACATCAAACTGAGCGGCAGATACATTCCATTCTTTCAAATGCTGATTCGTCTCACGAATACTTTTGTTATAAAAACGTGATAAACGAAACCATAATAGTAATCCGAGTCTATCTTCTGTTTTCATTCTATCACCTCGCTCGTTTCATACCACTAGTTTAGAACTAAACTTTATAAAAGTCAATCACTTACTTATAGTAAACAACAAAGAAAGCACAGTGCCATTTCTCCACTATGCTTTACATTAACTTTCTATTTTTATATTCATCTAACTTCCTCTCCGCGAACTTCCTCGCATCTTTCTCAATCCATCTATCTTCGTACAATTCACTTCCAACATACAATACTTCGCTCTTATGCTGCATCGCATGGCGAAATTCATGCAGTAGTGTTTTGAGCACTTGCTCATACTCTTCCCACATACAAACAAAAATTAATTGTTTTTCTTTATGATAAAAACCACCTACTGGGAATAAAAATTCCTCTTCTTCTTCTCCTAACGATAGAAGCACATGATTCGCATCACACGTATCACAAAAAATAACTGGCGTTTTACATACTTCAATCAATGAAAACAAATCAGCTCTAAGCCTTTTGACATCCCAAGGAAGCTCCGAATCCAACACATACCAATTCTCCACCTGTTGATATACATTTTGAAACTGGAGTTCCATTTCTCTTTATTCCCCTTTCCAAGCACCCTTTTTCTATATGTATGCCACAATATGGTAAATATTAAACGTATTCTTTCATCCTTGAAAAAATGCCAATAAAAAAGGAATCTATGTCGACATAGATCCCTTTTCCGTAATCACTTTTTTTTCATCATTTTTTTTAATACAAAGTAACCAATTGCACAAACAATAGCAGCAAGTGCAAAGTATTTCACATATGGCCCAGCTACTTTATTAATACTTTCCCACTCTGTTCCTAATTTAAAACCTAAATATACAAATACAATTGACCATGGAATAACAGCTAATGTAGTTAGCGTAATAAACTTAGCATGTGACATTTTTGCAATACCCGCTGGTATCGAAATAGCATGACGTACCACAGGAATAAAACGAGCAGTAAAAATAACACCAGTTCCGTAACGATTAAACCAAGCTTCAGCATAATCAATATGTTTCTTTTGAATTAAAATATATTTGCCATATCGCTCAAGAACAGGTCTTCCTCCGTATCGACCAATCCAATAAATGAATAGTTGTGCAATTACACCACCAATTGTACCGAACGCGACAGCGCCCCAAAATGTAATACTTCCTGTTGATACTAAATAACCTGCATAAGATAATACGATTTCACTTGGGATAACCTCTAACATTAATCCAAGCATAATCCCCCAATAACCAAGCCCTTCTAGAAAAACTAAAACAGAATGAATCAACTCTCCTAACATCATGTACCTCTCTTTACTGTTTTCATTGCAAAAAATAAAAGTACAAGCAGGAAATATCTCGTACTTTTATTTTTTAAATTTAGTTAGCCTTTGTATCCCACTTAAAGATTTTATTTAAAAATTTATATACATTCTTTGACTCTTTCGTCAGAAGTGGACCTAAGATCGATAGTATAAGCACGTATAGTGCTGAGAATGGTTTCAGTACTGACATTAAACCACCCGCGATACCGATATTAGCCATAATGATGGAGAATTCTCCTCTTGAAACGATTGTTAATCCAATATTTGTTGACGCTTTATGAGATAATCCAGCTTGTCGCCCTGCAATCATCCCTGCAACAAAGTTACCGATGATTGTAAGAAGGATAGCACCTAACGTTAACCATATCGCTCCGCCTAATGAAAACGGATCAATACTTAATCCGAAACTGAAGAAGAAAATAGCTCCGAAAAAGTCTCTAAATGGAACAACGAGATGTTCAATTCTGTCACTATGTTCTGTCTCAGAGAAAACTAATCCTAAAAGAAGTGCTCCAATTGCTTCGGCAACGTGAATTGTTTCTGAAAATCCTGCAATAAAGAATAACGAAGCAAATACTACAATAATGAAAATTTCATCTGAGCTAATATTAAGCAATTTATTTAATAACGGCGTTGCCTTTCTAGCTACAATAAAGAATAGAAGCATGTATCCTAAAGCAATTCCAATTGAAGTAAGAGCACCTAGGAAGGAAGCATGATCTCCTAGAACTAAACCTGATACAACTGATAAATATACAGCAAGGAATATATCCTCGAACATAATAATTCCTAAAATTAATTCGGTCTCATTATTACCAGTTCTTCTTAAATCCACTAACACTTTAGCAACGATAGCACTAGAAGAAATCGTAATAATACCCGCAATAATTAAGATTTCTAGTAAAGGGAATCCCATTATAAATCCGTATAATAAGCCAAGTGAAAAGTTAATTAAAATATAGATTGTTCCGCCAATCGCAATAGAACGTCCAGATTTAATTAGTTTTTTCATCGAAAACTCTAGTCCTAGATAGAACAGAAGGAACAGAACCCCAATCCGTCCAAGGAAGGAAATGACACTTGCACTTTCAATAAACTTGAAATCGATAACACCTATTGTCGGCGCATGTGGTCCCACTAACATCCCAAGAACAATTAGAAACGGAATTACTGAGAATTTAAACTTTCCAGCAATTACTGCCGCAATTGCAACTAACACTAACGCTGTACCAACTTCAAAAATTAACGTATCCATCTAGTCAGTCCCCCTATTCGAAAGTAACTCATTAATAATCTTTTTAATTTCGTCTCTCTCACCTGAAACTACAAGCATATCGCCTTCTTCAATTACCGTTTCTGGCCCTGGATTAAATAGCTTTTTCATATTCTTTTTCATAACTGCAATGATCGTTACGCTATATGTTTTTCTTATTTCAAGATCACCGATTGTTTTTCCAAGTGCCGGAGCTGCATTCTCCACCTTGAACCACTCAATTGCTAAACCTTCAAAGACCATCTCAACATTTTCTAATGCTCTAGGCTTATATACCATTCCACCTAATATTGCTGCAATTTGTCTTGCCTCTGAGTCACGTAATGAAATACTTGAGATACTTTCTTCATGATCTGAATCAAAATGATACATTTCTCTACGTCCATCATCATGAATGACAATCACCATCTT
The DNA here is from genome assembly GCF_019656175.1 of Bacillus sp. BML-BC051. Classification (NCBI taxonomy): domain Bacteria; kingdom Bacillati; phylum Bacillota; class Bacilli; order Caryophanales; family Bacillaceae; genus Bacillus; species Bacillus sp. BML-BC051. Next base: position 31,781 of record NZ_BPLI01000017.1, read on the forward strand.
TTCGTTACCTTTCGTAACGATTTGAAACTTATAGCCAATACCCGGAAGTTCACTTTCTCTAATATTCATATTTAGCTCCTCCACAACATTTTTTATTTAAATTTTCTGTTTTTCTGTCTTTTATTCATCCAATCAACTTTAGAAATCCTAACCATTCAGGATACATGTGAGTTGGAAATCTTTTATTGTAATAATAAGTGGCTCCTAAAAAGATACTTAAAGATGTAATGATAAAAAATATATTACTTCTCATTTTCAAACTTTTAAGGCTTACTTTCAATAAAGTTTCTTCTTTCAAATTATCCCCTCTTTCTTGCTTTACATTTAGTTTTTTAAAATGTAAATAATTCTAAAAATATTACGATGTAACATAATCATAACACAAAATATGTTTATGTTACATAATTTTTTAGAAAAATTGATTCTCATATATTTTTTGCATATAATTTTCTTATTACGGAAAAAAGGAAGTGTATTATATGGTTGATATCTTTAGCAGATTCCTTGAGGTAACGAATAATATTTTATGGTCATATATTCTTATTGCAATGCTAATCGGCTTCGGTCTTTATTTCTCTTTCAAATTAAAATTTGTCCAAATTACTCATTTTGGTGAGATGGTCGGTTTAATTAGTAAAGGATTTAATCGAAAAGAAAAAAAGAAAGATAGCATCTCTCCATTCCAAGCATTTTGCTTAAGTGCAGCAGCACGTATCGGTATCGGAAACTTAGCTGGTGTAGCATTAGCCATTTCAATGGGTGGACCTGGCGCAATATTTTGGATGTGGTTTATCGCTATCCTTGGAGCAGCTACTAGTTTCGTAGAATGTACGCTCGCACAAATTTATAAAGTAAAAGATGGAAGTAGGTTCCGTGGTGGGCCAGCATATTACATGGAAAAAGGATTAAACAAGCGCTGGATGGGTGTTTGGTTCTCACTTCTTATTACAGTTGCGTACGGATTAATTTTCAATTCTGTACAAGCAAATACAGTAACAATAGCGTTTGAAAATGCTTTTGGACTAGAGCGAACTCTCGTAGGAGCTCTATTAGCTTTATTAGTGGCAGTTATTATTTTTGGTGGTATTAAGAGCATTTCACGTATTACAGAAATGATCGTTCCTCCAATGGCAATTGTTTATATTGGTGTGGCAATTTTCGTCGTTATTAACAACTTCACTATGTTACCAAGCATTTTTACAGAAATATTTAACAGTGCATTCGGTTTAGACCAAGCTATCGCTGGTGGTATTGGAGCAGCAATCAAGTTCGGAATTCAGCGCGGTCTATTCGCGACAGAAGCCGGTATGGGTAGCTCTCCTAACGCAGCAGCAACTTCAGATGTATCTCACCCTGTAAAACAAGGACTTGTTCAAGCATTAGGAGTGTTCGTAGACACATTCTTAGTATGTACATCAACAGCGTTTATCGTATTATGTTCTGGACTTTACAAAGGATCCAATTTAGAAGGTATTGAATTAACACAACAAGCATTAAGTTCACAAATTGGACCGTGGGCAAGCACTTTCTTAGCGATTATTATTTTCCTATTCGCATTCAGTTCTTTACTAGGAAACTACTATTATGGTGAAACAAATATCGCATTCATTAAAGAAAGCAAAACATGGTTAATGATTTATCGCGTTGCGGTTGTCGGAATGGTATTCTTCGGATCAATCGCTGCCCTTAAAACAGTTTGGAGCTTAGCTGATTTATTCATGGGACTAATGGTATTCACAAACTTAATTGCCATCTCATTCCTTAGCAAATTCGCCTACGCAGCATTAGTAGACTATATGAAGCAAAAGAAACAAGGAAAAGATCCTGTTTTCGTTGCAAGTTCTATCCCTGGCTTACAGAATACAGAGTGCTGGGATGGACAGGATGTAGAAGAAAAACAGAAGGCTGTATAATAATTAAAAGCGGATGCGGCTCGTTTAGAACAAGAGCTATATCAAACAAAATCCCTATTACTCAAAAGTAATAGGGATTTTTATTTATAACAGTTCATAATTTGTTCAAATTAATTCCAGCAAAAGGGTTGATTTATACAAATTACTAGATTATAATAATTATAAATTAGTAATTGATATAACATAACAACTCAAAAGGAGATTGATCATAATGAACAAACAAGTAATCGAAGTATTAAACAAACAAGTAGCAGACTGGAGCGTTTTATTCACAAAATTACACAACTTCCATTGGTACGTAAAAGGACCTCAATTCTTCACATTACATGAGAAATTCGAAGAACTATACACAGAATCAGCTACTCACATCGATGAAATTGCAGAACGTATTTTAGCAATCGGTGGTAAACCAGTAGCGACTATGAAAGAATACCTAGAAATCTCTACTATTCAAGAAGCAGCTTACGGAGAAACTGCAGAAGGAATGGTTGAAGCAATCATGAAAGACTACGAAATGATGCTAGTCGAACTGAAAAAAGGCATGGAAATTGCTCAAAACTCTGACGACGAAATGACATCTGACCTACTACTAGGCATCTACACAGAACTAGAAAAACACGCTTGGATGCTACGCGCGTTCTTGAATCAATAATAGATTTTAAAGCGGAGGTGACTTGCTCAGAACAAGAGGGCATTGGAGCTCCTGACGAAGAGGCGCTTTTTGCCTCACAGGAAGGCGCGAAATGACCGACTGTTCTAGTCACCGGAGCTAGATAGATTAAAAGCGGAAGCGGCTCGTTTAGAACAGGAGGGTGTTGGAACTCCTGATTACGAGGCGCTTTTTGCCTCGAATGAAGGAGTGAAACAACCGACTGTTCTAGCCGCTGGAGCTGGATATATTTAAAGCGGAGGTGACTTGCTCAGAACAGGAGGGCATTGGAGCTCCTGACGTAGAGGCGCTCTTTGCCTCGCAGGAAAAAGCGAAGCCACCGAACATTCTAGCTACCGGAGCTGGATATCAATTTAAAGCGGAAGCGGCTCGTTCAGAGTCGCTTTTTTCTATGAGGGGATTGCACATGCTGATACATGAAATTATATCAACGATTTTTTCATTATATCGACGATTCGACACAGGATATCGACTTACCGACAAATCACGACAATATCAGCGCCCCTCTCCTCTACTTTTATCAATATATTACAATCCCTTTTATGTTAAAATATAGGTAACACCTTTTAGTAAAATAGATCCAAAAGCTTTTCCATATTCATCATTTACTACTTAAATGGCGGGAGTGGTTCAGTTGAAAGACTACTTAATTAGAGCATTTTTTGCGTTAATAACAGTTGGGATTGTCTTACTTATAGCTAATATTTTCAATATACGTGTCGAGGTGAAAGACTATGCTTTCCTCGTTGTTGTAGCAATTGGTGGCGGCTGGGGTGGCTGGTACCTGTATAAAAAACAAAGTAATCAAAGTGATAAAGGCATTCCAAAATAATACGGAATGCCCTCACCAATTGCCGTCTATGATCAGGTGAAACTTCCCCCACCTAACTTCTTTGCTTTTGCTGAATTTTGAGGTGGGGGTTCTTACTGCCCATTAAAGCGGGATAATTTTGTATTATGATAACTGTTTCCACTTCGTTCCTAAAACAGGACGCTCGTAATTTTGGATTTCATGAATTAGTTTATCTGCCGTCTCAGCTGAAACAATCAACTCTTTATTAGATGGGTTCATAAACCCTTCTTCTGCTGCACGTTCAACCATTTGCAGGAGTGGTCCGTAAAAGTCTTTTATATTCAATAAACCAACCGGCTTATTATGTATACCAATTTGTGACCAACATACAACTTCAAATAGCTCTTCAAACGTTCCATATCCGCCTGGTAATGCAATAAAAGCATCCGCAAGCTCTGCCATTTTCGCTTTACGTTCATGCATCGTTTCTACTTCAATTAGTTCTGTTAACCCTGTATGTACAATTTCTCCTCGGAATAGACCGCGCGGCATAACACCTGTTACACGCCCGCCTAAACGAAGAACTTCATCTGCTACTTCTCCCATTAATCCAACGCATGAACCGCCGTATACGAGCTCATAATCGTTCTCAACAAACATTTTTCCTAACGCTATTGCTTGCTCTTTAAATTCTGGTCTCTCCCCTAAGTTGGAACCTGCAAACACACAAATCTTTCTCATTCCTACACCCCGAAACTATATATTGTTATGATACAATGAATATTGTACAACATATTGAAGGGATGAGAAAGAAATGGATATCGTCGCATTTCAAAGATGGGTGGAGGAATTTTACGAAAAACGAAGCTGGTCACAGTATAATTCCTTTATTCGCTTAAATTTCTTAACAGAGGAAGTTGGGGAAGTTTCACGAGTCGTTCGTGCCATTGAAATCGGCCGTGATCGCCCTGATGAAGACGCGAAAACAGAAGAAGAGCTAAAACAAGAGTTAAAAGAAGAACTTGGTGACGTACTATCTAATCTTATTATTCTTTCACAAAAATATGATTTAGATTTACAAGACATTATGGAAGCACACGTCACAAAGCTTTCAAAAAGGTTCGAGACATCCAAATGAGAATATTATCAATTATGGTATAATATTCTTGTCACAATACTAAGGGGGATTTTATGTTATCTAAAAAATTGCACGACGCATTAAACGATCAAATGAACTTTGAATTTTACTCTGCCCACGCTTATATGGCAATGGCTGCTTACTGTACGGCGGAGAGCTATGATGGATTCGCTAACTTTTTCCTTGTACAAGCTGAAGAAGAACGCTTCCACGCAATGAAGCTTTACAACTACATTAACGACCGCGGTGAGCGCGCTATTGTTACTGGATTTGATAATCCAAATAACGAATATGAATCTGTACTGAACGCTTTTGAAGTCGCACTTGAGCACGAGCGTGAAGTAACGAAGCGTATTTACAACTTATCTGATATCGCTTGGGATGAGCGTGAACACGCAACAATTACATTCTTAAAATGGTTCGTCGATGAGCAAGTAGAAGAAGAAGCTTCATTCGATAGCATCATCCAAAAATTAAAACGTATTACAAGCGATTCAAACGCACTATTTATGCTAGATGCTGAATTAGAGAAACGTACATTTACGCCTCCAGCTGAATAGTATTTCAATCACCTTAATGAATGTATTAAGGTGATTTTTTGATCTCTTCTCTCAGATTAATAATCTTAGCCAAATCCTTCTTATAAAAACTTGAAACCTTTTCAACAAAGTTACTATGAGTAAACGTCCCATCGCCTTCTTCTACTATACTTAAATATCCATGTATGAATTTCAAAAAGGTTCTAGCATCTTCACCAGTTAAACGATTAATGTTATCTATAACCTCATCAAATTCCTTCAAACTATCCTGTTCTTTCACCCTAATTCCCCCTCTCCACACTATTTATCATATCAAAACAAAAAAAGTCGTTCATCCCTCTAGGCGAGAGACAAACGACTTCTTTACCGTTTTATTAAAGCATAACCCCAACGATAATCGCTGATAATATACTTACTAACGTTGCACCGTATACAAGTTTTAGTCCGAATGAAGATACAACGTTTGCTTGTTTGCCATCGATACTCTTCGTTGCACCTGCGATAATTCCGATTGATGAGAAGTTCGCAAATGATACAAGGAAGATAGATAAAATACCTACTGTACGAGCTGATAAATCACCAGCTACTTTTCCAAGGTCAAGCATTGCAACGAATTCGTTCGTTACTAATTTCGTTGCCATAATTTGTCCTGCTGTTAGCATCTCTGATGTTGGAATACCCATTACGAATGCTAATGGTGAGAAGACATATCCTAAAATGCTTTGGAATGTGATTCCGAAAATTGAATCGAATACACCGTTAATTGCTGTAATTAATGCTACGAAACCGATTAACATCGCCGCTACTGTTACAGCGATAGAGAAACCAAGCATAATATATTCGCCTAACATTTCAAAGAATGTTTGTTTTTTATCTTCTTGTAATTCTAAAATATCGTCTTCTTCTTTTACTTCATATGGATTAATGATATGAACGATAATGAATCCACTGAATAAGTTTAATACAAGTGCCGTTACTACATATTTTGGATCAATCATTTTCATATAAGAACCGACGATTGACATCGATACTGTCGACATGGAAGATGCACAAAGTGTGTATAAACGATTTTTCGGTAATTTGCTTAATTGATCTTTTACTGTAATGAATACTTCCCCTTGACCAACAATCGCAGCTGCTACTGCATTATATGATTCTAGTTTTCCTAAGCCGTTAATTTTACTTAATAGGAAACCGACTGCACGAATGATAATCGGTAATACTTTAATGTGTTGCAGAATCCCAATTAGTACTGCTAAGAAAATAATTGGTAATAATACTGTTAAGAAGAATGGTGCTTGTCCATCATTTGCTAGACCACCAAATACGAAATTAACCCCTGCTTCCGCAAATTTTAAAATAGCGCCAAACCCATCTGCGATCCCTTTTACTAACACAAATCCGACCTTTGTATTTAGTAAGAAATACGCAAGTACCAATTGAATGACAAGCATAAGTGCAATTGGTTTATATTTAATTTTCTTACGATCTGAACTGATAAGGAACCCTAGTACAAACACTACAAGTAAACCGACTAGGAACATTACTATTTTCATATGTGAATCCTCCACTTCTCCCACGATTTATTGGTCGTATAACGTATAACGAATGACGTCTGACCATTGATGTTAAAAAAATTTAAAACCCCTAAATACTATTCAACTGTCATCTAAAATCAGTAAGCGTTTACATAAATTGCAATTTATAAAAGGTAGCTTCTTCTCTCCTACCATACTTGAAGGTCTGAAATTGATACCACCTACAAATCAAATTGTAAGCGTTATCTAATCGAAATGCAATATAAATTTTAAAAGATTTTTATATGTTAATATATTCCTAAATAATTGGTTTTTTCATGCAAATTTACCATAAAAAATAGCCCTAGCTATAAGCTAGGACCATCTTTTTTACCCCGCTTTAACGGGCAGTAAGACCCCCATCTCAACATTCAGCGAAAACAAAGAAGTTAGATGGGTGATTAACTGCCCATAAAAGCCCGATTGGTTCAACTAATAATCAGCGGAGGAAAAAGCTCCCCCCACTAATTAAAGTTTCACTTTATAACATAACACCAACGATAATCGCTGATAGAATACTTACTAATGTCGCACCGTACACAAGGCGTAGACCGAATGATGATACAACATTTGATTGGTTTTCATCGATACCTTTCGTTGCACCTGCGATAATTCCGATTGATGAGAAATTCGCAAATGATACAAGGAATACAGAAAGAATACCAACTGTACGAGCTGATAAATCACCAGCTACTTTTCCAAGATCAAGCATCGCAACAAACTCGTTTGATACTAATTTTGTTGCCATAATTTGTCCCGCTGTTACCATCTCTGCTTGCGGGATACCCATTACGAATGCTAATGGTGAGAAAATGTATCCTAAAATAGCTTGGAATGTAATACCGAACATGGAATCAAACAAGCTATTGATTGCTGTAATTAATGCTACAAAACCAAGTAACATTGCCGCTACTGTGATCGCGATTGTGAAACCAAGCATAATATATTCGCTTAACATTTCAAAGAATGATTGTTTTTTCTTATTTTCTAATTTCAGTGTATCTTCTTCTTCTGTAATATCGTACGGGTTAATAATATGAATAATAATGAAACCACTAAATAAATTTAATACAAGTGCTGTTACTACATATTTCGGTTCGATCATTTTCATATAAGAACCAACGATTGACATTGATACTGTCGACATGGAAGATGCACATAATGTATATAAACGATGTTTTGGGATTTTACTTAATTGATCTTTTACTGTAATAAATACTTCTGCTTGCCCAACAATGGCAGCTGCTACTGCGTTATATGATTCTAGTTTTCCTAGACCATTGACTTTACTTAACAACGTACCAATAGCACGAATAAATACCGGTAAAATTTTAAAGTGTTGCAGAATTCCGATTAAAACGGCAAAGAATACGATTGGTAATAGCGCCGTTAAGAAGAATGAAACCTCTCCTTTATTAACAAGACCGCCAAATACGAAAACGATTCCAGCTTCCGCATATCCAAGCAGCGCGCCAAATCCATCTGAAATTCCTTTTACTAAAATATAACCAACTTGCGTATTTAATAAGAAATAACTTAACACTAGCTGAATAACAAGCATGATTGCGATTGGTTTATACTTAATCTTCTTTCGATCGGCACTTATAAGAAAACCGAGTACGAATACAACGAGCAATCCTACAAGAAACATAACAAACTTCATTAATAAAATCCTCCATTTAACTCTTCATTAACGTTGAACGTCTGACCATTCAAAATAAGAAATAATCCGAACTTTCCATTTCTCCTCAAAAACCTTCAATCGGATAGAAAAGACCATAAAATCTCTTGTTTCAAAGGCATTTTCCATTCTAACATAAATCACAACTCATATCCGCACTTTTCTTAAAAAAATTACATTTTATTATAAAACACTCATGAACGTTCGTCTTTTACTACCCATAAATATCTTTATAAAACAAAAAAATGAGCATCAAGTTTCACTTGATGCTCACCTCATTATACTGCTTTTTCTTTATCAGCTACTTGCTCTTCCCAGCACTCTGTATTTTTCAGACCTGGAATAGAATTCGCATAGAAGACTGGATCTTTTCCTTGTTTCTTTTGTTTCACATAATCTGATAATGCCGCGAAAGCATACTTTGAAAGGAATACGATCGCCACTAAGTTAATAACAGCCATAATTCCCATAAATAAATCTGCTAAATCCCAAACGATTTGAATTGTTGCTACAGACCCTAACATAACCATACCAAGTACAGCAATGCGGTATGCATTTAATAGCACTTTACTTCCATTTAAGAACTCAATATTTGTTTCACCATAGTAGTAGTTACCTACTAATGAACTGAATGCAAATAAGAAGATTGCAACCGCTACAAATATAGATGCCCATGGTCCAATATGTTGGCTTAATGCTTGCTGCGTTAATTGAATACCATTTAAATCAGCTGCATTATGCACATCTGATAAAAGAATAATAAATGCTGTACAACTACAAATTAATAATGTATCTGTAAATACCCCTAAAGTTTGAATGAAACCTTGTTTAACTGGGTGCGTTACGTTTGCAGTCGCAGCTGCGTTCGGCGCACTACCCATACCTGCTTCATTTGAGAATAATCCGCGTTTTACCCCTAGTAAAATCGCAGCTCCTAATCCCCCGCCCACTACTTCTTTAATTCCAAATGCATGTAAGAAAATCTCTTTAAATACATACGGAATTGCCGTAATGTTTGTCACAACAACGAATAACGCTACTGCTACATAAATAATTGCCATTACTGGAACAATCATTTCAACCGCACGTGCAATACGTTTTACTCCGCCAAAGATAATGATCGCAAGTAAACCAGCCATAAACAGACCCACAAACTTACCATCTGTGTTAAATGCTCCATCAAAAGCTGCCGCTACTGTGTTTGACTGCACGGCATTGAAAATTAATCCGAAACTTACTGTTATTAGAACAGAGAACACAACACCTAACCAGCGTTTCTTTAAACCCTTTTCCATATAATACGCTGGGCCCCCACGGAATGCATTCCCATCTTTTACTTTATAAATTTGCGCTAATGTGCTCTCTACAAATGCAGAAGCACCCCCAATTACCGCAATTAACCACATCCAAAATACTGCTCCTGGTCCACCTGCTGAAATTGCAATAGCTACACCAGCTAAGTTACCAGTACCTACACGAGAAGCTGTACTCATACAAAATGCTTGGAATGATGATACGCCGCTCTTCTCTTTTTGCGCTTTCCTCGTTTTCGAGCTTGCTCCATCCCCAAGCAAACGAATCATTTCACCGAAGTAACGAACTTGGACAAATTTCACACGGAATGAAAAGTAGAGCCCTAACCCAATTAACATCGCAATAATGACATATGACCAAAGGACATTATTTATATCCCCAATTACCTTAGCTAAAAAATCCATAATTGTATTGCCCCCTCTTCCTAACAATAAGAAAATTATATTCTAAAAACTTTTAGTAATCAAGAATTTTCGACAAATTAATGTTAGTTTTTATGACATGACGGCGTTACGTTATGTTACATACGGGTTTTTCATAAAATAAAACTGTACTTAACTAGTGCATTTACCTAATACCCAACCACATATTTTCTACAAATCACAGAAAAAAAGATCAAAAAAACGAGCATCGAATTCATCTCGATGCTCGTTTTTTCATTATACCGCTTTTTCTTTATCCGTTACCGCTGACTTATCCCAACACTCTGTATTCGTTAAACCTGGAATCGAATCTGCACTGAAGACTGGATCTTTTCCTTGTTTCTTTTGCCTTACATAGTCTGCCAAAGCAGCATATGCAAATCGCCCAAGAAGTGTAATCGCAATTAAGTTTGTAATTACCATTAGACCCATGAATAAATCTGCCATATTCCATACGACTTGAAGCGTCGCAATAGAACCGAATAACACCATTCCAACTACCGCAATACGGTAAATTGTTAACCAAGTTTTACTTTGTTTAATGAATTCAATATTCGTTTCACCATAATAGTAATTTCCTAAAAGTGAACTGAATGCAAATAAGAAAATAATAATCGCTAAGAAACTGCTCGCCCACGGGCCAATTTGTGAACTTAATGCATTTTGCGTTAATTCAATACCTTCTAAATTTGTCGCTTTATATGCACCAGAACATAGTACGATAAATGCTGTTGATGTACATACTAAGAATGTATCTACTAAAACACCAATCGTTTGAATAAAACCTTGTTTCGCTGGATGCGTTACATCAGCTGTTGCTGCCGCGTTCGGCGCACTACCCATACCTGCTTCGTTCGCGAATAATCCGCGCTGAATACCATATTTCATTGCAGCACCGATACCGCCACCTACAGCTGAATCTAAACCGAATGCACCTTTAAAGATTTCCGTAAACACATCTGGTATTAAATAGAAGTTTTTAATGACAACAAAAATAGCTACCGCAATATAAATAAGCGCCATTGGCGGAACAATCATTTCCGACATACGTGCGATACTTTTTACACCACCAAAAATAATAACCGCAACTAATGCAGCTAATGCAATCCCAACAATATAACGCTCAATACCAAAAGCATTTTTAAATGCTAATGTAACTGTATTTGCTTGTACTGAGTTAAAAATTAAACCATAACTAATTGTAATAAGGATAGAGAACCAAATTCCCATCCAACGTTTATTTAAACCTTTTTCCATATAATAAGCAGGGCCACCACGGAAGCCACTGCCATCTTTTATTTTATAAATTTGTGCAAGCGTACTTTCTACGAAACTTGAAGAAGCTCCGATAATCGCAATAACCCACATCCAAAATACTGCGCCAGGTCCTCCCATAGAAATAGCTAACGCTACACCAGCTAAATTACCGATACCAATACGAGCTGCCGAACTCATACAGAACGCTTGGAAAGAAGATACACTACCTTTTTTACGCGTCTTTCCAGTTAATCCATCACTCATCAGTCGAACCATTTCCCCTAAATGAGTAATTTGTACGAATTTCAATTTAATAGAAAAATAAAGACCTAAACCAATTAACATTGCAATAAGAATATATGACCAAAGAATTGTATTCGTTGATGAAATAAATTGCTCTAAAATATTCATACAATTAACCCCTCCTTTTCTCCATAAAACGAATTATATTTAAAAAACATTCAAAAATCAACATTTTTCGACAATTTGCAATTTCCAAATATTAGCCAGGCACGAAGTAACAATATCTTTATGACTCTCTTCCCTCTAACTGTGCATACTAAAACAAAAAATAAATCTACAAACTACCCCATTGACAAAAGTGCCAACCTGTAACTATAATGATTACATCAGGTTGTAACAAACCTAATTACAACAAATTCATTTACTTTCAGATATACACTTTAACAAAACACTTTGGAGGGATTTATTATGAAAATCGGAATCATCGGAGCAACTGGTAAAGCAGGAAGTCGTATTTTAAAAGAAGCATTAGATCGCGGACATGAAGTAACTGCAATCGTAAGAAACGCTGCAAAAATTACAGAAGAAAACGTAAAAGTTTTAGAGAAAGATGTATTCTCTCTTACATCTAATGACCTACAAGCATTTGATGTAGTTGTAAATGCATTCGGCGCTCCAGCAGGCGAAGAACACCTTCACGTAGATGCAGGAAACGTACTTATTGAAGCGATGAAAGGTGCACCTAACACAAAATTACTTGTAGTTGGCGGCGCTGGAAGCTTATTTGTAGACGAAGAGAAAACAACACGTGTATTTGATACACCAGGTTTCCCAAATGAATACCTTGCAACAGCTCAAAACCAAGGAAAAAACTTAGAAATTCTGCAACAAACTAACGATATTACTTGGACATTCATCAGCCCTTCTGCACTATTTGCATTAGGAAAACGCACAGGCTCTTATACAGCTGGCAAAGACAACCTTCTTGTTAACGCAAAAGGTGATAGCTACGTAAGTTACGAAGACTTCGCAGTTGCAGCACTTGATGAAATCGAAAATCCAAAACACGTAAACGAACGCTTCACAGTTGTTTCTGAAGCTGAATAATAGAAAAAGCTCGTAAACATAATGTTTACGAGCTTTTTTTATTATTGTACTTGCTCTAAACCATTCGGAGTAATCTTAAAGGAAATTTCTTTAAACTTTTTCGCATCTCCTTTTCCAACTAACTCACTCTTTTTATACCAATTCAAGCGATCTGATTCAGCATGATATACTTTCACTACATCCCCATACTGGAATGAGGTGCCATTTACTTGCTCAGCAAAATCCCTTGAAGTTTCTTGTCCTTCTGCCGTTATACGCTTTTTCTCATTGCCATTTTGATCATAAATCGCAAGACCTATATATCGCTCATTCACAAAACGATAATGGATTGTCTCATTTGTAAATGTTGCATGTAATTTCTTTTCATCATGATTTAACGTTACAATGGAACGTATTATATTTGATACACCTTGATATACTATACTATCTCCATATGTTATTTCCACTGGTACTTCCGTTACTTTCTTGTTCCCAAAAATATCTTTCGTTTCTACTTTTATTGTTTGCTTACCAACGTTTGTTGTATCTAGTTTCCCTACAAACCCTACTACTTCTCCATCTTTTACTTCAACAAATTTCTTCGCATCTAGCGTTTCGCTATTTGTTCCGATTACTACTTTTTGTGGTACCGCTTTTACTTCTTGTTGCGTCTCGACTCTCTCAAAACCTTTTTCTGTTACTTTGAAGAATAGTTCTTTTTCTACTTTCACCTTACCTTGGCCAGCAAGTTTATCATTTTGATACCAATTTAAGCGATTTGCTTCAGCGTGATATACTTTTACAACGTCACCGTATTCAAACTCTAAGCCATTAATCACTTTTGCAAACTCTGCCGCATTTTCAACACCTTTTACAGTTGTTTTCTTTTTCTCTTTTCCGGCTGCGTCAAGTAATGCAAATTCAAAATACATTTCATCTTTAAAATGGTAATGCACTGGATTCGAATCAGCTGTTGCACTGAACTTTTTCTGATTATGTTGCAGTGTTACAATCGATTTAATATCAGTGCTATAATTTAACCCTCTAAATACCAAGCTATCTCCGTACGTCACTTCTAGTGATACTTCCGTTATTTTCTTGTTCCCGAAAATATCTTTCGTTTCTACTTTCACCGTTTGTTCACCGATTTTTGTTGTATTCGGTTTTTCCACAAAACCTACTACTTCTCCACCTTTTACTTCAACAAACTTCTTTGCGTCTAACATTTCGCTATTCGTTCCGATTACTACTTGTTGCGGTTTCGCCGTTACTTCTTGCAGCATATCCATTCTCTCAAAGCCTTTTTCTGTCACTTTGAAGAATAGTTCTTTTTCTACTTTCGTCTTACCTTGACCGGCAAAGTTATTATTTTGATACCATTTCAAACGATCCGGTTCTGCGTGGAATACTTTCACAACATCTCCATACTCAAACTGCACTCCATTCACTTGCTCTGCAAAGTTCTTTGAAGTTTCTTGCCCTTCTGCTGTTACATGTTTTTTCTCTTTTCCGTCTCGATCGTATAACGTGATACCCATGTATAGCTCTTTATTAAAATACTCATGAATCTCGCTATCCATATCAGTCACATGGAATTTCTTCTCTTCGTGCTTTAAAGTTACAATTGAAGCAATATCATCGCCATATCCTGCATATACAATGCTATCTCCATAAATTACTTCTACAGGTACCTCTGTCACTTGCTTATTTCCAAAACGATCTTTCGTTTCTACTTTTACTTGTTGTTCACCAATTTTTGTTGTATTTGGTTTTTCTACAAAACCTACTACTTCACCGTCTTTTACTTCAACAAAAGCTTTTGGATCTAGCTTCTCAACGTCTGTTCCTACTACTACTTGTTGTGGTTTCGCCGTTACTTCTTGTAAACTACCTTTTAATTCAAAGCCTTGCGGAGTAATTTTAAAGAATTTTTCTTTTTTATTTTTAACTTTCCCTTGATCTGCAAGTTTATTATTTTGGTACCATTTCAGACGGCTTGGTTCTGCATGGAATACTTTCACTACATCTCCATATTCAAAATCCACTCCATTTAGTTCAGCAAATCTTTTTCCAGTTTCTTGCCCTTCTGCTGATACACGTTTCTTTTCAATTCCATTTCGATCATATACTGTTAAACCCATATATTCTTCTTTTTCAAAACGGTAATGTATTTTATTACTAGTAAAGTTTACATTTAATTCTTTTTCATTGTGACGAAGCGTCACTGTTGACATTACATCATTTGAAATTCCTTGAAAAATGATACTGTCACCATAAATACCATTAACTTGAACAGGAATTGAATTTTTATTTCCCTTCTCATCCTCAATTTCTACTAACACTTCCTGTTTCCCATTCTCTAATTTAGGCCATACAATCTTACCTGTTACTTTTACATTCTCACCTAAATTTTGAACAAGTTTATCCGCTTTTTCTTCATCAAAATTCGTACCAACTACAAGGTTTTGTACCTCATTAGCAGGTTCACCATACGGAACTTTATACGGTTCAACTTGCTTCTCGCGAATATCATTACTATCTGTAGCTTTCCATATTTCTTTTTCTAATTTAGGTAAATTTAATTTTTCTATTTTCTCTCTAATATCATCATTTGGCGTTAATCCCCATTCCTCAAAGAAAGGAACTAAATTTTGTCCTGCCACTTTTGATGTCATATAAACAAACATTTGCTTTTTCTCTTCATCAGAAGTAGGCAATTCCTCTTCAGATAACAAGCGATACGCTTGATGCAATGTAGGATAAAAATCTTCCCCATAAACGATATTTAATTGCCAAAACATCGTAAGCGGATCAATTTCATCAATTACTCTTTCGGCAATAGGTCTTTCTAAATACTCAAATGATTTTTCATAATGTTCTTCCATTTCTAGTTTATTCCCTAATGCTTTTTGTACTGCTAAAGAATAAATGTTGACTGTTACTTCCCCAACAGCATCCCAGTCCCAAGGCCTTTGTTGATGTAAATGCCCAACTTCATGCCATGGTCCCCAACCATCCTTTTCAAGCACTTCTATATCTAAAACTCTATTCATTGCGCTTGGAATATATCCTGTATGATAATTTGTTGCAAACATGAAGTCATCTTCATCCGGATTCCGTTTTTCAACAAACTGAACGTAATGATTTGGAGATTTTGCGACTCCAATACCGCCCTCAGATAATCCTGCTACTGCATTTTCCAAACGAATAATCTTATCATGTAATTTCATTAACTTTGTTGGATCTGTATCGTTCATATGATCTTGAACAGCATTATAACTCGCAGTAATTAAACTTCTCTCACCTTTTAATTCAACTGCATAAGGATCCTTATATTTCTTCAACATTTCATCAAAATCTTTTTTCGTATGCTTACCTAAAATAAACAAAGGAAAATGGCTACCACCATTCGTAACAGAAGCCGTTACCTCACCTTCGTCGTTCATATTGTAAAAATATAAAATACCACCATTTGGTGATGAAATAACATTTTTACCAGGTTTTAAATCAAACTTTTCAGGGTCCTTTTCATCATATGATCTCGTTCCCATAAAAGCTTGAATAGACTGCGTTCCTTTTATTTCAATTGTAATCTTTTCGTTTGGCGCTGCATAAATTCCAGTCGGTTCGTTAACCGAAAGGGGAAAACTTACTTTTAAGCGTTTCGTTTCCTTTTCTATATCACCTTTTCCAGGTACATGAAACGTCCTTTGCTCAAACTTATTCTCTTTAACCTCTTCTAATTTTCCACCTTTATTTTCTTCCAAAGGTGCTGCATATCCTTTCGATGCTTCGAAAGCTACTGGCGATAATAATGTAGATATACATATTCCAGCCACTAATACCCTACTCGTCTTTTTCTTCGACATAATCTGTGTCCCCTGTTCCTTTATTTAGAAAAACCTTCCTATATAAATATTCATTTAATAAGACATCCTATTATTTTTATAAAAACATTTAACGAATAGACTAACACCTCGCGCACCTGTATCAATTACTACCGCATTCCTCTCAATGTATTCACTTTCTTACATTATAAAAATTTTTATGTAACGTATCCTCCTCACTTCCCTCTACTTGTGATGAGTTCTCTCTACATAAAAAAGAGAATAGTAAAAGATATATTTCAGTATTGTCATCTATACATCTAAAGTTGTGAATAATAATAGAAACTTACATTTTCTTCATATATGACCATCTATAGGTAGTTTTTCCAACTGAATTTTACACGCTTTCTACACTGTTTGATAGCCTTTCCAATCAGAATAATGTTACAATTTCGTGAATACAATCTATTAATTGTAACGTTTGAATTTTAATATATCTATATTATTTCTAAATAGAGTTTAAACTGTATAAACGGTAATTTTATCCCACATTTAATTTTCCTAATATAATTTTAATTCGTATAAAAAAGCATTGGCACACAGCCAATGCTTTTTCATTATCTCTTTTGATTCGGTTTATGTGGTTCATTTGGAGTATGTGGTTTATTGTTATCATGACCATTTGTTGTTTTCCAACTTACCGATAACTCCGGACTTGTTTTTTCTTCACTGCGCTCAAGTAATACGACTGCATTTTGAATTGTCGGTGTACCCTTATGCGCGATACCTTGTAGCTTCGTTAATTTTCCTATTACTTTAAAGCTAAATCCACCAGCTGGTGTTTGTTTTGGAATTAAGATGCGGAACTTTTCTCCCACATTAAATTCCATTTTCGCTTCGCCTTTTTCATTTACAAACTTCGCGCCCGCTGGTGCACCTGTTGCTTGCACCTTATACGTTCCGCTTTTCGCGTTTGTTTCTACTGTATATAAACCTGTTTCAAAGAAATCATTTTTCAACACTGCTTGTTGTTCTTCTGATGGCACGACGCTCATCGTAATTTCTTGTAATTCCTCACTAGCATTTGCTTTTGCAACGATATCTTTCGTTACCTTTTCTACATTTTTATTTCGGAAATCTAAATCATTAATATCGATTTGCTTTAACGCATTCCATACTGCAAGCTGCGTTGCATAATGTGCTTCTCTCCAATCAGAAACACCTAATTCTTGTGGACTCTTTTGTGGATATCCATTCAATAGTACACGGTACACATTAATATCCACTTTCCCCATTTCTGGTAAATCTTGACCACTCGGAGATTTCAAATCCACATTTAAGCAAAAGGCAATTTTACCATCTGCTGTTTTAATAAGCTCTGTTCGAATTGGTTTCTTCTTTGACTTACTATAACTCCAATCCATTTCATACTTTGTATGATCCATAACTTCCGCGAATGCTTTTTGAAGTGGAAATAATAAGTTCGCAAATACAAATAAAACACTCAAAAAAGCGCCCATTATCTTGAACGATCGTTTTATATTCATGTCTACAACCCCTTATGAAATAACAAATTTTCTTCTGTTTATTATTTAGTTAGAATTTTTTTTTATACATAAACAAAACAAAAAAGAGTGCAAACTGTTTGCACTCTTTCTCTCCACTATAAGTTTAGAAATCAAAGTTATCAGGATCTGGACCAACGCGATGATTTTCATTTAACGCATCGATTTTCTCCATATCTTCTTTCGTTAATTCAAAATTAAATATATCAGCGTTTGCAACGATGCGGTGTTCCTTCGTTGACTTCGGAATTGTTACAACTTCATTTTGAAGGTCCCAACGTAAAATGATTTGAGCTGTCGTTTTACCATACTTATCAGCAATTTCTTGCAATGTTTCGTTATCTAATAATTGACCTTGCATAAGTGGTGACCATGCTTCCATTTGAATACCTTGCTCTTTACAGAACGCTTGCAATTCTTTTTGTGTTAAACGTGGGTGATATTCTACTTGATTAATCATCGGTTTAATCTCTGCGCCTTCTAGTACATCCTTCAGATGATGGATTTGGAAGTTACTCACGCCAATTGCACGTACGCGGTCTTCTTTATAAAGTGTTTCTAAAGCTCTCCACGTATCTTTGTATTTCCCTTCTACAGGCCAATGAGCAAGATATAAATCTAAATAATCTAGCTCTAATTTTTTTAAGCTCTCTTCATATGCAGCTAGTGTCGTTTCATATCCTTGATCTGCATTCCACACTTTTGAAGTAATGAATAAATCTTCTCGAGAAATCCCTGCTTCTTTTATACCAGCACGAATTCCTTCTCCTACAGCTTTCTCATTTCCATAAATCGCAGCTGTATCGATACTGCGGTATCCTGCTTTAATCGCCGATTTTACAGCTTCTACAAGTTCTGGTCCATCTTCTACTTTAAATACACCTAAACCGAACCAAGGCATTTCTACACCGTTATGCAATGTTGTTGTACTTTGTAAATTTTTCATTATATTTTCTCTCCCTTATTTCACTTGATTTCTTTTTTCTAATGTCATACTCCACGCTGTTAAAACAACAGCCCCTGCTACCATGATGCCACCTACCCAAGCTGTATGAATTAACCCTAACGAGTTCGTTACAATACCGCCCAAGTAAGCACCAAGAGCAATACCTGCGTTAAATGCTGCAATGTTAATCGCGGATGCTACATCAACAGCGCTAGGTACAAATCTCTCAGCTAATATAACGACATATACTTGTAGTCCTGGAACATTCATAAACGCAAATAGTCCCATAAAAATAATTGTGATGAATCCAGCGAATTTAAACGGCGCTGTAAATGTTAAAACAAATAATACAATCGCTTGAATAAAGAACATGTAAAATAACGCTCGAATCGGATTATGATTTGATAATTTTCCACCAACCATATTCCCAATCGCAATTGCGATTCCGTACACTAACAAAATAATTGTAACAGTACTTGATTTAAATCCTGTTACTTCTTGTAATAGCGGAGATAAATACGTAAACGTTACGAATGTTCCCCCGTACCCTAATGCAGTAATGATAAATACAAGTAATAGTCTTCCATTCGTAATCAGTTTGAATTGATCACGAAATGATACAGATGTACCTTTTTTCAAGTTAGACGGAATCAGCATACTGTTGGCAATTAAGGCAACGATTCCAATTGCCACAATTACCATAAACGATGCTCTCCAGCCAAATTGCTGACCAATAAATGTTCCAATTGGCACACCTGTAATAGTCGCAACAGTTAAACCAGTAAACATAAATGCAATTGCACTCGCACGTTTATTCTCTGGTACAAGCGCAGCCGCAATTGTGGATCCTATCGACATAAAAACACCATGCGCAAACGCAGATACAACCCTCGCGATAAGTAACACAGTAAAACTTGTTGCCACTGCCGCAATTCCATTACCAATAATGAAAATAATCATAATCCACATTAATAACGTCTTTCGCGACATACTAGCTGTTAATGACGTTAATACCGGAGCACCAAACGCTACTCCTAATGCATATAAAGAAACGGTTAAACCCGCTGTTGTAACAGAAACATGTAAATCCTCTGAAATAGATGGTAATAAACCGACACTAATAAATTCGGTTGTACCAATTCCAAACGCACTAATTGCTAGCGCTAATAAAGCAAACATACTTCTTCGATTCGTCTGTACTGCCGAAGAAGATACTGTATATGAATTCAATTGAACTCCTCCTTAATGCGAGAAATCCAATCATAATAGTATGAAAAAAGGCCTTTTTTCTTCTACAAAAATATATTTACTGCTCATATATGCTATTATGAATGGCTTCACTCTTTTTTTGAAGAACGCACTTGAAAGTACGATAGGTACCAAAAAGTAACATAGGCACTTTTTAGTACCGTACTACTCATTTCCTTCTTACTTATGCTATTATGGAACATATTCAACATGATAAAAAGTACGTACTTTAAAGTGCTATAGGCACTTTTTAGTAACATTTAAATTATTTAGCTTCTTTTGTGGGAGAACTGGAATCTACATTCATCAAAGGAGATTTTTATATGAAGAAATATAACATTCCCGTTGAAGCGACTTTAGAGGTTATCGGTGGAAAATGGAAAGTCGTTATTCTTTGCCACTTAACGAAAGGTACAAAGAGAACGAGTGAATTAAAACGTCTTATGCCTGGTATTACACAGAAAATGTTAACGCAGCAATTACGCGAATTAGAAGAAGATGGAGTTATTCAAAGAAAGGTATACAATCAAGTACCACCAAAAGTAGAGTATTCCCTTACAGACTACGGTTGGTCTTTAGAATCCATTCTTGATTCCCTTTGTACTTGGGGCGAATGCCATCTTGAAAAAAGCGGTAACACATCGATGCTAATAACAGAAGGTGAACAATAAAAAAAGGAAAAAATGAACATAAATTTGTCCATTTTTTCCTTTTTTTATTTATATATACGTACATTTCTAACCGTAACAAAATATTTTATGCGCTTTCATGCCTTGTCAGTACTACGTTATACGCTTAATATCAAATAATTAGGAATCATTTTTATGTTAACATAGGTGTATATAGTATATAATATAGGATATATATTATATACACTTTCCGATAAAGGAACTTTCCATTATGCGGACAAGCCATGTATCGGACAGTTCATAAATAATAGGTAGGACATTATGGTTTTGGATTTATGATTTCAGCTTACTTGCTGACATAAATTTAAAGGCATTTTATTGTGCTTTGTGAAACTTTGTATAAAGTTTCGCAAACGTTTACTGTCTTACCTATCAAAAATAAGAGTATTGCTATCGTAAAGGAGAATTGGAGATGCCAGAAACTATGACTCAAACAAAGCCAGAACAAGAAACTGTACAAATTTCTGCTAGCCAAGGACAACTTGATGTACTTGATCAGTTGTTAAAACCTGAGGTACAAGAATCATTAACTACACTAGTAGAACAGCTTCCAAAATTAACTGAGCTTGTTAATATTTTAACTAAGTCTTATGACTTCGCTCAAACTGTTGCTACTGATGAAGTATTAAAAAGCGACACTGTTGGTGCAATCACAGAGCTTGTAGAACCTGTAAAAGATACAGTGAAAAGCATGGCTGCTACTGCAATCGAAGCGAAAGATCGTGCTGACGAAAGCAACGAAGTTATCGGCCTGTTCGGTCTATTAAAATTATTAAAAGACCCACAAGCACAAAAAATGTTCCGCTTTGTGAACGCATACCTTCAAATTAGTGCAGAACGTAACAATAAATAATTTAACTTATAACAACAATTAGTAAAGACGGGGGATATCATACTATGTCAAAACAAATTGTCATCTTAGGCGCTGGTTATGGCGGTCTTCTTGCCGCTTTAAACGTACGTAAATATTACAGCAAATCAGAAGCACAAGTTACAGTGATTAACCAATACCCAACACACCAAATCATCACTGAACTACACCGCCTTGCAGCTGGTAACGTTGCTGAGCAAGCAATTGCAATGCCACTTACAAAGCTTTTCAAAGGTAAAGACATCGATCTTAAAATTGCAACAGTTGAGTCATTCTCAGTTGATAGCAAAGAAATTAAACTAGCTGGTGGCACTACTTTATCTTACGATGCACTTGTAGTTGCTTTAGGAAGTAAAACTGCTTACTTCGGTATTCCAGGATTGGAAGAAAACAGCATGGTATTAAAATCTGCTGCTGATGCAAACAAAATCTACAAACACGTTGAAGACCGTATTCGTGAATACGCGAAAACGAAAAACGAAGCTGATGCTACAATCGTAATCGGTGGTGGCGGATTAACTGGCGTTGAGCTAGTTGGTGAGCTTGCTGACATTATGCCTAAACTTGCAAAAAGCCACGGCGTAAATCCAAAAGAAGTTAAACTTCTTCTTGTTGAAGCAGGTCCAAAAATCCTTCCAGTATTACCAGACCACTTAATCGAACGTGCAACTGCTAGCCTAGAAGCACGCGGTGTTACATTCTTAACTGGTCTTCCTGTAACAAACGTTGCTGGCAATGAAATCGACTTAAAAGACGGTCAAAAACTTGTTGCTAACACATTCGTTTGGACAGGTGGCGTACAAGGTAACCCATTAATCGGTGAATCAGGTCTTGAAGTAAACCGTGGTCGTGCAACAGTTGATGCATACCTACAATCTACTTCTCACAAAGACGTATTCGTTGCTGGAGACAGCGCTGTTGTCTTCGCTCCAGACGGACGTCCATACCCACCAACTGCACAAATCGCTTGGCAAATGGGTGAGTTAATTGGATACAACTTATACGCAGCACTAGAAGGCAAAGCATTCGAAGAGTTCGCACCTGTAAACTCTGGAACACTTGCTAGTCTAGGACGTAAAGATGCTGTTGCTACAATCGGAGCAAGCAATACTCCACTTAAAGGCTTACCAGCATCATTAATGAAAGAAGCAAGTAACGTTCGTTACTTATCACACATTAAAGGTCTATTCAGCTTAGCTTACTAATCTGAATATAAGCCCGAATCATGCCCTGCATGATTCGGGCTATTTTTATCCGTAATTTTCTCTAACTTATTTATTCGGCAGAAGAACCATATAACCCTTTAAATTATCTAAATTTACTGATTATTTTATGTCTAAATTGTGTATATGAAAGAATGGAAGTATTCTTCCTACTCCCATCCTTTCACACAAATTATTATCCTAATTTAACTAGGCTGTAGTTCTTCTTCCCTTTACGAATAATGATAAATCGTCCATCAAATGAATTTTCTACAGTAACATCCGTGCCCACATCCGTTACTTTTTCACCATTCATAGAAATAGCTCCGTTATTAATATCTTCACGCGCTTGTCGTCTAGATGGTTCAATTCCTAAATCAACTAGCCATTCTACGATGTTTTTCGTCTCTTTTGAAGACTCGAATGTTGGCATCTCTTTAAATCCTTGCTCAATTTCATCAGCTGTTAACGATTTAATATCTCCGCTAAATAACGCTGCTGTAATTTTCACTGCTTGTGAAAATGCCTCTTCTCCATGAACGAACTTCGTCATTTCTTCCGCTAATACTTTTTGCGCTTCACGTTTATGAGGCTCTGTTTCTACCTTCACTGCCAATTCATCGATGCGCTCTTTCGTTAAGAACGTAAAGTATTTCAAGTATTTCACTACATCACGGTCATCTGTATTCAACCAGAACTGGTAAAATTCAAACGGTGTTGTTTTTTCAGGATCAAGCCAAACCGCACCACCTGCAGATTTACCGAACTTCGTACCATCAGATTTCAATAATAACGGAATCGTTAATCCGAATACTTTCGCTTCGTGCCCTTCTAACTTACGAATTAAGTCTAAACCACTCGTAATATTTCCCCATTGGTCACTACCACCAATTTGCAGTTGCACATCTTCTTTCGTGTATAAATGATGGAAGTCCATCGCTTGCAAAATTTGGTACGTAAATTCTGTGAAAGAAATACCTGTATCTAAACGACTTGCTACAATGTCCTTCGCTAACATGCTATTAATACTAAAGTTCTTCCCGTAATCACGTAAAAACTCAATAATGTTTATTTCATGTGTCCAGTCGTAGTTATTTACCATCTTCACTTCGCTATTTCCGCCAAAATCAAATAGCTTTTTCATTTGTGCTGTTAACGCATCCACATTATGCTGAACGACTTCTAACGTTTGAAGTTGACGTTCTGATTGACGTCCGCTCGGATCACCAATTGTTCCTGTTGCCCCGCCGATTAAAATAACTGGATGATGGCCAGCTAACTGGAATCTCTTCATCATCATAAACGGAATCAAATGTCCAATATGCATACTATCACCAGTCGGATCAACTCCACAGTATAGTGAAATCTTTTTCTCTTCTACTAGCTTACGTAAACCTTCTTCGTCCGTCTGTTGATTAATGGCACCGCGCCATTCTAATTCATCAATAATATTCATCTTTTGTCATCCCCTCTATTTTTTTGAAAACAAAAAGTCCCTATGTCTATGACATAGGGACGATTATTCACCGTGTTACCACCCAGTTTGTATAAATAGCATAGCTACTCATACCACTCTTAGCAATAATATCGATTGCCAATCCGCTTAGCATTACCTAAGATACTCCAGAGTGTAATTCGCAAGTTTGTTTGTGCTAGGTTCCAGCAACCCCTAGCTCTCTCATTAACAGTGACAAACTGCTACTGGGCTCTTTCAACGTATATTATTTGTTAAATTATTAGCCATTATATTGAATTGAAAACAAATTGTCAACAATACCCAAATGTTATTTTAAAATAATTCACATTTTCATACGTATTTCGTTACTCTTTATCTTCTCCAATAATCCTTACTTCTCGCTCTAATTTCACGCCAAATTTCTCTTCAACAGTCTTTTGTACGAAGTGAATTAAATCAATGTAATCTTGTGCTGTTCCGTTATCTACATTCACCATAAATCCAGCGTGTTTTAGAGAAACTTCCACTCCGCCAATTCGTTTACCTTGTAGTCCTGATTCTTGAATTAATTTACCAGCAAAGTTATTTGGTGGGCGCTTAAATACGCTACCACATGAAGGATATTCTAGAGGCTGTTTTGATTCACGTTTGAACGTTAAATCATCCATTTTTGCTTTAATTTCTTCACGTACACCTTCTTCAAGTTCAAATCTCGCTTCAAGAATAATGTAATGGTTGTTCGCAAATACACTCTTACGATATCCAAATTCAAATGCTTCTTTCGTCAAAGTACGTAGCTCTCCATCACCTGTCATTACAACAGCTTCTGTTAATACAAACGATACTTCACCGCCGTAAGCACCAGCATTCATATATAATGCTCCGCCAACTGAACCTGGAATACCACAAGCAAACTCAAGACCCGTTAAATTATGATCTAATGCAATACGTGATACATCAATAATTGCTGCACCGCACTGTGCTACAATTGTCGTTCCTGTTACAGTCACACCTGTAATGTGAATTAAACTTACTGTAATCCCGCGAATTCCACCATCTTTAATAATGACATTCGATCCATTTCCTAAAAACGTAACTGGAATATTATATTCGTTAGCATATTTAATAACTTCTTGAATTTCATCATAATTTGTCGGTGCAACGAACACATCTGCTTTTCCACCAACTTTAATATGCGTATGATTCTTTAACATTTCATCTTGTTTCACATGACCTTCAGGCAATACCGTACTTAAATATTCATAAACCTCTTGCATATTCATTTTACGATTCCTCTATTTCTATATTCTTTTTATCCCGTTATACGGGCCCATAATATCCCCACATACATGAACGAACCTAAAGTGGTGGATACAGTGTACCCAAAATCAATTCGAGACACCTATAAACCTCTTAATTTATAAGAGGTGCCACTCATATTAAAATATATATTGCATAATAAAGCAACCCAAATGAGCTACTAAACTTGACATGTCATCAGAAAGACAACAATTTGTAAAATATATTACTTTTTCAAAACACTATCCTTCAGTATCTTACTATATCACACGAAAATAAAGTGGTATTTTTTTGTAATCTTTACTTTATTTTCATCAATAAAAAAGATGCTTTTACCTATGTAAAAGCATCTTTTTTCTTACTTATTATAATTTACTTTTCGTTCTCTTCTTTTTCCTTATCAAACCATAATAGTTCTTCATCATCAACTTCACCATTATAATTGATTAGAATCTCTTCTCCCGCTTTTATATCCTTATAAGCGAAGAAGTTAAACGTATGATTCTCGAAGACAATTTCATACGTTGCATTCGGATTATATGCATGATTAAATAACATGCCGTATCCTAAAAGGAATGCCGTATGATTTACCCCATACTCAAATGCGTAGTCAGCAAGTAACGTTTTCTCAATGTGTTCATGCTGTTCATTCGGATAAGAGATAACTGGCGCTGAGTGAATCAACTCACCCTTTTTAATATCACGAGTTGCAAATACACCTCTATTAAATTCTCCATCACTAAGTTCAGAAGTCTTAACTTCAATCATATGCGTCACCTATATAATTCTTTCTTTGAAGTATTTTATCCCGCTATTTGCAGGGGTTCAACTAATAATCAGTAGGTATTAGTCTCACTTTATCTCCTTAAGCTTGGCAGAAAACGCGCAGAAAAGCAATTAAATTACTATCAAGTATTCATTTAAATAAAAAAAGGCACACATAGTGTGCCCTTTTCAAGAAATATTACTTTTCTAGAATATCTTCTAGCAACTTCACTTGCTCGTTAACAGTATGTAACGTCTTCACCGATGTATCATTTCGATGCTTTTCTTCTTCCACACTTGCCAATACTTCTTCCGTAGCAGCAGAAGTTTGCTGAATTACATTAGAAGCATGCGTAACATCCTTTACGATATTCGTCGTTTTAACTTGGAAACTTTCTTGATGATCAACAATCTCTCTCATTACATCATTAATTACATCAATAAACTTCCCTAAATCCGTTACATTTGTTAAAACACTTGCTAACATTTCGTTACATTCTTCTTGTACTCTTTCTGATTTCTCTACCTGTACTTCCACTTTACTCGCTTGATTACTAAACTCCTTCAAAATACCTTGAATTCTCCCCGCAGAACGATTCGATTCTTCAGCAAGCTTTAATACTTCATTCGCTACAATAGCAAATCCTTTTCCATGCTCTCCTGCTCTTGCCGCTTCAATATTTGCATTTAAAGCTAGCAAACTCGTCTGACTTGAAATATTCGTTATTACATCTACAATTTCATTAATTTGCTTCGACTGCATCATTAAATCTCTAAATATAATTCCTGATTGTGAAACAACATCATTTAAACTTCTCATATTCGCTTCAAAATTTCGTAAAGTATGTACACTACCCTTTGAAATTTCTAAACTTTCATCAACACGAATCGATGCATTTCTTACTTGAGAAATAATTTGTTCAATATTCCCCTCCATATCATTCAATACTTCCACCGAACGATACATCATCTCTGATTGTGATTGGGTACCAACTGCCACTTCTTCAAAAGCGAAATTAATTTCACTCATCGACTCCATCGATATATTCATATTTTGTCTTAAATGATTGAAATTACTATCTAGTTTCATAACAGTTTCCTCAATAAGTCTTTGAGTCTCTTCTAGCTCCTGAGCTTTCCTCATTACCTCTTGCTTCTCATCACTTAAACGAGCTAGCAGATTAGAGCCAATCTTCGTTACGCCCCACATAGCAATCGTTACGATTGCTAACAAGCTTGCGAAGTTTGCAGCTTCAGATGCCGCTGTATAAGCAAAAAATTGCTCCGGCCAATAACTACAAAGAATAAATGTAATAACAACCGCCACTCCGCCGAGAATGATAACGAGACGTTCACTTAAATAAATAAGTGAAACTGCTAATGTAAAATAGACCATTTGGAATACAGCCGGACTTTCATTAAAAGCTTGTACCATAATGAAAGACATAATAAGCAGCATAAATGTCATGATATATTTATACATTGCTTCCATGCTTTCTATAAAAGTAAGGAGCGTTCCAAATACGACAACTGAAATACCGCAAACCCAAAACGCTATTGCTCTCTCTGTAAAAATATATCCGTAATACCCAATCGCGATTATTCCGAGGAAGAAACTACAAATCGTGATAAACAGCAATAAATGATTTTTCTGTGATTCTTTCTCCAGGCTAGAAAAACAAGTTTTCTTTAACCACTCCATATATAAAGTCCCACTTTCTACACTTAATTACTTCAACTTAAAGACCGCACTCACTGGGTTATGATCACTATTTTCAAACTTTAAATCTTTCCCTTGTACATTTACAATCTCAACATTCGGTGAAACGATAAAGCCATCAATAATCGTGACAAAATTTTCACCTTCCACATACTTCTTCACATCATCTCTCACCGTCATAACAGACGGATCTACAGCCCACTTAAAGCCACCATTAGTAAAGTTCTTCGGCAACTCTACTAACCATTCAGGACGCTCTTTCACAAACTTCGGATCACTTAACTGAACATCAGAAAGTAATTGATTCCAATCTCCGCCCATTATTACGTAATCACCATTTTCATAATGCTTGTTCATATATTCTTTTAAAAACTCTACTTGCTGTTTTCTAATTTTCCCGCCTTCATCATACGCAGACAAATGTAAATTTACGAGTCTAACAAACTTCCCATTATTAACAGGGATTTTGTGCTCAACAATCGCTCGATCTAAATCAAACAAACGCTTTGGCCAAGGCTCCATTCCAGGAAGCTGGAACCTCTCCGCTGTTTGAACCTTATATTTAGAAAACGTACTTAGTCCGGCCTCCGCATATCCCATTGGACTTGTAATTGGGACGGGAACCCATTTTGTATCATAGTTCTTTCCGAACGACGAAGCATAATCAGGTAATCCCTTCTTCAAAAATTCATGCCCATTTACATCAAAAGATCGCAGTGACTTTATATCAACTTCTTGTAATAACGCAAAATCACTATTCTCATTTTGTAAAAACGAAAGCATATTCTTTAAATTCGTTTCCGTTTGCTCTTTACTACTTGAACCAGATCCCTTTCCACCATCCATAAAGAAATCTTGATCCTTATCTAATCCAGCATATCCAATATTAAACGTTGTAACTTTAAACTCATTGTCAGGCGCTAATACACGCTCCTTATTATTTTCCACCTTCAAGCTTATAACATCAGCTGGCTGTTCTTTTGTAAGTGTCATATACGCTAAAAAACCACCTACAACTCCCACCCCTACTAAAATACATATAAGTACTATTTTTAATAATTTTTTCAAATAAACGCCCCTTTTCTAAAACACATAGCTTAATTTTCTTTATTTTCAGTTAACTAAAACTGAATGACAGACATAAGAAATATTTTATCACATCGAAAACCCTATATCACTATATTTAGTTTATAAGTAATTATTCTCGCTCTTAAATTAGCAAAAATACAAAATGCCCCGACTCCTTCACTGGAAATCCAACAAAATGTTTAGTACACTATATGTAATAATCATAGGCGATGGAGTTCGCCATAACTGCTGCTTAGCTAATGACTCCTACCAGTATAACTACTGGTAGGAGTCTATTTTTTTGAGCAAGCTATTTTAAAGAGGTGAAGAAATTGATTTATATTATCGTTGGCATAGCCGGTATATTAGGAGCCCTCTCTCGCTATTATTTAGGTCTTATTATTCATACTTCATGGCATCATTCATTTCCATTAGCTACATTACTTATTAACTTAGCCGGCTGCTTCTTATTAGCGTGGCTAACTACGTATATCGCTCGGAGAAATATCTTGCCTTCAGAAATTATTACAGGCATTGGAACTGGATTCATCGGTTCCTTTACGACGTTTTCGACATTCAGTGTAGAAACTGTGCAATTAATCAATCATTCTGAATGGAGTATAGCTTTCTTATATGTATCATGCAGTATACTTGGTGGGCTCATTATGTCTGGTATTGGCTATACATTAGGTGATTTCTTACTTAAGAAACAACTTACGGAAGGTGATCACTTATGATGGAAGCTTTATTAGTGGCAACTGGAGGTTTCTTCGGTGCTATTACACGATTTGCAATTAGCAATTGGTTTAAAAAAAGAAATAAAACTTCCTTTCCAATTGCTACATTTCTCATCAATATAACAGGAGCGTTTTTACTTGGATATATAATTGGCAACGGCGTCACTACAAGTTGGCAATTATTATTAGGGACTGGATTTATGGGTGCCTTCACGACATTTTCGACGTTTAAATTAGAATCTATTCAGCTTTTCAACCGCAAAAACTTTGGCATACTATTTCTATATTTAAGTGCCACTTATATGATTGGTATCCTTTTTGCATTCCTTGGCATGAAACTAGGCGGAATATAAAAAAAGAAAGCGACTCTAATCAGTCGCTTTCTTTCATAAGAAGTATGTCCCGCCATACGGAATGGAAAATAAACCCGCTGGATGCACATCGTAATGTACAATTTGCATTGGAGGCTGTGAGTAAGGCATATACTGCCCTTGCATCATTTGTGCAAAATATGCTTGTTGCTGCATTTGAATCGCCTGATTCACAGCATGAATTGTCTCCTGTGCTCCTGCCAGTGTAATAGCTGCTCCCACTTGTCTACCACTATAAAAATAATGATTCATCATGATTCAGCTCACTTATTATTTTTCTTCCATATAGTATGTTCCTATTTTATAGTGAGTATTTTGTCCTGATTAATGGATCCCTCACTACTTAAACTTCATTTTATCTATTACTTTTTTTCAGCTTTGAAGTAACAAATCCAAATAGTAATACACCAATACCACTCAAGAACAATACATAACTTATTGGTACTAGGAAAAAGAAAGGTTCTTCAAGGAATCCATTCGCTCCCACTTTACTGTTTGAAGCATGTATAGCTAAAGAAATGATCGCTAAAATCACAAAAGAAATAGCTACTACGTATTTATTTATCATTTCACATTCTCCTCTATTCATATAATTCCCCTTAGATTGTTAACATCATATTACCTAAAACAAAATCAATCGTCAATAATTATTTATTGTTTTACAATAAATAATTATTGATTAGTATAAATCGAAAAAGGTTTATGAAGCACCTTAAATTGCCTCACAAACCTTTTCAAACATAAATATTTACACTTCAAACCTCTTGCTTACTACAACATAAATCGCACACAATAGCACGAACATCCCAGCATAAATTAACAAAATTTCTACACTAAACATATCAGCCAATGGGCCAAATATTATCATTCCTAAAGGAAGCGCGCATGAATTAGCAATTTGTACAAGACTAAACATCCGCCCATGCATAGAAGGCTCTACTTTTTCCTGCAATAACACGGTAACCGGTGTATTGAAGCACGGCATTGTTATACCAATTAAAAAGTTAAATACTAAATACACAATAAATACCGGAGCAATCCCTAGTCCAATCATAAGCAGTCCATACAACGCACAAGCTAGCGCCGTTGTATGCATACGATTACGGAAACCACCCCATGCCGCAATCAATACGCCACCAGCTGCCGCCCCCGCACTAAAAGTCATTTCACTAGCAGTAAGTCTCCACATTTCTGCACCGAAAGAACGAGTTACCATTAAAGGTGTTAAAAAGGCGGCTGGACTTATTAAAATCATGACAATGATTAATAAAAAGAGTAGCCTTTTAATAAATACATTTTCTTTTAAGTAAGCAAAGCCTTCTTTTATACCTTGTAGATTAGATTTTTGCTTACTCTCTGTATTCACATGTCTCTCCACTTGAATGATAAACATAATACTAATTCCAATCATAGCCGTAATAACATCAATAAAAAATGTCGTTTCAATGCTAGCAATAGAAAGAATTGCAGCACTTGCTGCTGGAGAAAGAAACATAATTAAAGATGTAATACTGCTATTTATCCCATTCACTTTCATAAGATGATCTTTCGGAACGATTTGTGGGATTAATGCATTCACAGCTGGCGTTTGTACCCCTGTCCCAGCTGAACGAATGAGTAGTACTATAAAAAGTAACCAAATACTTTTATATCCTGTTACAAATAGAACTGCTAAAACTAACGTAGCAATTGCTATAACCCCGTCCGATAACATAATCATTTTTTTACGGTCGTAACGATCAATCCACACACCTGCAAATAAAGAAATCGCGATTTGTGGTAGGAAACCGCAAACAGTTGAAATGGTCAACATCATCCCCGATGATGTTGTAAGGGTGATATACCATATAATCGCGTACTGTACGAGAGATGAACCGAACAACGAAATCGTTTGAGCGGTCAAAAATAATATAATTTTCGTTTTCCAATTATTTTCACTCATATGTTTCACACCCCCTTAACTAATCCTGTCTCTATATTAAAAATACTATCTGCCCAATCAAGATAAAAACTCGCTTCGTGAGATACAAGTATAACGCTCCCCTTAAACTGTATTAACGCCTTTTGCAAAGCTTCCTTTGCTTCTGCATCTAAATGATTTGTCGGTTCATCTAAGATTAAGAAATTACAAGGTGATAATAACAACCCGCATAATTTAACCTTTGATTGTTCACCACCACTCAACGTACGTATTTCTTGGGAAACATGAGTATCCTTCACACCACACGCAGCTAAATGATGACGTATTTCCTTCACGCTTAGTTTAGGAAACTGTTCCGAAATAATGTGAAGCGGCGTTAAAGAATCATTATTCCAATTTAAATCTTGCTCATAATATCCAATCTTTATTTGCTCTGAGAAGTGAAATTCTCCAGAAATGCTAGCAATACTTCCAACGATTGTTTTTAATAAAGTAGATTTCCCTACCCCATTGAACCCTGTAATAACAAGTTTTTCCCCACCCATTACTGAAAAATTCAATTTTGGTAAGAGAGCAAAATCGTAACCAACTTCAAGGTTATTTACTTCCAGAACCGTCTGAACTGAAATGGGAAGTTCCTGAAAATGAATAAACGGTTTATGAGTAAAACTTGGCGGTGCAATTCTTTCCATACGTTGCAACTGCTTTCTACGTCCTTGTGCTATTTTAGAATTTACTCCAGCAATATTTCTACGAATATACTCTTCCGTTTTTTCAATTTTCTTTTGCTGTGCATAATATTGGCGCATATAATCTTTTCGCAAATGCTCCTTTTGTCTTACAAAATCTGAGTATTTTCCGTAATACTTCTTCACCGTTCCAAACTCTACATCACATATGCAAGAAGTCACTTTTTCTAGAAAATCAAAATCATGTGATACGACAATAAACGCTCCTTCAAAATTCATTAAATAATTAGCAAGCCATTCAACATGCTCTTTATCAAGAAAATTCGTAGGTTCATCTAGTAATAAAATATTAGGCTCTTCTAGTAAAAGCTTTGCTAAAATTACCTTTGTCCGTTGCCCTCCGCTTAATTCCCCAATAACACGATCCATCCCAATAGCATCAATACCTAAACCTGCTGCCACCTTATTTATTACGCTGTCTACTGAATAAAAATCACGAGCCTCAAGCTGCTCTTGTATTTCAGCTGCTTTCAATAGTTGTTTCTCATCTCCAGTCATCACACTTTCTTCATATAACTTATTCATTCTCTTTTCCATTTCAAACAAATCATAAAAGGCCCGCTTTACATATTGTGAAATGGTATAGCTCCCATCAATTTCTGCATATTGATCAAGATGTCCAATTTGAATATTTGGTTGCCACTTAATGCTCCCCTTATCAGCAATAATTTCCCCCACCAATATTTTCATTAACGTACTTTTTCCTGCACCATTCTGTCCAACAATCCCCATATGTTCTCCTTTATGCAAATCAAAAGAAGCATTTTCGTATAATACTTTGTCTATAAAACTATGTGATAAACTTTCAACTTTAAGTAAACTCATTTTTAATCCTCTTTTCCTGAAATTAAAAAAAGCAGAGAGATAGCGTCATTCGACACTAGCCCTCTGCTTCGTGATTTTTCCCATACTACTCCAATTTACAGTAAAAACTCATGGGAATAATATACACAAAGGGCCATAGACAAAGCATTGTCTATGGCCCCTTAATCTATTTTATACATCAGCTGAAAAACCATAACCAAATAAGCATAGGTAAACTATACTTTTTTCGAAAAGTTATTCAGCCGATGAATATAGGGGATTTATACCCCTTGATTAAGCTCCGTACAACGCTTCACCGTATACATTTGTGCGGAGCAAAGTTTTCTAATGAGTTTTACAAATTTTATATAAAGCATGTTCTGCACCTTCCTTAATACTTAAAAGGGATTTTAGCACACGGTTTTATGAAGCGTCAACATTACTTCCAAATCATTCAACTACTTATTTTTAAAATATTCCTTCTGGAACATACACATTCTTATCGCATTATGATAGTTACCATCAACGAAAAACTCGTCTAAAAGCTCGCCTTCCACTATAAATCCAACCTTTTTATACACATGGACTGCTTTCTCATTTTCTTTATCCACAACTAAATAAATCTTATGCATATTTAATACAGAAAAAGCGTAATCCATCGCTAAACGCGTCGCTTCTGCTGCGTAGCCATGTCCTTGATAATTTGGATCAATAATGATTTGGAATTCTGTTCTACGATGAATATAATCGATTTCCACTAACTCGACCAATCCAACCATCTCATTATCTTTCTCAACGATAAATCGGCGTTCACTTTGATCATGTATATGTTTATCGTATAAATCCTGCAGCTCTACAAATGCCTCATATGGCTCTTCAAACCAATACGACATAATATGTGCATTATTATTAAGTTCGTGTACAAACTTTAAATCTTCCCGTTCTAAAGGACGTAACTTCAATTCCTGACTCATTATTATAACCTCCAAGTAAAAGAAACCTCTTCACTTAATTTCTCAATATTTTTCAATTTCAAACGCCCTATTTACATTGTAAACTTTCAAGCAACTTGAAGGTCAAGACATAAAAAAGTAGTGCAAACTTATGCCTGCACTACTCTTTTCTCAAATCTCTCATATTTGATATGTATAAAGCAACGACTAAAACAAGAATGGATCCTGCATATAACAACGTCTCCATCGGTTCCTCATGAGATACAATAATTAAACGAATTAACGCCGTAATTCCGATATAAATAAAATAACGTAACGGGAAATGATAATTCGACTTAAAATACTTAATAATCAATGCGATGAACTCGAAGTATAAGAAATAAACGATGATACTCTCAACCAATTTATACGATGTATATTCCTTTGTTGAAAATATGTATTGAATAAATGTGATGGTCTCGTTAATTAAAAAGATCGATAAAACAATGGACAATATAATTAACGCTATATTTAATATCCACTGTAAAACGCTAGCTATATAATGATCGATATTAAACTTCATTTCACACTCTCCTTCACGTAAATACTTATTTATTATAGCAAAATTATACTTACAAAAGTGTTAAATCCAATATGATCGTCCTCTTTCACTATCACTTCACCATTCTGATATTTACGCTTAATATAGTCACTTCCCCAAGCTTCATTTTTTATCTTTTAGCTTTTTCACAATGAAACTATATACGTCAAAATCGTTTCATGACGTTATTACTTCCACACACTTGTAATTTATATAATAACAGTACAGTACAAATAACGTGCTGTATAACTAATTGTGGGGGGATTAATGATGAACGAAGCTTTACTATTAGTCGACATACAAAATGATTACTTTGAAGGCGGCAATATGGCATTACATCAACCTGAAAAAGCCGTAAAAAAAGCGAAAGAAGTCTTGAAACTATTTCGCGAAAAGCATAAAACAGTTATTCACGTACAACATATTGCGAACAATGAAGGAGCTACTTTCTTCTTACCCGATACAGTAGGTGTTCAAATTCATGACGATGTACAACCGATTGCTAACGAAAAAGTCATACAAAAACATCACCCTAACAGTTTTTTAAGAACAAATTTATTAGAAACATTAAAGGCAGAAAAAATAGATCAACTAGTCATTTGCGGTATGATGACTCACGTATGTATTGATGCAACCGTACGTGCTGCCAGTGATTTAGGATTTCAATGTATTGTAATTGAAGATACTTGTACAACAAAAGATTTAGAATTCCAAGGAAATCTAATCCCAGCAGTACACGCTCATCAATCGTTCATGAGTGCATTGGAGTTTGGTGATATTTACGCAAAAGTCATATCAGCGAGCAGTTTTATAAACAAAAGCAAATAAAGAATTACAGTTCCATACGAAAAAAAGAAAGAATAAATATCTTATTCTTTCTTTTTTTCAATTGTCTTAATGACAGTATTTATACGATAATCACCATAATGTAAAACATCTGCAAGAGTCTCTTCTAATTGCTGGTGCGAAGATGTATGAAGAACCATGATATAACACCCATCGCCACTTATACGATACATTTCAGCAATTACGTCCGTTTTTTCAAAAAAGGTTTGCATTTGATTATGATAATGTGGTGCATGCAGAAATAGTGTAACAAACGTCATAATAGACCCTTCTAACTTAGCCCTGTCGATATCTATCGTATATTTTTGAATGACACCTGCCTCTTCTAATTTATTAATTCGTTTCCCAACAGCCTGGCCAGTCAAATGTACTATCTCTCCGATTTCCTTCCAATTCATCCTAGCGTTTTCTTGTAGTAACTGTATAATTTTAAAATCTGTTGAATCAAACATAGCCGTCCCCTTCCTATAGGAATCACCTTCTATAAGATCTTCATCTCCCCTACAATTCATCTTAAAAAATTTTACAATACAATCGATTAACTCTATTAAGAATTACATTACTATTAACGGCTTTCCTTCTTCCTTACTATGTATTTTTGAATTACTCGTAGGCATCGAAAAAATTGGTACGTGTTCGAAAGAGGCATACAGCAAGCTGGTAAGGACATAACTATATTCGTTGAACATGAGCCTTATAAAGGTAATATGAAACCACAATTTAGCTTTTAAAAACATTTCATTATAAATCCTGTACTGAGCTACAGGATTTTTTTAAGGAAAAATTATTTATGACTCCCTTAAAAAAGCCTTACTACACATAAATTGTAGTAAGGCTCTGACTATTTAAGATAAACATTAAACGAATTCATTATCCCTATACAAATAAAGTTTAGCAAATAATGTTACCATCCCCTCCAAGGAAAAGAAACCTTATTTCAACTTTCCTATTGATAAGTTAACACGATAATTCCCGTATTTTAATAGTCGTCCTAGAAAGTTATCTAAGTCTTCATTGGACGCAAAATGTGTTTTTAATAAATAACACCCCTCACCACTTATACGATGCACTTCAGAAATCCCTTCTTCTCCTTGAAAGAAATTCATAAACTCTTGGTGATTAGCTGTTGTTACGAACAAAGTAACAAATGCAGTCACTACTTGTCCTAACTTGATTCGGTTTATTGCAATTGTATATTGTTCAATAATTCCTAGATCCTCTAATCTCCGAATTCGATTTCCTACAGCCTGCCCTGTCATATGTATTTTCTGACCAAGTTCTTTCCATTGTATTCTCGAGTTTTCTCCTAATAATTTCAGTATCTCAAAATCTGTTTGATCAATGATATAAACCAATCCTTTCACCGTGAAAGTAGAAAGCCCGAAAGTGTTTCGCCAACTTATTCTGCTTATCGATACAATTCACTATACTTAGTTTATCCTCTTACATCACATTATTTATCAGTTATATTTACTTATAACACAGAGGACGCAACAAAAAAATACATCTAGATTTAAAGGAGGTTACAAATATGTTATTACAAGAAATTCTATCGTTCAATGAACAATTTGTAGAAAATAAGGAATACGCTCCTCGTGAAGCGACAAAAATGCCTAAAAAACGTATGGTTGTTGTTTCTTGCATGGATGCTCGTTTAATTGAGCTACTTCCAAAAGCTTTAGATATACATGATGGTGATGCAAAAGTTATCAGAAATGCAGGCGGTAAAATTGCTTCTGCTTTCGATAGTGTTATGCAAAGTGTTGTAGCGTCAGTATACGATTTAAATGCAGATGAAATCTTCCTTATTGGACACCATAGATGTGGTGCGAGCCAAACGAATCCAAAAGGAACACTTCAAAAAATATTAGATCGCGGAGTAGCTTCACCAGAAATTTTATCAGCAATTGAATATGCTGGTATTAACCTTGAAAAATGGTTATTCGGATTCGATGATGTTTGCGACTCAACGCAAGCTAATGTTGATTTAGTAAGAAACCATCCACTTATCCCAAAAGATGTTCCTGTACATGGTTTAGTTATTGACCCTCACACAGGTAAATTAGATGTAGTGGTTGATGGATATAAAGCATTAAATAGTGAAACAAAATAATAATTATTACGTACATGAAGGGAAGTTATTAAATATGAAAAAACAAGTATTAGATATGAATAGACAAGAAGCTACGCAAAAAATTCTAGCGGCAAAAATTAAAAAAGGGTTAACTTGGGAAGAGATTGCAAAAGTAAGTGAAAACTCTGAGACTTGGGTTGTAACAGCGTTATTAGGACAAGCTACAATGACACGTCCAGAAGCAGAAAAAATCGGTAAACTATTAGAATTAGATGAAGAAGTAGTTCAAGCATTAACAGTAGTTCCACTTCGTGGCCAAGTAATGGAAATGCCCCCTACTGACCCGATTGCATATCGTTTATATGAAATGATGTTACAATATGCACCAACTATTAGAGAATTAATCTTAGAAAAAGCCGGCGAAGGTGTAATGAGTGCAATTAACTTCAATCTAGGTGTGGACACACAAGAAGATCCAAAAGGTGGCGACCCTCGTATCGTGATTACACTTAACGGGAAATTCTTACCATTCCGTACATGGTAATTTATTAAAAATCCATATATATAATTAAAATAATTTTATAGATTTACAAAATCCATCCTTTTTAATCTAACTGTGTAGAAAGGATGGATTTTTACTATGAAATTCTTTTTCGGCAAAGGAGAATAATATGAATAAAAAACACTTTGATATGAGTTTTAGTATTCTACAATGGTTTGTGTTTTTATTAGCAAATGCAATTGCATTACCTATCATTATTGGTGGCATATTCCATTTACCAATAGAAGATATCTCAACATTAATGCAGCGAACTTTTTTAGTAGTAGGAGTAAGTTCATTTATACAAGCATGGTTTGGGCATCGCTATCCTATTGCGGATGGACCAGCCGGTTCATGGGTAAGTATATTTGTCATATTGGGACAAGTCGCTATGCATCAAGGACAGAGTGCAAAAGATGTATTACAACTTTTAGAAGGTGGTTTAATTATTGCAGGTATATTACTCTTCGTTCTTGGTATAACAGGGCTTGTTCATCGAATCTTACGTTTATTTACCCCTTTAGTTACAGGAACTTTTCTTTTAATCTTAGCACTTCAGCTTAGTGGCGTGTTACTAAAAGGCATGATGGGATTACAAGGATCTGCAACTCATCCTGACTATACAACAGCTACTATTGCGCTCTTTGTTTTTGCCCTTATTACTTTCTTATCAATTAAAGGGAAAGGATGGATGAAAAGTTACGCTGTATTACTTGGAATTTCATGCGGTTGGCTTTTGTATGCAGTATTAGGAAAATCATCTCATATACCTTCGCACACAACGCTTGTTAAATTACCAGAGATATTTGCTTGGGGCACACCTAGATTCGATATTGGAATGACTCTAACAGCAGCTTTATTTACATTTCTTTTAGTTGCAAATACAATCGCTGCTATTTCGGCTGTAAAACAAGCGGCTCCGTTATCTAAAGAAAATGAAAAGCAAACACTGAACCGTGGTGTATGGGTCGGAGGTATATCACATATTATCTCGTCGTTGTTCTCTACAATTGGAATTGTACCATTACCTGCATCGGCAGGATTTATCCAACTAACAGGACAAAGAAAAGT
The DNA here is from genome assembly GCF_019656175.1 of Bacillus sp. BML-BC051. Taxonomy (NCBI): domain Bacteria; kingdom Bacillati; phylum Bacillota; class Bacilli; order Caryophanales; family Bacillaceae; genus Bacillus; species Bacillus sp. BML-BC051. Next base: position 71,717 of record NZ_BPLI01000017.1, read on the forward strand.
GAAGTCGTTCCTTATAGCAAGTCTTATATTAGCAGGTATTTCTTTTATCCCCTCAATTGTAAGCTTTATATCCTTGCTACCAGGACCTATTGCTAATGCTGCACTTTTAGCAACATTTGTCCAAGTAATAGGCATTTCATTTCAATCCATTTTACGTGAAGAATTAAATCAACACCGATTAACTATATTAGGAATTTCATTATTAATCAGTTTGGGTATAATGTTTCTTCCAGAAGCTGTATTTAGCGGCGTTCCTTCTTCCTTACAATATGTTTTAAGTAACGGATTACTCGTAGGTACTATGATCGTTATTTTGCTAGAACAGTTTTGGAAAGAGTAAAATTTATAACTAAGTAAAAAAGCGCCCTGCTTACAGGGCGCTTTTTTATACCTAATGACTAATACTAGCAGTTGGATATAATGTTGTTCCTCCAATTGAAACCTTTATTTCATTTGTTAATGGAACATTTTGTTCATTAATAATTGTTCTCCACCATTCCCATGCAAGACCAGTACATTCTCTAGCTACAATTTTTATATTTTTGGAATTTGGTGGAAGAGGAATGACTGTAGAGTAATGAGCCGTTTTATCCCTGCCGCTACCATCCCATATTTTATGTGTTAGTACCTCTTTTCCATTTTGATCAAATGTGAATTCATCCCAAGATACATCAAATTGAGCAACGTAAGCACCGTAATGATCAAGTTTCATTTTAGCACTTGAATATTCTGTAGTTGTCGTCTCAATATAATCTGTATTGTTATGAACAGCAGCAGTTGCATTATCTTTTAAGAAAGTACTTGTATATGAAATTGGATATGCTGGATTTTTAAGACTTAATTCAGCATTATCTTTAATGATATTTCGGATTTCATTGAAATCTTTAGTAACAACCTTGTTATGCTCTTTCGCATCTCCGCCTAATACTACAGCAGTAAAGGTACTTTCTTCAAAAATATCTTTATACTGTCCACTCGTTTCGACGCTGTTATTCTTAAGTAAAGCTTTAAAAGCAGCTTGTACATCTTTACTCTTAGATGTTGTTTCTAATTTTACATAAACAGTTCTACCATAAGCTACATTTGAAACCATAACAGGTGGAGCCGAATTACTTACACCTTTACGAGTTAACTCACCAAAAGTAACACTATTATCAAAAAGATCGGATGGATTGTTAGGTAGTTCAGCACTTACGGTATAAAATATTTGCTTATATGCCGCTACCATCACTTTCTTCTCTCCATTTGCAACCGCATTAAAATCGATGTTTAGACTGTTATCGAGATATTTAGCGTTAACGTTAAGGGCACTTGCGATTTGTGATTTACTATAAACCATAGATTCTGTATACTGCATTCTTGCAGGTAACGTATGTGTTTTAGAGTACTTTTCATTCCAAGTAGATACTAAATCATCTACTGCTCCAGCCACATTACCATATGTCGGATTTTGGACAGTAATTGTATTTTCTTTTCTCATGCCAGGTAAGTCTATACTAATATTCAAAGGCTTTCTCTTAGCCACTAATAAACTCGGTTGATTGTCTGCAAAAGCTTTATTTGCAAGTTGTACCGCTCCTGGATACGTACGATTCACCACAGAATCAATAATCGAAATATCGACTGGTGAAGTTGTAAGTGATTTTTTCTCGCGTTCCACTACTACAAATTTACCATTTGAATTGATACTTTCTTTCGGAACAAAACTCTCTACCTTATCACCATTTACAGCTAAAACCTCTTGATTATTATATTTAAGATTTGCTATACCAGTATCAATGCCACTAGCATTTTTGATTACATCAGTTGCATTACCTACTTGTGTTTCTGCGAAGGAAATAGATGAATAATTAATAGTGCATAGACTAACTAATAAACATGCAAGGAACTTTCTTCTTTTAGTGTTTTTCTTAATATTCAGAAAAATCACCCCGTTCTTTTTTTTAGTAAGATATGATAATGATTGATAAATGATTGCTAACTAATAAACCTACATAAATGCTTTTAAAAGTTCTTGAATTAACGGGATTACGCCACCTACAAATTTCAAAACAGCCATTGCGATTTCCATATTATTTCCTCCTTTTTTATTGCTACGAAAATGTGATCTATCTTTATGCCCTCATTATAGTGACCCCTTACACTTTTATCAATACACTCTTATATGCAATATTACATACTAAGAACCAAGCTGAATCCTCATAAAAAGTTATACAGAGATAAAGTGAAACTTTAATCAGTGGGGATTTTCTTCATCCCCCCACTGATTATTAGTTGCCCATTAAAGCGGGATAAATTTCCCGTTTGGTAGATACTTGAAAAAAATCGAAGCATTCCTTTGCATTTTATGAGTAATTTACAAGTTTATTGTTGGAAGCGTCGCAGGAACGGAAATAATGAAATACCTGTAGGACAGAGCTATCATCGGCAATCGCATAAAAAAGCTGCTGCCTATAAAATATAGGCAGCAGCTTTTTTCATACTCATTTTGTAATTAATAAACAGCAATCGGCCCATAAGGACCTTGGATAATTTCAATTTTCGTTTCAAAAATATCTGTCAAAAGTATTGGGTCCATAACCTCTTCTACTGTTCCAAAAGCAGCAATTTGTCCATCTTTCATAGCACAAATTTTATCAGAGTATTTAGCTGCAAAATTTATGTCATGCATAACAGTCAAAATTGTTCTTCCAAACTCATTAGCCGCACGTCTTAAATGCTCCATCATTTGAACAGAACGAGCAACATCAAGATTGTTCAGAGGCTCGTCCAATAGCACATATTCAGTCTCTTGGCACAATACCATCGCTACATATGCCCTTTGTCTTTGACCACCAGAAAGCTCATCTAAATATCTATTCTCTAAACTAGTTAAATCTAAGAAATCGATATATTTAGAAATGATAACCTCATCTTCTTTAGTTAATCTTCCTTTTGAATACGGAAAGCGCCCAAATCCAACTAATTGTCTAACAGTAAGCCTCGTTACAAAATGATTTTCTTGTCGCAATATGGTCAAAATTTTTGCTAAGTCTTTTGATTTGGATTCAGAAACATCCATATTCGCTACTTGAATTTGACCTTCATCCATATCTAAGAGTCTTCCAATCATCAAAAGTGTCGTAGACTTTCCAGCGCCATTTGGTCCAATTAAAGAAGTAAAGCCCGCTTTTGGTATTTCAATATCCAAAGGTCCTATTTTTACCTTATCAGTATAGAACTTTTTAACATTATCAATTTTTATCATAAAGCCCTCTTCCTTAAAACAATAGTTAAGAATATGATTCCACCAAATAATTCAATAATAACTGAAACTACACCTTGAGCATTGAATACATGATACATTAAGAAATATGCACTCGTCATAATCAAAAACCCTATAGCAAAAGCCATTGGAAAAATATATCTATGATCATAAGTTGCTGCCGCCTGATAACTCAAAGTTGCCACTAAAAAGCCGTAGAACGTAAGTGGTCCAATTAGAGCAGTTGAGATGGACATCAAAATAGCAACTAATACAAGCGTATAAATTACACTAGGTTGATATTTAACCCCAAAAGAAGTAGCAACATCCTTTCCTAGTGACAAAACATTCAAATTCTTAGAATGAGCAAAAATTAATACCGCTACAATTATAATCATAGGAATTACAACAGGAAAATATGCAGGATCTGCATGATTAACAGAACCAAATAATTTCGCTTGTAAAATATCAAACTCTGAAGGCGCAAGTAGCTTTCTCATAAAAGTTGATACGGAATTCAGTCCAGTACCAATAATAATTCCAACTAAAAGCATAAGTTGTAAATTCCCGTATTTACCAGAAAGTAACCATCCATAAAGTATCAAACTCATCAAGACCATAGCAACAACTTGGAATAAAAATGACCCAATTCCATTAAAGTTTATTAACGCACTAGCACCAAAGAAGAATATTGTACTCGTATGAATTGCTGAATAAAGTGATTCGAAACCTAAAAGCGAAGGAGTAATAATCTTATTGTTCGTAATAGATTGGAAAGCAACTGTCGACAAGCTATGGCAAACTGCAGCAATAATCATCGCAACAATAGCTATTATCCTTCTCTTAACAACTGGGATAAAAGAAGGTGAATCTATCGGAACTGGATTGTTATAAACTAAAAGTCCATATGAAGAAAGGAGACCTAAAGCAATCAATGTTATCAGTACAATCCAATAACGTTTTGCTTCCTTCTTAGAACGAAAAGCACTAGCTGATCTACTTTTATTATGAAGGCTAGAATCGACTTCGACATTTTCTTTATTTTTATAGTCTAATGTGATCATCGCAGCCTCCTTGGTTTTCTTTTTCTCAATAAAATAGTGATAAACACAACCGCTCCCACTGATGCAAGTATTAGAGAAACAGGTAGTTCAAACGGCTTTATAATTGTTCGAGAAATGATGTCACAGGTAGTTATTGCCCCCATTCCGATCACACATACCCAAGGTAAATTACTCCTAAGATCATCTCCTCTAAACATGGAAACAATGTTTGGAACAATTAAACCTAAGAAAGGTAAGTTTCCGATAACAGCTGCAACAATTCCAACTGCAACAGAGATAAGACCAGTCCCAAAAAGAACAATTCTATTATAATTAACTCCAAGGCTTGTTGCGACATCTTCTCCTAGTCCAGCTAGAGTCAATCTATTCGCATACATAAAAATAAGCAAAGTAACGATAACAATCAGCCATAAATATTCGTATCTTCCCACCTGAATGTTAGCAAATGAACCTACAAACCAAGTTTCAATACTTTGCGTCATTTGAAAAAGGAGTCCCAAAAAAGTAGACACTGCAGAAATAACTGCTCCAAGCATCAATCCAATAATCGGAACAATTAAAGATGAGCGAAGCTTAACTCTTCTTAAAAATAGAAAGAAAATCATAGTTCCTATAAAAGAAAAAATGATTGCACCAGTCATTCTTTGAACTAAAGTCGGGGCAGGAAATAGTAAATACACAAAAAGCAGGCCTAAGCCTGACCATTCAATAGTCCCCGTTGTAGTAGGTTCAACAAAACGATTCTGGGTAATTAATTGCATGACGAGCCCTGCCATCGCCATTGCAGCTCCAGTAAGCATTAATGCAACAGTTCTCGGAACACGAGTGATGAAAAACATCTCCATTCCGTCCTCTTGTCCACGTATATCATAAACTCCAGTAAACAGTGATATAATCCCTAAAATTATAACAACTATAACCGCTATTATAAAAGGTTTTGTCCATATTTTATTGTGATTATAAAACTGGGGTTGAGAAATATTCTCAACCCTAGAAATCATATTTTTTGACACTGCTTCGTACTCCTTTACACTACTTAGCTAAAGTTTTTGCGATATTTCCAAATAACTCTATATAAGTCTGAATTGATTCATTTGTGTAAGTATCTGCTGGTGCATAAATAACTTGTTTTTTAGAAACAGCAGTTGTGTTTTGAAGAGCTGGTGATTTAGAAATAACATCTTGAGCAGGAGCTGACTTAGCAGCATCCGATGTTGCAGCATCACGGTCTAATACGAACAGCCAATCAGGATTTGTTTGTGCGATAGCTTCAACAGAAACGTCATCACCTTTATGACCTGCAGTAGAATTATTAACTTCTAATGCTGGAGTCCAACCGAAAATTTCATACATCGGTCCCCAAACGCGACCAGAGTGCGGCGCAGCAAAACCAATATTTCCACCAGTAACGATAACACTCATAACTTTATCTTTTCCGTTATAAGCAGATTTTGCTTTTTCAATAGATTTATCGAAATCAGCTACTAATTGTTTAGCTTCTTTATCTTTATCAAAGATTTTCCCTAAAGTCATTGTAGAATCTTTAAGTCCTTTTACTAAGTTTTCGCCAGGCTTAGTAGCTTTCTCAGAAACATCAACATTAAGATCAATAACAGCTGCATTTGGTACTAATTTTTTGATTTCTTCGTAATGGCCAGCAAATCTTTGACCAACGATTACAAGTTCAGGGTTTGCCGCTGCTATAATTTCAAGATTTGGTTCGCGGTGATTCCCAATATTTTTAACTGTTTTATCATTTTTATATGCTGAATCTGCAGGCATAATATCCTGTGGAGCAGCCGCTAATTTAATTCCCCAATCAGCTAAAGTTTCAAAAGTTCTATTATCTAAAGCAACTACATTCTTTGGATTTACAGGGACTTTAACAGTTCCATGAGCATCAGTGATTTCAACCGTTTTTGGTTTATCACTACTATTACCTTTAGTAGCCTTCGAAGTTTCCTTACTTGAATCTGAGCAAGCTACTAACATTAAAGTGAAAATTGCTAGAATACTTACTAATTTTAAAAGCATAGTTTTTTTCATACGTATACTCCTTATTATGTAATTTAGTTCGAAAATGATAACGTCCATAGATTGAATTAGATAATAACTGCTATTCATCTAAATCAATATTGATAATCATTTTCATTTGAACATCCTGTTAATTAGTATAGTCATTAATTCTGTGAAAATCTTGTGAATGGTGTGAGTTAATCAAATTAAACATAAATTCACCAGATTCAGCCCACACACGTGCTAATCAATAGATTGAGCACCTTATAAACCATGATTTCTAATATGAAAAAATGCCCATTTCCTGATAGCAATCTTCTTTTTATAGTTTCCTTCTTTTCATATTTCACAGAAACTATTTTATTATCTTATTTTTATCATTCAACCATTGAATAGCCTCTGCCATGTATCGTTTGAATATATCTGTCTTTCTTCTCACACTTTAACTTTTTTCTTACATAACCAATATATAAGTCTACTACATTTGGATTCACTACTACGTTATATCCCCAAACTTGATTCAAAAGCATTTCACGGCTCAATATTGTATTTTTATTCTTGATTAAAAATACAAGTAAATCGTACTCGCGCTTCGTAAGCGAGAGATTTTCGCTACCTTTTTTCACAATATTGCTAGATGTATCAACAAAGAGATCTTTAAACTGAAAAAAGTTTGTCTCATTTTGCTGGATATAGTTAGTTCTCCTTAAAATAGCTTGAACCCTTACTACTAATTCTTCTTTCACAAATGGTTTTCTAATATAATCATCTGCTCCTGCTTGTAGCCCTGCTATACAATCCTTACTAGAAATATTGTCGGTCACAATAATGATCGGTGTCGTTTTAACAAGTCGTATTTGTCTACAAATTTCTGGCCCCGATATACTTAATGAATCCCAATCCAATATGATAATATCCCAATCTTGTTCATATACTATATTTAAACCTTGGTTTTCATTGTGAAGTTTTAAAATGAAATAGCCCTCTTGCGTTAGACCGCTTACGATTTTCTTCGCAAAAGACCGTTCATTCTTAATTACTAACACCTGCTTCACCGATGGTTCACCTCTACTTCAATATAACTTAGTTAGATAAAAAATTATCTCAAGAAACATTTTAAAATTTATAAATATGCCCCCCTAAAAAAGGCCATTATAACAGTTTATTAGGAGAACTCTATATAATCTTACAATAGATATGAATAGAAACACAAAGGATATGAAGATTTAAATACATATTGTTTAATCATTAAGGGCATCTATAGTATCTACCTGCTTATCATCAATAACTGTCTCTTCATCTTCTGTTTCAGAGGTACCCCCTCCCCCCATCAACTTAAGCATTTTATAAAACTACAAAACAAAAAACGGTATTTTTTCTCTCTAAATGTAAATGCGCCTCCCCATTTATAGATTAACTAACTTAAATAAATAATTGAATAATTCTCCTGTGTATGGAAATTTTAAGAAAGATATCGAGGGTGTATTTTCTTCTTGGCATTTTGCAAACAAATGATTTTACCTGCCGAAAGTCATTATTTATTCAAAACTATTAGGTGGGAAGGTATATAAAAATTTGCTATCAAGGAACCATTAACTTTAAGGTCCAAATATAAAAAATCTACTTTTTGTACAAAACATAAACCATTCGATAAATGGGGTAGTATGATGAAGAAACTTCGTAAGATAAAGCGTTTGAAAAAAGATATTCAGGAACTTGAGAATGCAAGTATGCTGCTTCAAAATGATCAAGATCGTGATCTTGATCAGAGTGTATTTGCGAATGAAGAAGCTTTGAAACGAGTTTTTGAAAATTGTTCTGATATTGTTTTTCGTCCAATTCTAATAAATAGTCAAACTAAAATTCTTTTTATTTATATAGATGGATTAACTGACACCAAGATTTTAGAACAAGTTGTTTTGAAACCGATGATGTTCGAAGGTATGCCTGGTGGATTAAAGAGTGTGGATTCAGCAAGAAAAATCATCCAAAATCAGCTCATTGCTGTTTCTCAAGTAAAGACAGTTTCTAAACTTCGTGAGGTTATAGAGGGAGTATTGAAAGCTAATATCGTCATTTTAACAGATGGAGAGAGTCAAGCCCTGATTGCGGATTTAAAAGGGTTTGAAAAACGGAGTATTGAAGAGCCTGCTGCTGAGATCTCTGTTCGTGGTCCTCGGGATGGTTTTACGGAAACGTTAAGAGTCAACACAAGCCTTATTCGCCGAAGAATTCGGAGCCAAAAACTAAAAATGGAACCCTATTCGATCGGGGAATTATCACAGACAGATGTGGTGATTGCCTACATTGAGGGCATTGCTCCCGATTCCGTTTTGGACGAAGTGCGACAAAGGATACAGCGAATTCAAATTGATGGGGTGTTGGAGTCAGCTTTCATTGAAGAATTTATCGAGGATCAACCTTTTTCTCCCTTTCCGCAAATTCAGAACACCGAGCGGCCGGATGCGGTGTGTGCAAGTCTTTTAGAAGGGAAAGTAGCCATTTTAGTGGATAACACACCTTTCGTTTTGATCGTTCCTATGACATTTTGGACAGGTCTGCAAGCAGCGGAGGATTATTATGAACGCTCCATCTACACAACCTTTATTCGATGGATACGTTTAGTATTAATCAACATTTCATTATTTCTTCCTTCTCTCTATGTTGCTATTACAACCTTTCATCCGAAATTAATCCCGACAAATTTGCTTATTAGTATTGCAGCTGCTCGAGAAGGCATTCCTTTCCCTGCTGTCATAGAAGCGCTAATGATGGAATTTTTATTTGAAGGTTTGAGGGAAGCTGGCGTTCGGCTGCCCAAACCCGTTGGATCAGCAGTTAGCATTGTGGGAGCACTTGTCATCGGACAAGCTGCTGTGCAAGCAGGTATTATTTCGGCACCATTGGTTATTGTTGTCGCGACAACCGGTATTGCGTCGTTTGCGTTCCCGCGCTATAACTTGGGAACAGCTTACCGGATGCTACGCTTTCCGATGCTGTTATTGGCGGGGATGCTTGGACTATACGGTATTGCAATAAGCACCCTTGCAATTTTGATTCATGTAACTAACATTCGTTCTTTTGGTATTCCGTATTTAAGTCCGGTTGCGCCTCAGACTCCGAGTGATTTAAAGGATGTTTTACTCCGAACACCTCGTTGGAACATGACACACCGCCCTATAATGGTATCCGGCGAAGATAAAATACGTTTTCCAGATGGACAACAGCCAGGTGCGAAACGGGGAGTGGATACAGAATGAGCCTGCACAAGGCACTTTGTATGATACTGGTCGTTTTTTTATTTTTCTTGACGGGCTGCTGGGATCGTACAGAATTAAATGATCTAGCAATAGAATTAGGATGGGGACTTGATCAAGCAAAGAATAACAAGGTTGAAATTAGCGCTCAGTTTATCATCCCATCAAAAATGGGAATGGGACAGAGCGGAAGAAGTAATGCAGGAAAAGCAGTTTTTATAGAATCCGGAACTGGAAGGGATACACATGAAGCTGTACAAATGATGCAAACAAAAATGTCGAGAGAAATCTTTCGAGGGCACCAGCGTGTAATATTGATTGGAGAAAAGATGGCTAAAAATGGTCTCACTCCAGTTTTAGATGCATATAGCCGCGATCCTGATATTCGATTACGAGCAGATGCGTTTGTAATAAAGGGGAATACTGCAAAAGAATTTCTGAAAGCATCCATCCCTTTAGAGTCTATCCCAGCACTTGGGGCACTTAAAGAGCATATGCACATAGAGGCATTGGGAGATATGTCTTTATTAAATTTTCTTATTGCTGGTACGAGTGATGGAATCACCCCAATTTTGCCTGCTATTAAGCTAAATACGTCTAATAAAAAAGGTAAAGCCGAGATCAAAGGGTTTCAAATTGTAGGCGGTGCTATATTTAACAACGATTTCAAATTGGTAGGATACTTAAACATGCAGGAATGGTTAACTACTCTTTGGATAGTGAATCGTTTAAGTAAACAGACGGTTACAGCAACGGCCTCTAAAGGAAATGGTAGTGCAAGTTTATATATGACAAAGATCAATAGAAAAATCATACCTACTATACAAGGGGACACAATTAAGTGTGACGTTGTTTTTTCTGGTGAAGGAACGATTCAGGAGAATAATACGAATTTAGATCTTTCGCAACCAAAAAATCTTACTCTTTTAGAACATGTATTGGAAAAACAAGTTGAAAAACAAGCTCTCCAAACTATTAAAAAGGTTCAAAAACAATACGGAACCGATATCTTTGGATTTGGAGAAGCCATTCATCAAAAATATCCATCCGAATGGAAAGGGCTAAAAAAGAATTGGAGTAAACAGTTTCGAAAAGTGCAGGTTTCTGTTTATACAAAGCTTACTATTCGGCGAGTAGGATTGACTGGACCATCGTTGCAGTTAAAGAAAAATGAAATAAAAAAATAAGGAGGAATATTGAGTGTGAGAAATTCAATGAAAATCTCTGGCAGACAAATCTTTTGGATGATGTTCACATTTGAAGTGGGACAATCACTCCTTCTAGTTATTCCAGCGACGATTCGCACTGCCAAACAAGATGCATGGATCTCGCTCTTGATTGCAGGGTGTGTGGGGATTGCTCTTACTTTCTTGGCAACCACACTTGGTTCGCTTTATCCGAAGCAAACTTTGATTGAATTTAGTCAAACCATTCTTGGTAAATGGCTAGGAAAGCTACTGATGATTCCCTACTTCTTTGCATGGTATATGATAATTTGGATAACCGTCCGTGAATTTGGTGAGTTCATTATTATCGCTTTGTTTCATAATACACCTTTGTGGGTTATTGTCTTTACCGCTATGTTATTGCTCATTTTTATCATTTACCAAGGTGGAGTGGAAGGTATCGGACGCTTAAGTGAAATCATAGGGCCAATGGTACTTTTAATGATAACGTTTGTAATCCTTTTAAATGTTGGCAATATGAATTGGGATTATATGCGCCCTATTTATCACGATTCTGGATGGCTTCCCATCCTTAAAGGTTCCTATACCCCTGTGGCTGCATTTTTTGGAGAGGCTGTCATGATGACAATGTTCATTTTCTTTATGGACAAACCAGAACAAGCATCATCGCGAGCGATGTGGGGAGTAGGACTGGCCGTTTTCATGGTAACGATCGGAACATTAGCGGTCATTTTAACATTCGGTCCGAATTTACCTTCAAGTTTTTTGTATCCAGTTTACGATTTAAGCCGGTACATATCCGTCATGGAGTTCATTCAAAATGTGGATATTTTGATTGTTATTATTTGGTTTTTTAGTATTTTTGTTAAACTGGCGTTATACATGTTTCTCGCTTGTTATGGAACAGCACAAATGTTTCATTTGAAGGATTGGCGAAAAGTAGCTTTGATTCTTGCTCCTATTTCGTTTATCGTAGCTGTGTCAGTTAAAAATATCCAGACATTTACCCATTATTACTACATATTTTTCGTAATTCCAATTGCATTCCCCGTCTATGAGCTAGGGATCCCTTTACTGTTATTGGTGGTTGGCAAAATCCGAAGGAAATATGCATAAACCCAATTGGTAGCTTGATTAAATGTAATGGTGAAAGGGTATTTAATTTTTCGACACACATAAAACGTGTTTTTGAGATATCACCAAATGCCTATCAACTTAAGAGAAATAAACGACCCAAATAAAAAAGCACTCTACATTATATGTTTAAGGTACAATACATACGGATAGCTGTCATTATATGAACTAAAGAGATGGCTTATTGACCCATCTTTTATATCGGCAGCATAAGTTAGCCATAAACTAAAAGAAGCATAAGTTGGCCAAAACGGCCATCTTATGCTTCTTGTTATATACAAAATAAAAAAACCACCAAATATGTATTGGTGGAGACGGTGGGAGTCGAACCCACGTCCAAAAATATCGGCACTTAAGCTTCTACGAGTGTAGTCGATATATTAGCATTTCGCGAACTCTTCGGCCTATCGACAGGCTTCCAAGTTGCTAGTCTGATTGTTCTCTTCCTTCGCCCTCAGACGGCGAACTCCGGCGTAGTCCACTTAGTTTGAGTCCCTTACCCTACCACATGGACGATGGAGGGAGGAACCTTTAGTGCAATTAAGCAGCTAAAGAAAGATTGTTTTGTTTGCCAATTATAGGCTTTGACGTTTTAACGAGGCCGATCCCCTCGACTCGCAACCTAAGCTCGAACTATCCCTGTCGAATCCGTAACGTCCCCATGATAAAAATGGAGCATACGAAGAAATATCGTGATAGCTACTAAGAGCTGTTTTTCAATGTGCAACAATCTTACATAAGTTATTATAACATACGCGCGTCGTTTTACAAATGTAAATATCTGTATTACATCTTTTGACGATCACGGAACGCGCGTGCAATTTCACGTTTTGCTTCTTTCTCTTTTAAATCGTTACGCTTATCATATTGCTTTTTACCTTTTGCTAAACCAAGTGCCATTTTCGCGAATCCATTTTTCAAATAAATTCTAACTGGAACTAATGCATAGCCTGTTTCTTTTGAAGCACCCGTTAACTTCTCAATTTCTTTTTTATGAAGAAGTAACTTTCTCGTGCGAAGCGGATCATGGTTGAAACGATTCCCTTGCTCATATGTACTAATATGCATATTATGTACCCATACTTCACCATTATGTACACGTGCAAACGCATCTTTCAAGTTCACGCGTCCAGCGCGAATCGACTTAATTTCAGTTCCTTGAAGGACAAGCCCTGCCTCGTATGTTTCTTCGATGAAATAATCATGAAATGCTTTTTTATTTTGTGCAATAACCTTACCTGAACCCTTTGGCATATAACGTCCCTCCTCTATTTTTACTATTGTAACAAATGTTAATAAAAAGCGAAAGTGGCTCGCTCTCAAGCCACGAAGAAAAAAGAAAACGGCCCCGCTTTTTATCAAAGCGAAGCCCTCCTTTTCTTACTTACGCTTTTTCTTTTTCTTCTTGAATCCTGGTACATTTTCGAAGAATGCTTTTTTCTTCTTACCGTTACCATCTTTTTTCCCTGGCTGACTAGCGGACGTGGAAGTGGAAGCAGAAGCTGAAGCTGATCCTCTTCCTTTTCCTTTGCCACCACGGTCGAATTTTCTACCTGTACCACGTTCTCCGCCGCGCTCATTACTGCGCTCGCTACGTCCACCGCGTTTCTTTCTTCCTGTTCTTGGCTGTTCGATAACGACTGGGCGATCTTTGAACTTACGACGAGGCGTACCTTTCATGCCAACGATTTCAAAGTCGATTGCACGCTCGTCTTTGTTTACGTTAATAACACGAATTGTAATTTCGTCTCCGATGCGGAATACGTTACCTGTACGTTCTCCGATCATTGCGAAATGTTTCTCGTCATAACGGTAGTAATCATCCGTTAAGTAGCTAACATGTACAAGACCTTCAATTGTATTTGGAAGCTCTACGAATAAACCGAAGTTTGTTACAGAGCTAATCATACCGTCATACTCTTCGCCGATCTTATCAACCATATACTCTGCTTTTTTCATTTCATCTGTTTCACGTTCTGCTTCAACAGCACGGCGTTCCATATTAGAAGAATGCTCTGCAATTTCAGGTAAGTTTTCACGCCATTTTGCTTGTGTTTCGTTGTCGACTTTACCGTTAATGATGTATTCACGAATTAATCTATGAACGATTGTATCTGGGTAACGACGAATTGGTGATGTGAAATGTGTGTAGAACTCAGTTGATAAACCGAAATGTCCTAAGCTATCCGCATCGTAACGCGCTTGCTTCATTGAACGAAGCATTACTGTTGAAATAACTACTTCTTCCGGCTGTCCTTGAACCATTTCAAGAATTTGTTGCAGCGCACGAGGATGTATTTCATTCGCACGTCCTTTTACTGCATATCCGAAGTTTGTTACAAACTCGAAGAAACGTTCCAGCTTATCTTCTTTCGGATCTTCATGGACACGGTACATGAATGGTACGTTCATCCAGTGGAAATGCTCTGCTACTGTTTCGTTCGCAACAAGCATAAATTCTTCAATTAACTTCTCTGATACAGAACGATCACGCATGACAACATCTGTCGGTTTACCTTCTTCATCTACTAATACTTTCGCTTCTTTAAAGTCAAAGTCGATTGCACCGCGGCGCATACGTTTTTCACGTAAAATCTGTGCCAATTGACCCATCTCTTTAAACATCGGTACGAGCGGCTCATAGCGTTTGATTAACTCTTCGTCCTCATCTTCTAAAATGCTTCTTACGTCAGCATACGTCATACGCTCTGTCGTTTTAATCACACTTTGGAAAATCTCATGCTTTACAACATCACCTAAGTTGTTAATTTCCATTTCACAAGATAACGTCAGACGGTCTACTTTCGGGTTTAACGAACAAATACCGTTAGATAGACGATGTGGAATCATCGGAATTACACGGTCAACAAGATAGACACTCGTCGCTCTCTCCGCTGCTTCTACATCAATTGGAGAACCTTCTTGAACGTAATGACTTACATCCGCAATATGAACGCCAAGTTTATAGTTACCGTTCTCGAGCTTCGTTACTGTAACAGCGTCATCTAAATCTTTCGCGTCTGCACCGTCAATTGTTACGATCATTTGGTCACGCAGGTCACGACGATCTTTTAAATCTTCTTCTGAAATCGTTTCTGGTACACTGTTTGCATGCTCCATCACTTCTTCAGGGAATGCTAAAGGCAGATGATGTTTATGAATAACTGATAAAATATCTACTCCTGGATCATTTTTATGACCTAGAATTTGAATAACTTCACCTTCTGCACTTAAACGATTCTCTGGATAGCTCGTAATTTTCACAACTACTTTATGGCCTTCTACAGCACCCATTGATGCACTTTTCAAGATAAAGATATCACTCGTCCAGCGCTTATTGTCAGGTACAACAAATCCAAAGTTTTTCGATTCTGTATATGTACCAACTAGTTCTTTCGTACCGCGCTCTAAAATACGTACAATTGAACCTTCTTGGCGTGATCCACTTGATTGTGCGCTAACACGCGCTAATACTGTATCGCCATGAAGTGCACCGTTTAACTCTGTAGGCGGGATGAAAAGATCATCGTCTCCGGTTTTCTTCTCTTCTGGTACAACGAATGCAAAGCCACGTGCATGTCCAATTAATTTACCGCGTACTAAATTCATCTTTTCAGGAAGACCGTAACGGTTACTACGTGTGCGAATAACAAGTCCCTTCTCTTCCATCATTACAAGTGCCTTTACAAAATCTTTAAAGCCCTCAGACCCCTCAATTCCAAATGCCTCTTCTAACTCTTGTATTGTTAACGGTTTATACGCTTCTTCTCTCATAAATAATAACAACTTATCAATATTTTCTTGTATGATTTCTTCCAAGCAGAAATACCTCCTTTAAACCCTTATATTATTTAGTGTATCCGAAAGACCGGGGATGTATAAAGCGAAACTTTAATACTCCCCTAATGATTTTTACAGTTTTCACAAAAAATTCCTTATGAAAAAAAGAGGCAACTAGATCTTACCAATCTAGTTGCTCCAAGAAGTTATATACATCCTCATGTAGCTCGTCACGTTGCTTATCCAGTGTAATGACATGCGTAGAGTCTTCATACCATTTAATATCTTTTAACGTAGATTCTACACCGTTATAAATAATGTTAGCACTATCTGTATTAATCATTTCATCATGACGTGCTTGTACAACAAATGTTGGTGCATAAATCATATCCACATTGTTACGTACGTCAGCAATTAATTGTTGTAATGCTTTTAATGTATTCATCGGTGTCTGTTGGAATTCCAACATTTCTTGTTCGATTTGCTCTGGTGATTTTTGCTCACGCTTTTTATATTCGCGGGCGTATGCTAATATACCTTGGTACATCGTTTCTTCACTCTTAATATACATTGGTGCACACATTGGTACTACACCTAAAACCGGTACTGTATAACCTAATTTCAAAGAAAATACGCCGCCAAGTGATAATCCAACAACAGCAATTTTTTCAAAGCCTTTATCTTTTAAAAGCTGATATGCCTCTGTTACATCTTGCCACCAGTCTTCAGGACCTGTATGAACAAGCTCTTCTGGTGGTACACCGTGCCCTTTATAAATTGGCGCATGACAAGTGTAGCCTTTCTTCTCTAAGAAACGCCCTAACATACGTACATCAGCTGAGTTTCCTGTGAAACCATGTAGTAATAAAACAGCGCGGTCTCCACCCTCAAATGTAAATGGTTTCGGAGATGCTAATTTCATCATGTATTTCTCCTCTTTCTCTTCTGTAATCTAGTCGTATTCTTTCTATATCTTAGTGTACCATATTTATATTTCTATAATCTAATTAGAAACATCTTTCAACTAGCAAAACAAAAAAGAAGAACCATTAGTACAACTTACTAACGCTTCTTCTTTCAATTCTATAAATTTAAGTACGTAACAGCAATTGTTAATACGAAGAATAGAACAGCTAAAACAATTGTAATACGGTTTAATACTGCTTCAATTCCACGTGCTTTTTGCTTACCAAATAATTGCTCTGCACCGCCTGAAATTGCACCTGAAAGGCCTGAGCTATTACTAGACTGCATAAGTACCATAACAATCATTAAAATCGATACAATAATAAGTAAAACGGATAATAACGTATGCACTTGGCGTACCTCCTACAAAGATTCAGTTATTTTAACTGTAGCATAAATTCTATAGAAAAGCGAGAGCTATAGAGTCGCTCTCGCTTTTCTTCTATTACATAAACATCATTGCAAATAACGGCCCGAGCAAACATGTCAAAATTGCTGTTAATGTCATTGTTACCGATCCAATAACACCTTCATGTTCATTATTTTTCATCGCTCTCATTACACCCATAATATGAGAAGCACATCCAAATCCGATACCTTTACCAACTGAGTTTGTAACACGGCTCCATTTTAATAAAAGCGGGCCGGTAATCGTTCCAGTAATCCCGGCGATAACAACGAAAGCTGCTGTTAATGACGGTACACCACCAACTTGCTCTGAAACACTCATTGCAACTGGCATTGTCACTGATTTTGGTAGAGAAGATAAAATTAAGCTTTTATCTGTTCCCATAAGTGATGCAATGGCAAAATCACTCGCAATGGCAACTGTTGTGCCTACTAATACGCCACCAGCAATCGGTACAACATACTTTTGAAGAACGTGACGTTGTTTATAAAGAGGAACTGCAAATGCTACAACACCGGGTCCGAGCAGTTTTGCAATCCAGCCGCCACCACTTTCCATATAATGTTGATATGGTATATCAAGCATAATAAATAAGAAAGCCATTAATCCTGTTGCTACAAGCATTGGAATGGTGAATGGTGTTGGAAATAATTTATAGATTTTTTTAGATAATTGGTATAATAGCACCGTAAAAAGAACCCAACCAATTCCGATTAATATTTGGCTCATCGCGACTCTCTTTCCTTTCTATTCGCAAGATATTGTCCTGTATGTCCTGCGACAATAATAATTAAAAATGTACTCGCTACAATTGTAATGAAAAGAGAAATTCCTTTACTCATAAAAAAAGCACCGTAATTCATTAGGCCAAGCGTTGGCGGAATTAATAAAAACGGCATAATCGCAACGAGTGTTTCTGCTCCTAAATCGAACCATTTCACTGGAAGGACTTTTAGACTAAGTAAAACAAGTAAGAGGAACATTCCAATTAAACTTCCTGGAATCGGAATATTTAACATTTCTTGTGCCCAAGTTCCAACCATATAAAAAACGTAAAGAGCAGCAATTTGGACAAGAATCTTTGTAAATTTCATGTTCATCATCCCTCATGTTTATACGATCTTCTGTTAATATCTTTATCATAGTATAAATTGTAAAAAGCTGCAATTTATCAACTTGACAGAAAAAATACCCTATGTTAGACGCTTACAACCTTGATATGACTGGATTTGCGCGTGAAAATTAAGTCAAAAACCTTGACCTAATATAAAAAGTTTTTATTTTCTGAATTTATATGGTTGTTATTTCAATAAAATAATCTTTTTATCCTTAAGCTTACATATATATAAAGTGAAACTTTAATCAGTGGGGGTTCTTCTTATCAGCCCTCACCAAATCTTTGCTTTCGCTGAATTTTGAGGTGGGAATCTTACTGCCCATTAAAGTGGGATAAATAAGATAGGTGGTGAATATATGCCCAAAAAAGTTCTTATTTTTTGTGATCCTGGGATTGATGATGCGATGGCCCTCCTCTTAGCATTCTTTATCAATGAAATAGAAATCATCGGCATTGTTGCTGATTACGGCAATGTTCCAAAAGAAATGGCCGTACAAAATGCTCATTTTCTTAAGCACGAAACAAAAAATAGAAATATTAAAGTATTTGGTGGTTCAGAACAACCGCTTACTGGTGCCCTCTTGCTTTCTTTACGAATGTACACGGGAAACAAGGGCTCGGGCCAATTATTCCAAAGGAGAATGTCACTAACGGAGAAATGGAGAATTTTTTTGAAGTTATCCCTCTTATTGAGCAATATAAAGATGAATTAATCATTGTAAGTTTAGGAAGACTTACCTCCCTCGCAATTTTATTCATCCTATGTAAACAGCTAATGAAGCAAATTAAATCTTACTATGTAATGGGCAGTGCCTTTTTACACCCTGGTAATGTTACACCTATTTCCGAAGCAAACTTTTATGGCGATCCTACTGCTGCTAATATAGTCCTTCAATCCACAGCTAACATGTATATATACCCGTTAAACGTCACTCAATATTCTGTCATTACACCAGAAATGGCTGAATACATTGAAGCAAAAGGAAAAGCCCCACTTGTCAAACCGTTATTCAATCATTATTACTATGGATATTATAAAAATGCCCTACCAGATTTAAAAGGAAGCCCCTTTCATGACACAATACCAATACTCGCTTTACTTGATAACTCTATGTTTACGTATCATAAATCACCTATCGCTGTCATGACGGAATCCTATGCACAAGGAGCAAGCATTGGAGAATTTCGCTCTTTAGGAGAATCTAAACCATTTACTAATTGGCCGAGTCATCAAATCGCAATTGATTTTTATTATAACCGTTTCTTTAAACATTTCATGTCACTTATGACGGGTGAGCAATTTTAACATAAAAAAACAGACCGTGATTTCTCACGGTCTGTCGTTATTTTCTACAATTATCGTTTGATGTTGTAGAAAGATTTGATACCATCGTAAACAGCGATTTCGCCTAGTTCGTCTTCGATGCGTAATAATTGGTTGTACTTAGCAATACGGTCAGTACGGCTCATAGAACCAGTTTTGATTTGGCCAGCGTTAGTTGCAACTGCGATGTCAGCGATTGTAGCATCTTCAGTTTCACCAGAACGGTGAGATACAACTGCTGTGTAACCAGCACGTTTAGCCATTTCGATAGCTTCGAAAGTCTCAGTTAAAGTACCGATTTGGTTAACTTTAATTAAGATTGAGTTAGAGATACCTTTTTCAATACCTTCAGCAAGTTTTTGCGTGTTAGTTACGAATAAATCGTCACCAACTAATTGTACTTTATCACCGATACGCTCAGTTAATAATTTGTGACCATCCCAGTCGTTTTCGTCTAAACCATCTTCAATAGAGATGATTGGGAAGTCTTTGCAAAGCTCTTCGTAGAAATCAACCATTTCTGCAGAAGTTAAGCCAGTACGGCCTTCGCCTGCAAGGTCATATTTACCAGTTTCTTTGTTGTAGAACTCAGAAGAAGCAACGTCCATTCCTAAGAATACGTTCTCGCCAGCTTTGTAACCAGCTTTTTCGATAGCTTCGATGATTACTTCTAATGCTTCACGGTTAGAACCAAGGTTTGGAGCGAATCCACCTTCGTCACCTACTGCAGTATTAAGACCTTTGTCATGTAATACAGCTTTAAGTGCATGGAATACTTCAGCACCCATACGGATTGATTCTTTGAATGTTGGAGCACCAACTGGTAAGATCATGAACTCTTGGAAGTCTACGTTGTTATCAGCGTGAGAACCACCGTTGATGATGTTCATCATTGGAGTTGGTAATTGTTTTGCATTGAATCCACCAAGGTAACGGTATAATGGAAGACCTACGAAGTCAGCTGCTGCGTGAGCTACTGCCATAGATACACCAAGGATAGCGTTAGCGCCTAGTTTACCTTTGTTTGGAGTGCCATCTAATTCGATCATAGCACGGTCGATACCAGCTTGATCAGTTACGTCGAAACCAACGATTTCTGGAGCGATTGCTTCGTTAACGTTGTTTACTGCATTTAGAACACCTTTACCAAGGTAACGAGATTTGTCACCGTCACGTAATTCTACTGCTTCGTGCTCACCAGTAGATGCACCACTTGGTACGATAGCGCGTCCGAAAGCGCCGCTTTCTGTGTAAACTTCTACTTCTACAGTTGGGTTACCACGAGAGTCAAGGACTTCGCGAGCATAAACATCAATAATTGTTGACATAATAAATTCTCTCCTTTTTATATAAGCAAATTATTTAATAATTGTTTTACCTGTCATTTCTTTCGGTTGTTCCACATTTAAAAGTGTAAGCATTGTTGGGGCGATATCTCCTAAAATACCACCTTCACGAAGCTCTACGTCATTTTTTGTAACGATGAAAGGAACCGGGTTAGTTGTATGAGCTGTCATTGGTTCACCATCAGCAGTTAACTCCTGATCAGCATTACCATGGTCAGCAGTAATAAGTGCTACACCATCTTTTGCAAGAATCGCTTCTACAACTTTTCCTAAACATTCGTCAGTTGCTTCTACTGCTTTAATTGTTGGTTCCATCATCCCAGAATGGCCAACCATATCACAGTTCGCAAAGTTAAGAATGATAACATCATGTTTATCATTTTCGATTTCATTTACTAAAGCGTCCGTTACTTCGTAAATGCTCATTTCAGGTTTCAAGTCATACGTTGCAACCTTCGGTGAGTTAATTAAGATACGCTCTTCTCCTGGGAATTCAGCCTCACGACCACCGCTAAAGAAGAATGTAACGTGCGGATACTTTTCAGTTTCCGCGATGCGAAGTTGCTTTAATCCCGCTTGCGCAACAACTTCACCTAATGTGTTATCAAGATTCATTGGCTTGAATGCCACGTAACCATCTACAGTTTCACTGAAATGTGTCATACAAACGAATTCAGGAATGTGAGGTACTTTTTCACCACGATCGAACTCACGGAAGTCTTCGTTTGTAAATACACGAGCAATTTGAATTGCACGGTCTGGACGGAAGTTATAGAAGATAACTGCATCATCATCATTGATTGTTGCAACTGGCGTGTTATCTTCGTTAACAATTACAGACGGCAATACGAATTCATCGTAGATACCATTTGCATAAGAGTCTTCTACACACTCTTCTGCTGATTTATAAGTAGGGCCTTCACCATTCACCATAGCACTGTAACATTTTTCTACGCGATCCCAACGCTTGTCACGGTCCATAGAGTAATAACGACCAGAGATAGTCGCGAATTGTCCTACTCCTGTTTCTTTAATCACTTCATTTGTTGCATCGATATAACCTTTTGCTGTTTGTGGTCCAACATCGCGGCCATCTAAGAATGCATGGATATAAACTTTCTCCACGCCTTCTTTTGCTGCTAAGCGAAGAAGAGCAAACATATGGTTCATGTGGCTGTGCACACCACCGTCAGAAAGTAAACCGAATAAATGAAGAGCAGTACCTTTTTCTTTTACGCTTTTAATTGCATTTTGGAACGTTTCGTTCTGATCGAACTCACCTTCACGAATTGCAACGTTTACGCGTGTTAAGCTTTGATATACAATGCGGCCAGCACCGATATTTAAGTGACCAACCTCAGAGTTACCCATTTGACCTTCTGGAAGACCCACTTCCTCACCACAAGCTGTAAGCGTTGTGTGAGGGAATTTGTTCCAGTAACCATCAAAATTAGGTTTCTTAGCTTGTGCTACAGCATTCCCATGAGTTTCTTCACGTAGTCCGAAACCATCAAGAATGATTAAAGCTGTTGGCTTTCTCATTTTACCGCCCCCAGAAGACCTAAGAACGAAGCAGGCTCTAAGCTAGCACCGCCAACTAAAGCGCCGTCGATGTCAGATTGTGCCATATACTCTTTAATGTTTTCTGGTTTTACGCTACCGCCGTATTGAATACGAACAGCTTCTGCAGCTTCTGGAGAAACAGCTTCTGCAACAACTTTACGGATGTGCGCACATACTTCGTTTGCATCTGCAGAAGAAGAAGATTTACCTGTACCGATAGCCCAGATTGGCTCATAAGCGATAACAGTTGCTTTAACTTGCTCTTCTGTTAAACCTGCAAGTGCTTTTGTCACTTGACCTGCTACTAGATCAAATGTTTTTCCGCTTTCGCGCTCTTCTAAAGTCTCACCACAACATACGATTGGTGTTAAACCATGTTCAAATGCAGCAAGAGTCTTTTTGTTTACTGACTCGTCTGTTTCAGCAAACATTTCACGACGCTCAGAGTGGCCAAGTACTACGTAGCCTACTTTTAAGTCGCTAAGTGCTACTGGGCTAATTTCGCCAGTGAATGCACCATTTTTTTCGAAGTGCATGTTTTGTGCACCTACTTGTAAATCAGTTCCTTCAGTCGCTGCTACTAAACGCTCTAAGAATAGAGCTGGAGAGCAAACTACTGCATCAACAGCTGTAGCTGCTGGGATTTGACCTTTAACTTCCTCTACGAAGCTAACTGCTTCAGATAGAGTTTTATTCATTTTCCAGTTACCTGCGATAATTGGTTTACGCATGCTTTGCACCGTCCTTTTTCTTTGGCTGCTACTTATTTGTCGTTAAGACAAACTACACCTGGAAGCTCTTTACCTTCCATGAATTCTAATGACGCACCGCCGCCAGTAGAAATGTGGCTCATTTTATCAGCCATACCGAATTTTTCAACAGCTGCTGCAGAGTCACCACCGCCGATAACAGAGTATGTATCTTCTGCATCTGCTAATGCTTGTCCTACTGCTTTTGTACCTTCTGCGAATGGAGTCATTTCGAATACACCCATTGGTCCATTCCATACAACAAGCTTAGAATTTTTAATTACATCTGCATAAATTTCACGTGTTTTAGGACCGATGTCCACGCCTTCCCAGTTAGAAGGGATAGAGTCGATACCTACGATTTGAGTTGTTGCAGTTTCAGAGAATTCCTCTGTGATTACAACATCAACTGGCATGTAGAAGTTTACGCCTTTTTCTTTTGCAAGTTGCATAAATTCTTTAGCTAGTTCGATCTTGTCGTCTTCACATAGAGATAGACCAATTTCATGACCTAAAGCTTTAACGAATGTGTAAGCAAGTCCGCCACCGATGATTAAGTTATCTACTTTGTCTAATAGATGACGAATTACACCGATTTTATCTTTTACTTTCGCACCACCGATGATAGCTGTGAATGGACGTTCTGGGTTAGAAAGTGCTTTACCTAATACATCTAACTCTTTTTCCATTAATAGACCAGATACTGCTGGTAGGTAGTCTGCGATTCCTGCTGTAGAAGCGTGAGCACGGTGAGCTGCACCGAATGCATCGTTTACGAAGATGTCAGCAAGAGCTGCAAATTCTTTCGCAAGTTCTGCATCGTTCTTTTCTTCGCCCGCATAGAAACGTACGTTTTCAAGAACTAATACGTCGCCTTCGTTCATTGCTGCAACCATTTCTTGTGCAACTGGTCCGAATGCTTCGTCTGCTTTTTTAACATCTTTACCAAGAAGCTCGCCTAAACGTGCTGCTACTGGAGTAAGACGTAATTCTTCTACTGCTTGACCTTTTGGACGGCCTAAATGACTTGCTAAAATAACTTTCGCACCTTGCTCTACTAAATATTGAATTGTAGGAAGAGCTGCACGGATACGAGTTTCATCTGTAATTTTGCCTTCTTTCATAGGTACGTTGAAATCAACGCGGCAAAATACACGCTTACCTTTTAAATCTACGTCACGAATTGATTTTTTGTTCATTGGATTTCCCTCCGACTACTAGTTAGGATTGACAAAACCCACTCAAAAGCTTAACACATTTGCTTTTAAAACGAAAGAAGAGAGAGAGGGAACAAACCCTCTCCCTCGTTTTGTCATTGATTACTTATATAATTAAGAATTAAAGACCTTTAGAAGTCATGTATGCAGCTAGGTCTACTACGCGGTTAGAGTAACCAGTTTCGTTATCGTACCAAGAAAGTACTTTAACCATGTTACCTTCCATTACCATTGTAGATAATGCATCGATTGTAGAAGAAGCAGTACATCCGTTATAGTCGATAGATACTAATGGCTCTTCGCTGTATCCAAGGATACCTTTTAATTCGCCTTCAGCTGCTGCTTTGAATGCTGCGTTTACATCTTCAACTGTTACTTCTTTGTCAAGTTCAACAACTAAGTCAACAAGAGAAACGTTAGCAGTTGGAACACGTACAGCGCCACCGTTTAATTTACCTTTAAGTTCTGGTAATACTAATGCTACAGCTTTAGCTGCACCAGTAGATGTTGGAATCATGTTTTCAGCTGCTGCACGAGCACGACGTAAATCTTTGTGTGGTAAGTCTAAGATTTGTTGGTCGTTAGTGTAAGAGTGAATTGTTGTCATCATTCCGCGTTTTACGCCGAATTTTTCGTTTAATACTTTAGCGAATGGAGCTAGACAGTTTGTAGTACAAGAAGCGTTAGATACTACGTTGTGGTTAGCTGCATCGTATTGTTCGTGGTTAACACCCATAACTACAGTGATATCTTCGTCAGAAGCTGGAGCTGAGATGATAACTTTCTTAACTGATCCACCTAAGTGTTTTTCAGCGTCTGATTTTTTAGTGAAACGGCCAGTAGATTCTACTACTACTTCTACTCCGTAGTCGCTCCATGGTAATTGAGCTGGGTCACGCTCAGCGATAACTTTAATTTCTTTACCGTTAACAACGATGCTGTTTTCGTTAGCAGATACTTCTGCATTTAAAGTTCCGTGAACTGTGTCATATTTTAAAAGGTGAGCTAATGTTTTAGCATCTGTTAAGTCGTTGATTGCTACTACTTCTACCTCAGAGTTGTTAAGAGCTGCGCGGAATACGTTACGTCCGATACGTCCAAATCCATTAATACCAATTTTAGTCATTTGAATTTCCTCCTTGGGGGATTATATTAAAGGGTAATACCCTTTGTTAACTGTTTTGCTGCACCTTCATCTGTAATTAGAATTGAAGTGTGCCCTTGTTTAATTACAGCCTGTATTGCCTTTGCCTTTGAAGAACCTCCAGCGACTGCAACAACGTGAGATACATGTTGTAAATCCTCAAGTTGCATACCAACTGTTCTTACTTTATGAACAACATTTCCTTGTTCATTAAAGTAGTAACCGAAAGCTTCGCCAACTGCTTCGCTTGCTTGAATCTTTAACCAGTCTGCTTCTGAAGTATTTCTGCGACGTGCCATTGTTAACGCATCACCTATTCCATGAATGACGATATTGGAAGATCGAATCAACTCAAGAACTTCTTTCACGGAAGGCTCTGTCACAATAGACGCATATGCTTCGCTACTAACATGGTCTGGAACATACAATAAGCGATAATTACTCATCGTATTTTGCGCCATCTTGGCACAAATGGTATTGGCTTCTAATTCGACGCCCTCTCCAATTCCACCACGTGCTGGGACAAATAGCATATGTAAATCTTTGCAATCAAGCTGCATCATGTCCGCAGCAGCAGCTAGCGTAGTTCCTCCAGCCACAGCAACGATATTATTCGCTGTCAGACGGTCTTTTATACAAGTCACACAAGCACGGCCCATCTCCAGTTTGACCCAAGGTGATTCATCACTATCACCAGGGACAACGAAAACTTCATCCAAGTCTAATGTTTCCTTAAGTTGCTTTTCTAAAACCTTTAACCCGGAAATTTCTTTCATAAAGTCTTCCAAAGCAAGAACTAAAGCTGTTCCTTCTTCTGTCAAAGTCATTCCAGAAGAAGCGACGTGAACTAAGTTTTGTTCTTTCAAAACTTGAACTTCACTTCGCAATACTCGTTCTGTCATACCGAGACTTGCTGACAAATTTCTTCTTCCAATCGGCTGCATGAGCCTAATGTATTGAAGAATTTGCATTCTCGTTTGCATAACAGGTAGCAGATCAGGTAATAATTTTTTTGTGTTCTGAATCCATGAGCGCATATCTTTTCTCCTCACTACATTGGTTCATTTTTCCTTGTGGTCACTTTTCGTCCCGTAGTGACATTTTGCGTCCCACATAGGTTAAAAAAATAATCCCTGCTACGTGTATTATTGTAACAGGAGATAGAAACTTATTCAACTCTTAACTGCATTCTTTATATAGTTTATTATGACACCTTTGTGAATGTTACCATATTCCACCTGTTTTCCGCCTATTTCTACAACCGGAATCATTAGGTGATACTTTTCTAAAAGGTCATTATCTTCATATATATCTATTTCCTCAATATGAAAAGAATATTCACATTGAACTTCCTGTAAAACTTGTTTCGCCTGCACGCAAAGACCACAATCTTTTTTTGTATACAGTACAACTTTCATTTTCTTCACCTATCCGATCGTTTTTCGCAATGACGACGCTGGAATGTGCATTTGTTCTCTATACTTTGCCACTGTTCTTCGAGAAATAACGATTTCATGCTCTTCTTCTAATAATTTTGAAATCTTTTGATCTGAAAGTGGCTTTTTCTTATTCTCTGCCTCAACAAGCGTTTGGATAAATCGTTTCACACGCTTTGTAGAAACTGCTTCATCTTCAGTAGTCGAAACAGCATTACTAAAGAACGATTTCATCTCAAATAAACCGTGTGGTGTTTGCACATATTTATTTCGCGTTGCACGACTAATTGTAGATTCATGCACACTTAACTCTTCCGCTACCTCTTTTAAAGCAAGTGGCTTTAAATGTTCTGGACCTTCCCAGAAGAAATCATGTTGTTTTTCCATAATAATGGTCATCACTTGCAGAAGCGTTTGTTTTCTCTGTTTTAAGCTGCGCATAATCCACTGCACATGCTGATACTTTTCTGATACGTAAGATGCTACTTCACTTTCACTATTATTCAGAAGCGCACTATACTCAGAATGAATTTCAATTCTCGGCATATTTCTCTCGTTCATTTGTAAAACGAGACGATCACCATCTTTTTTCACCGCCATATCAGGCACGATATAAAGTGGTTTATCAGAAGAAAACGCAAGACCTGGTTTCGGCTGTAATGACGTAATACAGTTCACCGCCGATTGCAATTCCTCATTACTACACTTCAACACTTGAACGAGCTTTCGCCAATCTTTCTTCACGAAATAAGCGAAGTGATCCTCTATAACCTCTTCCGCTAATCCATTCCGTCTTTGTAAGCGCTTCAATTGTAAGGTTAGACATTCCTGAATATTACGCGCCCCTACCCCTGCTGGCTCGAGTGATTGGACAAGCTCTACAGAGCGGTCGACTACATGAAGCGGTGCGGAAAGGAGATCTGCTAACTCTTCGTTCGTTTCTTGTAAATATCCATTTCCATCCATGTTCATAATAATGAAAGAAGCTACCTTTCGCTCTTCTTCATCTATTTTATAATACTGTATTTGATTTAATAAATGTTGCTGAATCGTTGTAGAATCCACACTGTAGATTTCCATCTGATTCTCGATTTGTTTGCTGGTACTTTTACTGTTGTTAGAGCTCTTTTTCTTCTCCCTCTCAAAACCACCTAACTCAATAAGGGGATTCTCTAACGATTGCTCATACAAAAACTCCGATAATTCTTGTACATTATACTGGAGCATTGTAATCGCTTGCCTTAACTCTTGTGTCATTGCCAAACGTAAGCTTTGTTCTTGTAAAAGACTTGCCTTCAAACTAATCTCCCCCTTGTTTCTATTGTACAATAAGTTTGGTAAAAGGAGAATCCTATGACAGACACCCATTCCAAAATATTATTAATTTATATGTATTAATGAGATTTACAACTTACAACTGAAATTTGAATAATATTGAAAGAAAATAATAAACCAAAAAATTTATTATCAAGTACTAATAGTAAATCTTATTACTAGATATAACAAGAGGGAAATAAAAAAGTCCTAACCTACAATACGTAAGTTAGGACTTTTTGACGCGCCCAGAGGGATTCGAACCCCCGGCAGACGTGGTACCGGAAACCACCGCTCTATCCGACTGAGCTATGGGCGCATGATTATAGAAAACACTTCATTTTCTTTCCATAATAATAGCAATAAAATCCATCTAAATCAATAAAAATATCCCCGTAATCCTTTATGCACCTTAGTTAGTAGTATATTAACTAAGCACTCTCTCCTAAATTTTCCAATCATAAATTCACCCCAACTCACAAATTATAACCTTTGAATTGATATTCCAAAGGGGGCTTCATTCAATGACTGTAATTACAAAACTAAAGCAAACTGTTTCTGGATTAAAAAGTGCACAAGCGAGCTTAGAGGGATTCGCTCTTGATACGGATAACCAACAAGCAAAGCAACTTTTCCAAACAGCTGCAGAGCAAACGCAAACGATTATCGATTCTTTAAATCCACGCGTTGAAGAAGTCCAACAAGAAGAACCACAATACTCACAGCAATAACGTATTCGTCATGCTGTGAAATAGAAAAAGGATGATATGCAGTCATCCTTTTTCTATCACATTACATATTGCAATAGAAATGGAATGATAATCATGCGAAAACTCGGCCTCATAACCGCGTTATTTGCCCTTCTATGTAGCTCTTTTACCGGATGTGATAATAGTCCCTTAGATAAAAAAGTGAAAGAAGAAGCAAAACGAACGGAGAAAGAGAAAGGTCCCAAATTAACAAAGACGAGTACGGAATCCTTTAATCAATCTATATCACAAGGAGCCAAGAAAAGGGCTCTCGCTATGGATGAAATTATAAAAAGCACAGCAGTGAATTCAAATTTAGATCTCTACATAGCAGTTACACCGGAGCACCACGAAAGGTTTGGATTAAAACCTTTACGTAAGAAGCTTCAAAAGCAGCTAAGTGATGAACATCCTACTTTCGATGTTCGTGTAAGTACAGATAAAAAAATCTTTATGTTACTCGAAAAGCTTGAAAGAAAGATTAAGGAAAAAAAAGTATCTAAAGATGAGATTAATAAGCAATTAAAACTCATCGGAAAAAAAATGGAGTCTAACACTTAACGCTTTTTAAAAGAAAAGGAAGGATCGCAATGTCTAGTAAAGATAAGAACTTAACCCCTGTACAACAGGAGTATAAAAAATCCGAGCAAGAACGAGAACCGAAGCGCCCTGTCTTGAAAAATTGTATAAAAGCCTTTTTCGTCGGTGGTTTTATTTGCTTCATCGGACAACTCATTTCTACGTTTTATATCACATATTTTGATTTCACTGAGCGTTCCGCAGGAAATCCAACAGTCGCAACTCTTATTTTCATCTCCATGTTGCTAACTGGATTCGGTATATATGACCGCTTTGGGCAGTTTGCTGGAGCAGGCACAGCTGTACCCGTTACTGGATTCGGTAACTCTGTTATTGCCGCATGTATCGAACACCGAACTGAAGGGTTCGTACTCGGCGTTGGAGGAAATATGTTTAAATTAGCCGGTTCTGTTATTTTATTTGGTGTATTTTCAGCTTTCGTCATCGCACTTATTAAAACGATTCTCGTTCAATGGGGAGGGCTATAAATGTTACAAGGACACCGAACGTGGGTATTTGAAAATAAGCCCGTTATTATTTCAACAGGAGTCGTTGGTGGACCGTTTGAAGCAAAAGGGAACATTCCAGAAGACTTCGATATCCTTCATGAAGATTTATGGCTCGGACAGGATTCCTATGAAAAAGCCCATAAAATTTTATTCGAAGAAGCTTGTAGCCGTGCTACTGAAAAAGCCAAGCTTCGTAAAGACGATATTCAATTTGTACTTGCAGGAGATTTAATTAATCAAATCACTCCAACAAGCTTTGCCTGCCGTACACTCGGAACACCATACCTCGGATTATTCGGAGCATGTTCTACTTCAATGGAAGGCTTAGCACTCGGGGCAAGCATTGTAAATGCAAAAGGCGCAAAATATTTATTAACCGGGGCATCCAGCCATAATGCCGCTGTAGAAAAACAATTCCGGTATCCAACTGAATATGGCGGCCAAAAACCTCCTACCGCACAATGGACAGTAACCGGAGCTGGCGCAGCTATTTTAAGCGACACTGGACATGGTCCTAGAGTAACATCTGCAACAATCGGACGAGTGATTGATATGGGATTAACAGATCCTTTTAATATGGGTGGTGCGATGGCCCCAGCGGCTGTCGATACGATTGAAGCTCATTTACGCGAACGACAAATTGACGCCTCTTATTACGACTTAATCGTAACAGGTGACCTTGGACATGTCGGTCGCGAAATTGCCTACGACCTACTACATAAACACGGAACAAAAGTAACGAGCGAACAATTCCAAGATTGCGGAATCATTATTTACAGAGACGGACAACCAGTCATAGCTGGGGCAAGTGGACCAGGATGTTCCGCAACAGTCGTGTACGGTCATTTATTAAACCGAATGAAAAGAGGAGAGTTCAAAAAAATACTTGTCGTTGCGACAGGCGCTTTACTATCTCCACTTACATTCCAACAAGAAGAAACGATTCCGTGTATCGCTCATGCCGTTTCGATTGAATTTGGAGGTGCAACGCAATGATTTTTTTCTGGGCTTTCGTCATTGGTGGACTCATATGTGTAATCGGACAACTTATGTTTGATGTCGGCAAATTAACACCCGCTCATACAATGGCAACACTTGTTGTTGTCGGCGCTATACTGGACGGATTCAACCTGTATGAACCATTAATTGATTTTGCTGGAGCCGGGGCAACTGTACCTATTACAAGTTTCGGTAATGCCCTCGTTCACGGCGCAATGGAAGAAGCTGCAAAACATGGCATCGTCGGCGTCATCACCGGTATGTTTAAAGTAACGAGCGCCGGTGTATCAGCAGCTATTATTTTCGGCTTCATTGGTGCATTGCTATTCAAACCGAAAGGATAAGGTGTTCTTATGACAGTTATCGCTAGCGTTAAAACCTGCCTCGCTAGTGTAAGAGGTGCTCAAGCAAGTTTAAGCTCTCTTTCACTAAATTCACAAGACGCGGAATCAAAACGTGTATTTCATGAATGCATGTTAGAAATGGACAACATCATCACTGATTTACAGAATAGAGTTTCAGTATTAGAACGTGAAGAACCTCAATATAAAGGGTTTTAAGTAGACTGGAGGAAATGACTATGTCTCACCTGCCGGAATGGACACTTGTCATTCTTCGCTCTGTATTCATATTAATTATTTTATTCGCTATTACAAAATGGTTAGGGAAAAGACAAATCTCTCAGCTCTCCTTTTTTGAATACATAGCCGGAATGACAATCGGTGACATTGCTGCCCAAGTATCTACAGGGCTCGATTCAAAATTTTTCCACGGCGTCTTTGCGATACTCATTTTCGCTGTGGTACCTTTTTTAACAGGAATCCTCTCTTTAAAGAACAAAACAGCTCGAGATTTTTTTGAAGGAAAATCTACCGTACTAATAAAAGATGGAAAGATACTTGAAGACAACTTAAAGAAAGAAAAATATACAAGTGACGAATTACTGGAACTTCTTCGTGGAAAAAATGCTTTCAGCGTAGCTGAAGTCGAATTTGCTGTCTTAGAACCGAGCGGAGAATTAAATGTACTATTAAAGAAAGATTCTCAGCCACTTACAGCAAAAGACATCGGCTTAAAAGTACCAAATGAAAAAGAACCACAAACTGTTATTATGGATGGAAATGTCTTAGATGAACCTTTATCCTCAAGCGGACATAACCGTGCTTGGTTACATTCTGAACTAGAAAAGCTCGGTGTTGTTATTGAAAATGTCTTTCTCGGTCAAGTGGATTCATATGGGCAACTTACTATTGACATTTATAATGACAAACTACAAATGCCTTCTCCTCAAAACAAGCCTTTATTATTAGCATCTTTAAAAAAATGTCATGCTGATCTTGAACTATTTTCCCTAGAAACAAAGTCGAAATCAGCAAGCGAAATGTATAGTAAAAACGCGAAAAACATCGAAAAGATTTTAAATAAAGTAACCTATCTTTTAAAAGAATAAATATCGAAAGAACGCTGTAGTAAAAAGGCGTTCTTTTCTTTTTTTCTACAGTTTTTATAACGTTTAAATTTATGTAATTCGGTTATGATGTTGAAGATACATAAGCAGGGAATTTCAAAAACATAGCGAATATTTCATGGTACAACTACATATTTTTTTGATTTAAAGTGGTTTCGTTTGACCTTTATTGACCATAATTGTATTATAAGACTAAGAAAGCTTTAGAAGGAGGAAATAACAGATGAATTTAATTCCTACAGTAATTGAACAAACAAATCGTGGAGAACGCGCTTACGATATTTACTCTCGACTATTAAAAGACCGCATCATTATGCTTGGTAGTGCAATTGATGACAACGTAGCTAACTCAATCGTTTCCCAGCTTTTATTCTTGGAATCTCAAGATCCAGAAAAAGATATTCACATCTACATCAACAGCCCTGGTGGTTCTATCACAGCAGGTATGGCAATTTACGATACAATGCAGTTTATTAAACCACAAGTATCAACAATCTGTATCGGTATGGCTGCATCTATGGGTGCATTCTTACTTGCAGCAGGTGAAAAAGGAAAACGTTATGCACTTCCAAACAGTGAAGTAATGATTCACCAACCACTTGGCGGAGCACAAGGTCAAGCGACTGAAATCGAAATCGCTGCAAAACGCATCCTATTCTTACGTGAAAAACTAAACCAAATTCTTGCTGACCGCACGGGTCAACCACTTGAAGTACTACAACGCGACACAGACCGCGACAACTTCATGACAGCAGAAAAAGCTTTAGAATACGGTTTAATCGATAAGATCTTTACAAATCGTTAATAGATTTAAAGCGGAAGCGGCTCGTTTAGAACAGGAGGAAGTTGGAACCCCTGATTCCGAGGCGCTTTTTTGCCTCGAATGAAGGGGTGAAACGACCGACTGTTCTAGCCGCTGGAGCTGGATAGAATTTAAAGCGGAAGCGGCTCGTTTAGAATCGCAGGGTGTTGGAGCTTTTACATCTGAGGCGCTCTTTTTGCCTCGAAGGTAAAAGCGAAACAACCGGAGATTCTAGCCGCTGGAGCTGGATAGAATTAAAGCGGAAGCGCCCTATAACAGGGCGCTTTTTTTATAGTATGGCCTCCGCACTCGCATACCCCAGCCTCCCAATAACAAACAACCAAACAAAAAAGCTATCGCACATGCGCGATAACTTTTTATTGTATATATGCAGCTAATGCTTCTAAAGCTTCTTCTGCATCTGAACCTTCTGTTGTAATTGTTATCATGCTACCAGTTCCAATTGCTAAGCTCATAATCCCCATTATGCTCTTTGCATTCACTGTCTTTCCATCTTTCTCGATAAAGATATCCGCATGAAAGCGATTGGCCTCTTGTACAAACAACGCAGCCGGACGTGCTTGTAAACCGTTTTTTAATGAAACCTTAACTCTTTTTTGAACCACAGCTCCATTTCCCCTTTAACCTCTTATTTTTTTGCTACCGTTTCCCCCGCGCGTAATTTCTCTGCAATCTCATCGATTTTACGCAAACGATGATTAATACCCGATTTACTAATTTTCCCCCCGGATACCATCTCGCCTAACTCTTTCAATGTTACATCTTGATAATCTCTTCGTAATTGTGCAATTTCTCGCAGTTTATCTGGCAATATATCAAGACCAACTGTCTCATCAATATAACGGATATTTTCAATCTGCCTTAGCGCTGCACCAATTGTTTTATTTAAATTGGCTGTTTCACAGTTCACTAAACGATTTACTGAATTACGCATATCGCGAACGATTCGAATGTCTTCAAATCTTAAAAGTGCATTATGAGCACCTATAATATTTAAAAACTCCGTAATCTTTTCTGCTTCTTTCAAATACGTAATGTACCCTTTTCTTCTTTCCAACGTCTTACTATTTAAATCAAATCCGTTCATCAGTTCACATATAGCATCATTATGTTCCTTATATAACGAAAAGACCTCTAAATGATAAGATGATGTTTCTGGGTTATTTACTGAACCACCTGCTAAAAATGCACCGCGTAAATACGATCGTTTACAACATTTCTTCTCAATCAATTCTTGTGATATATTTCGGATAAATGAAAAGTCGTCTCGAACAATATGAAGATCAGCTAATATTTCACGAGACTTCTCAACAAGCCGCACAATATATACATTATTTTTCTTCAATCGCATTTTTTTACGAACAAGTAATTCTACCGTCACGTCATATCCTTTTTTCAAAAGCGTATAAATCCTTCTTGCAATTGCCGCATTCTCCGTTTGAATATCGATAGATAGACGACGATTTGAAAAAGAAAGCGATCCGTTCATTCGAAGTAACGCTGATAATTCTGCTTTCTCACAGCATTCCTTCATCTCAAGATTCGTCAACTCTTTCTTTGTTTCTGATGCAAATGACACAGTCAACACCTCCTTATACGATTACTTTGGAACAAAAATCTTGTCCTATATGAAAGGATGAGCGTTACCTCAAACGAGGCAACGCACATCTACAACAGTGAATATAAAATAGAAGCTAGTTTTAATGTATCGTGCCTGACAACACGATCATCATACTTCGCTAATTGATCTTGAATGACATCAATATTACTCTCTGCAAAACGTTCTTCATCTACTACAACTGGTGCCGACATTTCTTCCTCATATAACTGACGTAATTCACAAGGAATATCACGGTTATTTACAATTGCAGTATCGATAAATGGTTTACCTAAATGATCATGTAACGCCTGCACATGGTCAAACGCAGTATATCCCATCGTTTCACCAGCTTGCGTCATAACATTACACACATATACCTTCTTCGCTTTTGCAGCAAGAACAGCGTCCCCAATTTTGTTAACAACTAAATTCGGTAATATACTCGTATACAAACTTCCTGGACCAAAAACAAGTAAATCAGCTCGTTTAATCTCAGCCAACGTTTCATGTAACGGCTCTACATCTTCTGGAGTTAAAAAGACGCGGTTAATCTTCTTTCCGTAATAAGGAATCTTTGATTCACCTGTTACAATTTCTCCATCTTCTAGTTCCGCATGAAGTACCGCACTTTGATTCGCTGCCGGTAACACACGTCCTCTGACGTTTAATACTTTACTCGTTTCCGTAATCGCATGGAAAAAGTCTCCTGTAATCGAGGTCATACCCGCCAATAATAAATTTCCTAACGCATGACCTTTCAGACCGTCTCCCGTTGTGAAACGATGCTGGAATAAAGCTTCCACCAGCGGCTCTACATCTGATAACGCAACAAGTACGTTACGAATGTCACCTGGGGGTGGAATTTCTAGCTCATCACGTAATCTACCTGAACTGCCACCATCATCCGCGATTGTAACAACTGCTGTAATATCAACTGGATATTGTTTTAATCCTCGTAATAAAACAGAGAGTCCAGTACCGCCTCCCATGATAACAATTTTAGGTTTTCTCTCCTTTTTCATCCCTTAATGGCCCTTTCTCTTCTCCACATCACGATGAGATACATGAACGCTATACTCTGGTTTCAAATGTTTCCCAAGGTATTCTGTAAGCGTAACAGAACGATGCTGTCCACCTGTACATCCAATTGCGATTACAAGTTGACTCTTGCCTTCTCTTTTATAATGAGGCAGCATGAAAGTAATAAGATCCGTCAATTTCTCTAAAAACTTATGTGTCTCATTAAATTTCAGCACATACGATGAAACTTCCTCATCTAGTCCTGTTAATGGCTTCATATGTGGAATGTAATATGGATTTGGTAAAAAACGAACATCAAATACTAAATCTGCATCAATTGGAATACCGTACTTAAATCCAAATGACATAACATTTACACGAAATGCTTGCTCAGTTTCAGTTGAAAACAGATGAACAATTTTTTCACGTAATTCTTTCGGTTTTAAATCCGATGTATCAAGCACAATATTCGCTCGTGCCTTCATATCAGTTAATAAGCTGCGCTCCATTTCGATTCCCTTTAACGGCAAACCAGTTGGTGCAAGTGGATGCGAACGTCTCGTTTCTTTATAACGCGTTACAAGCGTGCCATCTTTCGCATCTAAGAATAAAATATGAGGAATAATCCATGTGCGTTCTGATAAATCATCAAGCGCTCCCCATAAATGTTCGAAAAACTCTCGGCCACGTAAATCAACGCCAAGTGCTACTTTATTCATTTTTCCTTTTGAATCCGCCATAAGCTCAATAAACTTTGGCAATAACATCGGTGGTAAATTATCAACACAGAAATATCCTAAATCTTCAAAACTTTGTAAAGCTACTGTCTTTCCAGCTCCAGACATTCCTGTAATAATTACCATTTTTATATCATTATTCTCTGTCATCGTATCCTCTCCTTGACGGTTTAACTCGGATCTAATCGATATGAAAGCAACTCAAAATCTGGGGTATATACAAATGTACCGTAGATTATGCCATTTCCTTTAATTAAATAATCAATAATGTGATAATCTCCTGGCGCCATTGCTAAATCATCAATTTTGTCAAATGTATGCCAACCAATGATGCCTTCTTCGCTCTCTAGTTTGTTTTCTCCTGCAAAATCTGTCGCTAAAAAGGAGAACATCATCCATTCAGAAACAACTTTATCACCTTCTTGGATGACAAAGGTGAAGACCCCTTTTAACGCTGGGTTCTTTAAATAAATACCTGTTTCTTCACGATACTCGCGAACAACGGAATCTCTTACAGTCTCACCACGCTCCATTTTCCCGCCTGGTGCAACCCACCAATTTCGGCGAGGTTTTTGGAGTAAGAGCACTTCATTATCTCTAATTAACACACAGTTTGTCACTCTTTGCATGTTTCTTCACCTCAGCTACTTGCAGTAAATTTCTCACTGCATACTCATTTCATTATACTATCAAAAACAGTTTGCTACAACGAAGGAGCCAGTCCCCTTTCGCTAAGTACTGCTACTCAACAATTTTAAAAAAGCTTTCTAGAACAAGCAATGTAAATGCCTAGACTTTCAATGAATAGCATGAAAAATCCCCTTAACGATTTTTATCGCCAAGGGGATTAAAGTCCTTATTTCTTACCGAAATAAGTAACAATCGCAAATCCTAAAATAAAGGTAATAATTGAACTTATAATTGAAAATCCTCCAGTTGGAATACCAGGGAATACAATTACAATTGAGCCGATAACAAGTCCAATAATTGCCGCAAATGTCATACTTTTATAACGATCTAACAAGAAACTAATTCCTTTACTACTTACAACGAATCCTACCATAACACCAGCACCGATAACTACGATTAAAGGTAAGTTCAGTGTAGTTAAAGCATTAATTGCCGTCGGATACACACCAATAATTAATAAAATAAATGATCCACTAATTCCAGGAAGCAACATGGCCATACTAGCCATCCATCCTGCGAAAAATAAACCAATTGCATTTAAAATTGTTAACGTTGTAATTGGATCTGCTGCCTTATCTGGCTTAAAGAAAGCTGTAATCGCAACAAGAATTGCTGCAACGATTAGTAAAACAATGTGCTTACCTTTAAACGAAGACTTTGCATCAGCTTCTCTCATTAACATCGGTAATATACTAATAATTAAACCGAGGAAGAAAAATTGAGTCGGTTCATAATGATTTGCAAGTAAATATTTAATAACGTGGCTTAATGTTAAAAACGCTGCTGCCACACCAGCTGCAAGGGGAATTAAAAATCCTAAATGTTTTTTCCATTCACGACTAAAGAATCCACTAATTGCCGCAAGTAATTGTTCATAAATTCCTAACACAACAGCGATTGTACCGCCGCTCACACCAGGAATTAAATCACTAACGCCCATACAAAATCCACGATATATATTACGCCATTCCATACTGAATAAATTCCTCATTTCTTATAGTGATTTTTCCGTAAAGTCCAGTATATCAATAAGAAAGCTTATAATCCTAATATTTTTTGACAAAACTTTGACATTTTCACAAAAAAGAAGAAAGCTCCTATCGGTAGCTTTCTTCTCAAAAGGTATGTTATCCCTTACTTTTCTGATACAGTTTTTAGTTCTTCTAATAATTCTTCTACGTAATGTTGTGCACTTTGTGCTGCGATACTACCATCACCAGTTGCAGTTACAATTTGACGTAGCATTTTTTCACGAACATCACCAGCTGCGAAAATACCTGGAACTTTCGTTTCCATACGCTCGTTTGTTTCAAGGTAACCATTTTCATTTGTAATACCTAGTTCAACAAATGGTTTTGATAATGGTAACATACCGATGTATATGAATACGCCATCAGTTTTGACTTCTTTCTCTTCTCCACTGTTTACGTCTACAAGTGTTACGCTTCCTACTTTACCATTTGCATCGTTAATTTCTTTAATAGTATGATTCCAAATGAAATCTACTTTCTCGTTTTGGAAAGCACGATCTTGTAAAATTTTCTGTGCACGAAGCGTGTCACGACGGTGAACAATTGTTACCTTCGATGCGAAGCGTGTTAAGAACACACCCTCTTCAACAGCAGAATCTCCGCCACCAATAACTACAAGTTCTTTTCCTTTAAAGAAAGCCCCATCACATACTGCACAATATGATACACCGCGTCCGCCAAGTTCAGCTTCGCCTGGCACACCAATTTTTTTATACTCTGCACCGCTTGCAACGATAATTGCACGTGCTTTATATTCTTTTTTACCAGCAATAATTGTTTTGTATTCTTTACCATCGATGACTGCTTTCACATCACCGTATGCATATTCAGCACCAAATTTCTTCGCATGCTCGAACATTTTATTCGATAAGTCTGGTCCTAAAATAGACTCATAACCTGGGTAGTTTTCTACATCTTCTGTGTTTGCCATTTGGCCACCTGGGATACCACGCTCAAGCATTAATGTGCTTAAATTCGCACGAGATGTATATACTGCAGCTGTCATACCAGCTGGTCCTGCACCAATAATAATGACATCATAAATTTTTTCTTCTGACACACTATTCACTCCTATTCATTCCTACACAATTAAGTTACCCTCATTATACTGTTAGCATCATTTTTTTCCCAATGATTTGCTTACCCTATGTGTGCGTACGCTTAACAGCCTGCACATACTTTCGAACAGTCGCTACAGATACATTATATACATCTCCGAGCTCCGACTGTGTCATCTTATTTCCTTGTTCGCTGCGTACGATATATTCAACCGCAGCTGACCAGCCGTATACATTTGTGAAAACTGCCCCAGATGTATATAAACGTATGAACGTACAGAACCAAAATTGTAAGCACTCTTCGATTAATTCATCATCTTTTTTCGTATAATTATATAAAGCATCCGCAATTCGCGCACACTGTTCAAATTGCTGTAAATCAGCCGGAATGCTCTTATGGCTATTAAGTAAAAAGAAATACTTTGCAAGTTGCGATACGATTGGAACACCGTTCTTCGCCTGCGTTACATCAAAGAAGAATCCCACCTTCTCTGGCGTGGACAATTCATTCATTAAATATAAAGCTAGCATTTGTTCCTCTAGCGTCCCACTTTGCTGAAATGATTTTCGTAATTCTTCAAATAATACGTTTTGTCCTTCATCTGCTAAATTCAGCGCATTCCACGGCTCTTTCCCCTTTTTATCAGGGTGCAATTCTACAACATGTTGCCACATTTTTTCAGCTACTTGCTGATCTTTCACCATATAAGCAGAATATGCAAACCAATAATAAAAACTAACGTCTCCCTCGTACCCTTGACGCTTTAATACTTTGAACCATTTATATGCAGGCTCAAAATGACCAATTGTGGCAAGGGTCGTTCCAAGTTTCAAACGATGCTCGAACGAAATTGGATATACTGAGACTAACTGCTCCGCTAACGCTTCTACTTGTTTATGCTCTCCAATTGAATATAGAAAAATAAGCGTATTACAAAGCGCATGTATGTTGCCAGGATTTTTCTCTAAAATCATTTCCGTTAATTTCAGCGCCTTATCTACATTACCAGATTGAAAATGTGCAATGGCTAAATTATTATGACCCGACCAAAATTCCGGATAATCTTTCGTAACAATTTCTAATGTAGCAATTGCTTCTTCCAATTGTCCGTTACGAATATAACGATTCGCTTCTTCCTGCATAACAATTAGATCATCTTCATCCTCAATCTCTTCCGCACCCATCGCTTCTTCTTCCATAATTTCAAGTAATTCTAATGTATCTTCTACAAATTCCTTCTCTTCTGCAACTTCTAAATAGCGATCCGCATACTTTTTCGCCTGCTGAAATAGCCCCATATATGCATAATTATTTGCAATAAAATAATAGCACTGTTCAAGTTCTGGATTAGATCTAACAAGCTTAAAGAAGATTTGATTCGACTCTTGATATTCACCAGCCTCAGATAATACTGTTGCTAATTGACATAAAATAAACGGCTCCTTCTCACTTTGTGCCGCTCTTCGAAAATATTTAATTGCATCTTGCAATTTTTGCCCTTTGTAAGCCCTCATCCCTTTTTTATAAAAGAAGTCCGCTAATTGATTAAAAGAGATAACTTGTCCGTTCTCCTTATATATTCCTTGATTTTTCCCCATATATCCTCCAGTTTTTTGTTTTCTTCGTTCACACATTCTTCTATCTATAAGTATAAACGATTCCGTAAAAAACAAAACAGTATATTATACTCAATTATTTCCTTTTTATTCATTAAAAAAGAAGAGAAATGTTACATTTTTGGCATCAACCTTCTCTAGCATCCATTTCTTCTTTCGTATAAATAACACGCATTGGATTTCCACCCACGAAAGCACCACTTGGGACATCTCTATGAACAAGTGTGCCAGCTGAAATAATCGCGCCATCCCCAATTTTTACACCTGGTAATATAGTCGTATTCGCTCCAATCATCACTTCATTTCCTATGATGATCTCCCCAAGTCGATATTCACGAATTAAATATTCATGTGCTAAAAGCGTTGTGTTATAGCCGACAATCGAATTCTCTCCCACAGTTATCTTTTCTGGGAACATAATGTCCGGCATTACCATAAGCGCAAATGATGTTTTCTTTCCTACTTTCATCCGTAAGAATGTGCGGTACAACCAATTCTTAACGGATAAAAATGGCGTATAACGCGCAATTTGGATAATAATAAAGTTCTTCATTACCTTCCAAAAGGACACTGTTTTATACACATTCCATAATGAATTCTCTCCCAAAACAGGATAGCGCGTTGTCCGTCGCACTTAGCTCGCTCCTCTACTAACTTACTTGGACCTTTATGACCGGTTCATATTAGACAAAATCGGTAGCAAATCACTCATTTTATCTAGCATAAAGTCCGGCTTGTAAGCCTCTAAATACGCTCTACCTTTCAACGTCCATGAGACAGCAGCTGTTTTCGTACCCGCATTTTGCCCACCAACAATATCATGATGGTTATCCCCAACCATCAATGCTTCTTCCGGTTTCGCATCTAATAACTCAAGCGCTTTTTGAAGTGGCTCTGGATGTGGCTTCACATGCTCTACATCATCAATTGTCACGACAACATCAAAAAATTCATCAAGCTTTGACAGCTTTAATCCCATTTCAACGGTTTGTCTCGCTTTCGTTGTAACAATACCAACTTTATAGCCTTGCTTCTTCAACTCTTGAACTGTTTCATATACAGTTTCATATTCTTCCACTAATTCATCGTGACGCTCATGGTTAAATTGACGATAACATGTAATCATCTCTTCAACCTTGTTCTCATCAATCTTGCTGAAAGTGTCATGTAAAGACGGGCCGATGAATGGTAATACATCTTCACGTTTATATTGATCTGGATAATATGTATGTAACACATGTAAAAAAGAAGAAATAATAAGTTCGTTTGTATTAATTAACGTTCCATCTAAATCAAATAACACTGTATTTATTCTCATTGCCTTAGTCCTTTCTCTTTCCTGAATATGAAAGAAGCAGCATCTCATAATAAGATGCTACTTTTCTCTAATTTTCCGAATATCTTTTATCAGCTTGCCCCATTTTTCGTCTCACAATAATGAAAATAATAGAAATAACAACAAGGCCAATTGACATTACTTGTGCGATACGAAGTGGTCCTAGCATTAAACTATCTGTACGTAAGCCTTCTACGAAGAAGCGCCCTACTGAATACCAAATTAAATATGTAAAGAACAGTTCCCCACGTCGCAAGTTCACTTTTCGTAATGCAAGTAATAAAATGACACCTGCAAAATTCCATAATGATTCATATAAAAACGTCGGATGATAGTACACACCATCAATATACATTTGATTAATAATGAAATCCGGTAAATGAAGGCCTTCTAAAAACTGTCTCGTTACTTCATCACCATGTGCCTCTTGGTTCATAAAGTTTCCCCATCGGCCAATTGCTTGTCCTAGTAAAATACTTGGCGCAGCAATATCAGCCAACTTCCAGAATGAAACCCCGCGGCGTTTCGCAAAAAGAATCCCTGTAATAACAGCCCCAATTAAACCACCATGAATCGCCAAGCCACCTTGACGAATATTAATAATTTGACTCGGGTTTTGCGCGTAATATTCCCATTCAAAAATAACATAGTACATTCTCGCAAATAGAATAGCGATCGGTACTGCAATTAATACAAGGTCAACAAATGTATCTTTTGGAATACCTAGCCTTTCTCCCTCGCGAGTTGCTAGCCAAAGACCTAATAGCACACCTGTCCCGATAATAATCCCGTACCAATAAACAGGAAACGGTCCAAGTTGGATCGCTACGCGGTCAAGCTGTGGTACAGAACCTAACAGCATATGTATGACCTCCCTCTCCAAAGTTTACTCCTGATTCCCCAACTCAATCGCACTCATTAATCGTTCAGAGAACTGTTGTGCTGCATTAACTCCCATACGTTTTAAACGGAAGTTCATCGCTGCTACTTCAATAATAACAGCCAAGTTTCGACCAGGACGAACTGGAAGTGTAATCTTCGTAAGTTCTGTATCAATAATCTTCATCTTCTCTTCATCAAGACCTAAGCGATCATAATTTTTCTTTTGATCCCAAATTTCAAGATTAATAACAAGCGTAATACGCTTATAATTTCGCACTGCCCCTGCACCGAATAACGTCATAACGTTAATGATGCCTAGACCACGAATTTCTAATAAATGCTCAATTAAATCTGGCGAGCTTCCGACTAACATGTCTTCATCTTCTTGGCGAATTTCTACACTATCATCCGCAACAAGGCGGTGACCACGTTTTACAAGCTCAAGAGCTGTCTCACTTTTACCGACACCACTTTGACCTGTAATTAAAACACCAACGCCGTAAATATCCACTAACACACCATGTACAGCTGTTGTTGGTGCTAACTTACCTTCTAAATAGTTTGTTAAACGACTTGATAATCTTGTTGTCGTTTGAGAAGAACGTAATAAAGGCATACCTGATTCACGCGATGCTTGTAGTAACTCATCTGGTACATCTTGATTACGAGTTACAATAATACATGGCGTCTCCTCAGTACAAAGCGCTTTCATTCTCTCTTGCTTTTGCTCTGACGTTAACGTGTCAAAGAACGTAAGCTCCGTTTTGCCAAGAAG
This sequence comes from Bacillus sp. BML-BC051, assembly GCF_019656175.1. Lineage (NCBI taxonomy): Bacteria > Bacillati > Bacillota > Bacilli > Caryophanales > Bacillaceae > Bacillus > Bacillus sp. BML-BC051. The sequence goes on from NZ_BPLI01000017.1 coordinate 115,857, forward strand.
CTGTACGCGATCAGCTGGATAATATGTAAAAAATCCTGCCATTTCAATTCCCGGTCGTGATAAATCACTTGTATCAATCGGACGATGAATTCCTTCTTCACCACTTATTAACTCCAATTGAAATTGTTCAATTAAATCTTTTGTCCTTACTTTCGGCATATGTATAAACCTCCACTCCGCTGCGGGTTCAGTCTCATTTGATGTAAAATTCCATTCTACCGGATATTGTACCATTTTTTTCTGGAAACAAGAAATACGGTTTCTAATAAATAGAAAAAAACATTTCATACACATCATGAAATGTTTTTCTTTTTGTCATTTTCTCTTTTTTTCGTACAGAGGTTCCACAATTACCTTTTCAATAATCATATTAAAAATTGAAATACAAATTGCTGCAACGATCGCTACACCAAATCCTGATATATTAAATGCATCTCCTAATAATGAATCTGCTATTTTTAACGTAATCGCATTAATAACAATTAAGAAAAACCCGAAAGTTACAACCGTAATTGGTAGCGTAATTAAAATTAAAAACGGTTTTACAAACACATTTAAAACAGCCAAGATAATACTCGCAATAATTGCAGTTTGTATATTTGCTACGTAAAACGCGTCTGGCGCAATCCCTTTTAAAAGTCCCGATACAGCGATTAACACAACGCTATTTACAAGAAGTGATACAATCCATCTCATTTTCTTACACATCCTTTTGACATATATATTTCATCATACGCTAATAGATAATAAACGCAAGTATCATACAAACACTTATATCAACTTATTCTATTCTCCATGCTTGTATACCTACTAACATTTCCTCGCAAAATAAGGGCCACACCATCTATGTTCATGCGTTTTCACAAAGGTCCAAGTGAACGCTTTGTCTACAATATAGATATCCCCTTTATATATATCGTCCCTCTCACACAATATATCATCCATATGTACTAAACTCGCATCTTTTATTAGCAGTACATCATCACAATGTTGATAGAATATACAGCAATCCTTTTTCACTTCATTATGAAACGCACCCTCTGCTTCCGTCCCTTCTAAACATTCCTTTTTCTCATAACTAAATATGTGCCAAAGATAGCCACATGCATACTTATCTCCATATAGGAAAATGTCTTCTTTTTCCTCACCACTTAAATGATTTGCAAAGTTATCCTCTCAGCGCTTACGAAAATAAACACCCCAATTTTGAAACTCTCTTACTTTCATATTTTTCTTTCTTAAAACATCTGCGAACTCCATTTTCTCCCCCTATGAACTAAAAACCGAGTGGCATTTCCACTCGGTTTTTAGTAATACACTTATTGTGATAACTCTACTTCTTTTATTTTCTCTTTCATTCTTGCTTTATCACGAACTAAAATATCTTTTAAATACTTACCTGTATACGAGCGCTCTTCTTTCACTACTTGCTCTGGCGTTCCGGAAGCAACGATTTGTCCACCTTTGTCTCCGCCCTCTGGTCCAAGGTCAACGATATAGTCAGCTGTTTTAATTACATCTAAATTATGTTCAATTACAAGCACCGTCTCACCGCTCTCAACAAGACGTTGCAGAACTTCTAGAAGACGCGCGATATCATGTGCATGTAAACCAGTCGTTGGCTCATCTAAAATATATAACGTACGCCCAGTAGAACGACGGTGTAATTCAGAAGCTAATTTTACGCGCTGCGCTTCTCCACCAGATAACGTCGTAGCTGGCTGCCCTAATTTCATATAACCAAGCCCTACATCTACAAGCGTTTGAAGTTTACGCTTAATTTTTGGGATATTAGCGAAGAACTCTACCCCGTCTTCAATTGTCATCCCTAACACTTCAGAAATGTTCTTATCTTTATACTTCACTTCTAACGTTTCGCGGTTATAACGTTTACCGTGACAAACTTCACATGGAACGTATACGTCTGGTAAGAAGTGCATTTCGATTTTAATAATTCCATCACCACGGCACGCTTCACAACGTCCACCTTTTACATTAAAGCTGAAACGTCCTTTTTGATATCCGCGCACTTTCGCTTCATTCGTTTGTGCAAACACATCACGAATATCATCGAATACACCTGTATACGTCGCTGGATTAGAACGTGGTGTACGCCCGATTGGCGATTGATCGATATCAATTACTTTATCTAAATGCTCAAGACCTTTAATTTCTTTATGAGTACCTGGCTTCGCTTTCGCTTTATATAACTTTTGCGCTAATGATTTATATAATACTTCATTAATCATCGTACTTTTACCTGAACCAGATACACCCGTTATCGCTACAAACGTACCAAGCGGGAATGACATCTTTGCATTCTTTAAGTTATTCTCTTTCGCACCGATAATTTCCACTTTACGTCCGTCACCTTTACGTCTTTCAAGTGGAACCGGAATAAACTCTTTACCGCTTAAATACTTACCTGTTAGCGAATTATCATCTTGCATCACTTCAGCTGGCGTACCTGCTGACACAACTTGACCACCGTGAATACCTGCACCAGGTCCGATATCAAGTAAATAATCAGCAGCCATCATCGTGTCTTCATCATGCTCAACGACAATTAACGTATTTCCTAAATCACGCATTTCTTGCAATGTGCGAATAAGACGATCGTTATCACGCTGATGCAAACCGATAGAAGGCTCATCAAGAATGTAAAGTACGCCAGTCAGACGAGAACCGATTTGTGTCGCTAAACGAATACGCTGTGCCTCACCACCTGATAAAGTTCCTGCGGCACGACTTAACGTTAAATAATCTAAACCAACGTTCACTAAGAATCCAACGCGCTCCTGAATTTCTCTTAAAATTAAATGAGCAATTTTTTGTTGTTTCTCCGTTAGCTCCACATTTGAGAAGAATTCCTGTACTTCTTGAACAGAATACTTCGTTACATCAGCAATCGTTTTATCACCAACGAAAACAGCTAAACTCTCAGGCTTTAAGCGTCCACCTTTACACTTCGGACAAGCTTGCTCTGCCATATATTTCTCCATTTGCTCACGAACATAATCCGAACTCGTTTCACGATAACGACGTTCAATATTTGGAATAACCCCTTCAAATAAAATCTCATTTTCCTTTACTTGACCAAATTCATTTACATAGCGGAAATAAACCTTCTCTTCTCCGCTTCCGTACAACACTTTATCAAATAAATCTTTCGGTATATCTTTCACAGGCATATCCATATCAACGCCGTAATGATTACATACAGATTGTAAAAGCTGCGGGTAATATTGTGAGCTTGTCGGTTCCCATGGAGCAATCGCATGTTCATTTAATGATAAATCCCAGTTCGGAATGACAAGTTCTAAATCTACCTCTAACTTTGAACCAAGTCCATCACAAGAAGGACATGCTCCGAATGGACTGTTGAATGAGAACATGCGCGGCTCTAATTCTCCAATTGAAAAACCACAATGTGGACAAGCATGATGTTCACTAAATAGAAGTTCCTCTTCTCCCATTACATCAATTAACACTCTGCCCCCGCCAAGCTTTAATGCACTTTCAAGAGAATCCGCAAGACGGCTTGCAATCCCTTCTTTTACAACAATACGGTCAATTACAACTTCAATGGAATGCTTCTTGTTTTTATCTAACGCGATATCTTCAGATACATCAAGCATTTCACCATCAACACGTACACGAACATACCCTTGCTTCTTAATATCTTCAAGCACTTTCACATGTGCACCTTTACGTCCAGAAACGATAGGAGCTAACACTTGTAATTTCGTACGTTCAGGATATTCAAGTACACGGTCTACCATCTGCTCTACTGTTTGTGATGTAATTTCAATACCATGATTCGGACAAATCGGCGTACCAATTCGCGCAAATAGTAGACGTAAATAATCATAAATCTCCGTTACCGTTCCGACAGTTGAACGTGGATTGCGACTCGTTGTTTTTTGGTCGATTGAAATCGCTGGAGATAAGCCTTCAATCGTATCCACGTCAGGTTTATCCATTTGCCCTAAAAACTGGCGCGCATACGCAGATAACGATTCTACGTATCTGCGCTGCCCTTCTGCATAAATCGTATCAAACGCTAATGATGATTTCCCTGAACCAGACAATCCTGTCACAACAACAAGCTGATTTCTCGGAATGGTTACATCAATATTTTTTAAGTTATGTGCTCTAGCACCTTTTACAACAATAAAATCCTTGCTCATGCTCACTCTGTTCACCCTTCCGCTTTTAATTCTAATAGTAAATCTCTTAATTCAGCTGCACGCTCGAAATCTAACGCTTTTGCTGCTTCCTTCATCTCTGCTTCCATCTTCGCAATTGTCTTTTCACGCTCTTTTTTCGTCATCTTCTTAGCTGGTGCTGCTTCATATGTTTCCGGCTCTTCAGCAGCTGTCGTTGCACGGATAACATCACGCACGCCTTTTTGAATCGTTTTCGGCGTAATACCGTGCTCTTTATTGTAAGCCTCTTGTATCGTACGACGACGCTGCGTTTCTTCAATCGCAATTCCCATCGATCTTGTTATACGATCTGCGTACATAATTACGCGGCCGTTTTCATTACGTGCTGCACGACCGATTGTTTGAATTAATGAACGCTCTGAACGCAAGAAGCCTTCCTTATCAGCATCTAAAATAGCTACAAGTGATACTTCTGGAATATCTAACCCTTCTCGTAATAAGTTAATACCGACAAGTACATCAAACTTACCAAGACGAAGGTCACGGATAATTTCAATACGTTCTAACGTTTTAATTTCAGAGTGAAGATAGTTTACTTTAATTCCTACATCTTTTAAGTAATCCGTTAAATCCTCTGACATCTTCTTCGTTAAAGTCGTAATTAATACACGTTCATTTTTTGCAATGCGATCTTGAATTTCTCCTAATAAATCATCAATCTGTCCTTCAATTGGTCGTATATCAATTGGTGGATCTAAAAGCCCTGTTGGACGAATAATTTGTTCTATTACTTCCGGTGACTGCTCTAACTCATACGGTCCTGGCGTTGCCGAAACGTAAATAACTTGATTCGTTTTCTCTTCAAATTCATCAAACGTAAGCGGTCTATTATCTAAAGCTGATGGCAAACGGAATCCATGATCTACAAGCACTTGTTTACGTGCTTGGTCCCCGTTATACATCGCTCTTACTTGCGGTACCGATACGTGTGACTCATCCATAACGATTAAGAAATCTTTCGGGAAATAGTCTAATAACGTATATGGCGTTGCACCCGCCGGACGAAGTGTTAAATGACGGGAATAGTTTTCAATCCCTGAACAAAATCCCATCTCGCGCATCATTTCTAAATCATAACGTGTGCGCTGCTCTATACGCTGCGCTTCTAACAACTTGCCATTATCATTTAATTCCTTTAAACGCTCTTCTAATTCTTTTTCGATATTTTCAATAGCGACCTTCATCTTTTCTTCACGTGTAACGAAGTGAGATGCTGGGAAGATTGCTACATGATCACGTTCTGCTAATACTTCACCTGTTAACGCATTTACTTCGCGAATACGATCAATTTCATCACCGAAAAACTCAATTCGAATACAATGCTCGTCAAGTGATGCTGGGAAGATTTCAACTACATCTCCGCGCACACGGAATGTACCACGCTTGAAATCAATATCATTACGTCCATACTGCACATCAACAAGTTCACGAAGCAATTGATTACGATCCTTCTCCATACCAACTCGAAGTGAAACAACTAACTCGCGGTATTCTTCTGGAGAACCTAAACCATATATACACGAAACACTCGCAACAATAATTACATCGTCCCGTTCAAATAGTGCAGACGTTGCTGAGTGACGCAATTTATCAATTTCATCATTAATTTGCGCATCTTTTTCAATAAACGTATCTGTTTGCGGCACATACGCTTCTGGCTGATAATAATCGTAATAACTAACAAAATATTCAACTGCATTATTCGGGAAAAAATCTTTCAGCTCACTATATAACTGTCCCGCTAACGTTTTATTATGAGCCATGACAAGTGTTGGCTTCTGCACTTCTTTAATGACATTTGAAATCGTAAATGTCTTACCCGTTCCTGTCGCTCCAAGCAACACTTGCTTTTTCTTTCCACTATTAATTCCCTCTACAAGCTTCTCTATAGCTACCGGCTGATCACCTTGGGGGGAATACGCTGAAATAATTTCAAATTGATGTTCCACTTAAGTTCCGACCTCCTCATAAAAATCTGTATTATTATTTTACCACGAACGCCCATAAAAAACCTAAAAAAACGAACAGATATTCGGTAAAATTTTCGACAATATATACATAGAAAAAGGAAGGAGTCAAATCTTCCTTCCTCTACTAACTCTATTTTTTAGGTACATATAATAAATCATATCCATTGCGCCCACTTTCATTCGCACAATCTATTAACCTATAAGCCATTTGTGCTTCACGCCACTCTTTAACAATCCTTTTACAGCTATCTTCATTCATACCTGTATGATTACCAGCAAATCGATCTTGTCTATTATCTAACATATGAATTATATCTGTTCCACTATACTCTAACGTTTGAAAAACCGGATCACCTTCATGTGTATAATGTACAATTCTTATTTTATCAACTTCCCCTTGTTCCACATTCAAAACGAACTTTTCAAATTTATCTAGATTGGAAGTTCCTGCTTCCTTTACAATGACATCATTCTTCTTATCAATTGTAATGTTAGGTTGTGAGCATGCTACTAAACTAAAGAGAAGTAGGCATATAAAACCACTTCTTTTTCCTATTGTCATCCGCTCTATAAAAATCATTTGTATACTGCAAAAGCTACTTTCCTCTACGAAAGTAGCTTCTCTTTTCCTTTTTCCTTCTTCGGGAAAAGAACATATGAAAATGAAATAACTGTATCCACTAAAAGTATAATCGCCCAAACTTGGCTAACACGACTTGCTTTTTCATTTAAAACAATCCCCGTTTCTAACCAATTATGCCACTGTTCAAACGGGACAAAACCGTACAGAAAGAAAAAGAAAATATGCACAACAACGAATAAAACAAGATGTAATACCCAATTTTTTATTTCCTGCTTCGCATAAGCCATACCTGTTAATTCTACGTGTTCTTCCATAATTGGCGCTGGTTCATTCCGCCATTTCGCAACTAGCTTTTGCGCAAATATATCAAGCTTCTTCAAATCCTTTTTCCCGTAGAAAACTGCATACAATAAAATAATTACCGTAATGATTTGAAAGTTAGAGAACTTTCCTGTTTGATAATAATCCACTACCCCTACGGTTAAAATAAACACTTCATTTATGAGGAGTACAATCCCCATAATAAAGCTTGCCTTCTTCAAACGGAATCCGTAACGGAGTAAAAAGAAACCGATAGCTGATAACCAAAATACAATCTCTGCCCCAATTAAAAAGTACCAACGATATTCTGCGAGTATACTCATTTATCCCTCTCCTTCTCATCATATATACGAAAAGCTTCATCCATATATAATAAAAGTTCTTCTTCAATTGGATACATGCTCATTTTCTGTGAATCTTCCTTCGATTTTCTAACTTCCCATAACTTATCTAAAAACGCTTCATCACCATTGGCCATTTCTAAACACTTCTGCATTAATCTCTTCATTGCCCCTTGCACCTCATCACTTGCAGCTTCTTTACCGTCTTTCATAAAAGTGCGTAATTGCTTTAATAAATCCACCCATTCTAAAACATTCGGATCTTCTTCACTCATATTTGGCAAATTATGAAGCAACTTTTGTTCTTCCTTTGAAAATACTTCATTTTGAAATATTTCACGTATACGAGGAGACTGTTTCGAAAGCTGGATCAGTTCAAACATAACTTTCCAATCGAGCTCTCCCTCCACATCTACCGAATAAACAACTGCTTGTAAAACGCGCTCCATTCGATTGAATTTCTTTTGTTCTTCCTGTACAAACCGAAGTTGTTTTTCAAGCGAATCCTTTAAGTTAAGCTCACCTTTTACTAACATATTCGCAGACTCTTTTAATGAAAATCCCATTTCCTTTAAAAATAAAATTTGTTGGAGACGTATTACGTCAGCTTCACTATATAAACGATGCCCGCCTTCTGTTTTCCCGCTCGGCTTTAATAAATCTATTTGATCATAATAACGTAATGTACGTACTGTTATCCCTGTTTCCTTCGTCAATTGTTGTATTGAAATCACTACCATCACCTCTTCCCCTTCATTATAAAAGATGACGTAACGTCACTTTCAATACTTTTGTTAAAAAAATACAAAAAGCTGTTTATACTCTTCGTATAAACAGCTTTCACGGAAATAATCCCTTTTGTACAGCGCGCCCACAAAATAAAATAAGTGCTCCAACGACAACACTCGTTGCTGTTTTATGGTAATGAGCTGAAACTAATAAATAATATGATAAACCTACAGTACCAAGCATAATACAAATACTTGGTACTGGATTACGAGAGAAGTTCTGCATTCCCCAAAACAAAGCAAAAATAGCCGTAGCGACACATAATACCGGTAATCCCATCCCAGTTCCCCTTTTTCTATCTATTCCTTGTTGCTAACACACTCGTCGATGCCATACTTATTAATAAACCAAAAATAGCAATATATAATAACTCATTTACATGTACAACTTGCCTATCTAAATACTTATTTACACAAAGATACATAATGAACAAAAAAACGAAGCTTGTAATACTAATCGTAAAATACGACTTCATCTTGTTCACAACTCGCTCATCTATCGACGGTACTCCCTCTTCTTTCAAACGCTTCTGTTCTCTATATTCCGCAATACTATATAAAATAACCAATGCTACATTTGATATAAAGATTGTTCCCCATGAAATACTTAACATTATTAAACTCGCATTTAAAATAAGACCTGCTAAAAATAAACTTCCTATAAACCTTATAGCATCTTGCTTACTCATACATGATCAGCCTCTTTTTGATTTCTATATTTCCACTTCGGCCAATAGTTTACAAGAAAATACACCCACTGTCCTAGTACAAATAAAACAAACGGCATACCAGCATTTCCATCAACTATTAAATTATATAAACTCCATACCGCTAAACTAATCGTAAAAAATAACCCTACATATTTAAACGCTTTATCTGACTGGAATCTCTCAAACTCATCTTGCATTTTTCATTCCTCCTATCGCTATGCTCGTTTTCCTATCATGACGCCTATGATGAGACTACCCGCAAATAAGGAACTACATATCAGAAATATTTCTTGCACTGGTATAACAGCTCTGCCCATTGCTTTACTTGCAACAATATAAACAATAAGCAATAGAAAAGCGAATACAAATGAGACATTTACATATTTTTTTATATTTTCATTTACTCGCTCATCTATATCCGGAAGTTCTTCTTTTCTGTACTTACGCTTTTTGTAATACGTATACACTATCAAAAATACAATTACTAAAACGTTACTCACTACGAGCGGTAAAATTGGTATAACCGGGTTCATAATATGAACTACAATGTCTCCCAAAAACAATCCAAAAGTCGCACCGATCAATAACTTTTTAGTATCGTTCATGTTTCCTCCCCTTACTCTAGCGTAAATATTTCCTCCACCTTCACCCCAAAATATTTGGCGATCTTTAAGGATAACTCTAAACTCGGGTTATAATGATGGTTTTCAATCGCCACAATCGTCTGCCGCGTCACCTGCATCGCCTTTGCCATTTCAACTTGCGTTATATGATTTTGCTTTCTTAACTCTTTTATTTTATTTTTCATACCCATAGGCTCCACCTTCGAAAGTAAAGATATCTTTACTTTAATTATAAATATTTTCCAGTTTCAAGTAAAGATATCTTTACAAATTTTAGAAAAACGTTTCACTGAGCATCTTCTCTCACACAGTACGATAGAAATTCAATTTATATCAGTGCAACTCCATTTTTATCCCGCTTTAATGGGCAGTAAGAAGTTAGGTGGGGGTCGGGCTGCCCATTAAAGTCCGATTGGTTCAACTAATAATCATAAGAAAAAAGCTGTCCCAAAATATCTTTTGGAACAGCCTCTTCGTCCTACTACATAAATCCTAATACATATACAAGAACGTAGCCAAGAATAGAAAGGCAAACCGATCCGATCAGCCCCGCCACGAATGCTTTACTTCCTAACTTACGGAACGTTTTAAACTCTACATTTAAACCAAGTCCTGCCATCGCCATAGCTATAAGCATGTAAGCAATGACAACAATGTATCCGGCAACAACTTCTGGGATAATACCGAGCGAATGCACGGCACTCATTGCTAAAAATCCGAAGATGAACCATGGTATTGGAAGGTCGCGCCACGATCTTTTTTCCTCGCTACCTTCGCTCTTACCAAACCATAGTCCAATTAAAATCGCTACTGGCACAAGCATTGCAACGCGTGTTAACTTCACGATAACTGCGATGTCTACAGCCGTGCTTCCTCCTGGCGCCGCAGCTGCGATGACATGAGCGATTTCATGCAGCGTCGCACCTGAGAATACACCGTAGCCGTACGGCGAGAAGCCAAGCACTGGGTATAATAGCGTATAAATAAGTGTAAATATTGTACCTAAAATTGCAATAATCGCTGCGCCGACTGCCGTTTCCTCATCCTTCGCTTTCACTTGCGGTGCAATTGCCACGACCGCTGCCGCGCCGCAGATTGCTGTTCCGCACGCTGTTAAAATTCCAAGCTTCTTCTCTACTTTAAATACTTTCGTTAGTCCATATACAACGAAAATCGTAAATGTAATAACAACCGCTGCGATGACCAGTACTTTCGGCCCTGCCTTCGCAATATCAACAAGATTTAATCGCATTCCAAGTAAGATGATCCCAAAGCGAAGTAACTTCTTACTCGCAAAGTTCGTTCCAGCTATCGCTTCTTGCGGAACTCCAATTGCCGCACGCCAAACCATCCCAATTAGAATAGCAATTACTAATTGTCCCATAATATTTAAAAACGGAAGCTCTGCTAAATATTTCGCAGCAATTGCGATTAATAGTGTAATCCCAATTCCTTGCGAAAATCCATAACCCTTCTTCTTTTGTATAACAAGTGTTTGTTCCACTTTGAACCACTCCAATAATCGTATTGGAACATGCATGTTCTTTCTACTTACATTATAAGAGAGTTTCTATAATAAGTTTAATATCAATATTGAATCTCTATCATCAGAAATACTTATGATAAGATGAAAGAAAAACGAAAGGAGCCCATTACATGAACGTAGACATTTTAAAAATTTTTGTTACTGTCGTTGAACAGAAACACTTCTCCCGTGCAGCAGAATTATTAAACCTTTCACAACCTGGCGTAAGTATGCATATACGCAACTTAGAAAACGAATTTGGCACTACACTTATTCAGCGCTCTCCGAAGCACGTTCAAGTAACGGAGGCTGGAAACATATTATATATACATGCAAAGCAAATGCTCTCTCTTTATGAAGATGCTAAGCAAGAAATTAACGAGCTACATAACGTTGTAACAGGAACTCTTCGCATCGGTGCTAGTTTTACAATTGGTGAATACTTACTTCCCAAAATACTGGCTAACTATGCGAATGAAAATCCACACGTCGAAGTTCATACTTTTATCTCAAATACAGAAGATGTTTTGCAAAGCCTTCGCTCTAATCAAATTGATATCGGCTTAGTGGAAGGGCAAGTCGTATACGCCGACGTTGACGTTGAAACGTTTATGCAAGATGAAATGAAGCTCGTCGTCCCGCCAAATCATCCACTACTCCGCACAAAGAAAATAAATGAAAGTACACTCCAAGATCAAGTATGGGTATTAAGAGAAAGTGGTTCTGGAACACGCGCTTATAGTGACCGCTTTATTCATCAACACCATTTAAAAATGAAACGATTCTTTACATTTAGTAGTATCCAAAGTGTGAAGGAAGCAGTTAGTGCTGGGCTTGGCATCGCCATCCTTTCTGATTGGACCGTACGGAAAGAGCTACTGGCAAAAGAGCTATTCCACGTAGAAGTTCCAAATGAAAAACTCATCCGTCCGTTCTCCATCGTACGCGGCAAATACTTCATCCCGTCTAAGGCTATTCAAGTGTTTTTAAATCATGTAGATTCCTTTGCGAAAAAACAGGGTTGACCTTCACATTAGTGTGAAGGTTTACAATACATGTAAAAGGAGTGAAACACATTGCGAATTGGAGAGTTATCAAAAGAAACCGGGGTTAGCGAAAGATCACTAAGACATTATGAAGAAAAGGGATTACTCCCTTCTAAGCGCCTCGCAAATAGCTACCGTGATTTTGATGAAAGTGCCATCGAAAAAGTGGAGCTTATTCAAATGTACTTACAAATCGGCTTAAATTTAGAAGAGACGGCAAGGATGCTGCGCTGCCTCGAAATAGAGCCGCACCTGTACGAAAATCCTTGCAGCAGTATCCTTACGCTTTATGAAGATAAACTCAATGAAGTAACGAAGCAAATCTCATTACTTTCCAGCATTCAAACGAATTTGCAAAAACACGTTTCACTCCTAAAACAAACAAAAGAAAAGGAATGATTACATGTTTGTTATACATGGCAGTTCAAGACAAAGCGGAAATACAGAAGCTTTAACACATACGATGATCGATGGAATCGAAACAGAACAAATTTACTTGCGAGACCGTACAGTCCATCCTATTACAGACCAACGTCATGATGCAAAAGGATTCCAGTCTGTAAACGATGACTATCAACATTTAATTGAACGCATGCTAGAGCACGACACAATTATCTTTGCTACACCGCTATACTGGTATGGAATGAGCGGTCATATGAAAAACTTCGTCGATCGCTGGTCACAAAGCTTGCGTGATACATCTCTTCATTTCAAAGAAAAAATGAAAGGTAAAAAAATGTACGTTGTAATCGTTGGCGGAGACAATCCAAAGCTGAAAGCATTACCGCTTATCGCTCAGTTCCAATACATCTTTGATTTTGTTGGTTCATCATTTGAAGGGTATGTTATTGGGGATGCGAATGGATTGGATGAAATCAAAAATGATGCTGAAGCACTAGCAAAGGCACAACTGTATAATAACGAATTCAAAAATCACAAGCAAAAATAACTTTGACAAACCATTTTGTATACGCATACAATAAAAGTAACATTATGAAAGGAAGGTACTTTGACCAATGAAGTTCTAATTCTCTTATTTATTTCATCCATCACAAATAGTGAACAAAAAATGATGAAAACTAGCAGAGGATTAGTCTGTCCATTTGTCGATACTTTCTTTCGAAACGATCATGTAAAAAAATCGTTTATTTATGTACGATTTTTTACATGCAAGGGCGACATTTATCCTCTCTAGTGAAACTAGGGAGGTTTTTTTATGACTATTTTATTCGCACGTAATATTGAAAAGAGTTTTGGTGATCGCACACTATTTACGTTACCGTCACTGGAAATTCAGGCACAGGACCGCATCGGAATTGTCGGAGTCAACGGAGCTGGTAAATCTACGTTATTACAAATATTAAGTAAAGAAATAGAAGCTGACAATGGCATAGTAACTCACCATAGTTCTATCAGCATCATTCCTCAGCTTAGCGAAGAACTACCGGAAACCGCTTCTTCTCTCGCAAAAGGAAAATGGAGTATTTCAAACGTTACAGATGCAATAAGCGGTGGTGAACGAATGCGACTAAAGATTGCCCATGCTCTCGAACAAGATGCAGGCATTTTATTCGCTGATGAACCAACAAGCCACTTAGATATGGTCGGTACAGAGCAATTAGAAAAAGCACTTTTATCTTATAAAGGGGCACTTGTTTTAATATCGCACGACCGTGACTTTTTAGATAATATATGTACAAAAATCATTGAAATTGAAGACGGCATGATTCAAGAGTATAAAGGGAATTATTCCAACTATCGAAAACAAAAAGAACGTGAACGAATACAAAAACAAGCAAAGTATGAGCAATATATACAAGAAAAAAATCGTTTAGAGCAATCCATTTCACAAAGAAAACAACGTGCTTCCAACATGACAAAAATCCCAACTCGGTTCAGTTCATCTGAATCTAAACTTTATAAGTTAAGTGGGGCTCATGGGCAAGAACAGGTTAGCAAAGCAACAAAGGCATTAGAAACACGTCTCGAAAAACTAGAAAAGAAAGAAAAGCCAAAAGATCTTTCTCAGGCTCAGTTTGACGTGCAATACCATACACCCATTCATAGTAAAGTGGCAGTACAGTTTAATAAAGCAACAAAGAAAATAAGCGACCGCACACTATTTAAAAATATGAATGGAACTATTGCCCCTGGTGCAAAACTTGCTATTTTAGGTGCAAACGGAAGCGGCAAAACAACTTTGTTCAACATGCTTCTCGCAAACGAGCGTGGCATGCAGCTTTCAAAAAGTTGTAAAATTGGATACTTCGAACAAACATTATCAATTTTAAAAACAGATAAAACCATTTTAGAAAACGTTCTAGAAGAAACAAATTATACTGAATCGTTCGTTCGAACAATACTTGCAAGGCTCCTATTCCGCCGTGAAGATGTTCATAAACCTGTGCACGTTCTAAGCGGTGGTGAACGAATGAAGGTTGCACTCGCAAAAGTATTTTTAGGAAACTATAATATGCTTCTGCTTGATGAACCGACAAACTATTTAGACTTAGCAACACAAGAAGAATTAGAAAGCATGTTACAAGAATATCCTGGCACAATACTTTTCATTAGCCATGACCGTGCCTTTATTCGCTCTGTTGCCGACCATATTCTACAAGTAGATGAGAGTGAACCTAGAGTATTCCACGGTAATTACGAGCAATACACCAAAAGAACGACTGGGGATTCTGTAAACGTTACTGAACAAGAATTATTACGATTACAAACAAAACTAACAGAAATCATCAGCGGAATTTCCATACCAAATCATCACGATGACATCACATCTCTCGAACAAGAATACGAAACATTATTAGTTCAAATCCGGAAATGTAAAGAAGCGCTCTAATGTCTTCCCTATATATCGACAAGGCCTTCCGCATTTCCCAAGAAATATTGGAACTTCGACATACAATAGCATCAATAAAAGTAAAAAGCCGTGCATCAGCACGGCTTTTTACTTTAAATACGGACAGCAGTCCCGCTCACTGCAACCATTAGCATTCCTTCGCGAACTACTTCGTAATCCACGTCGATACCAACAATTGCATTCGCATTTTTTTGTCTTGCGAAAGTTTTCATCTCTTCCATTGCAATGTCGCGCGCTTCTTTTAATTTACTTTCATAAGCGCCTGCACGGCCACCGACAACGTCACGGACAGAGGCGAAAAGGTCACGAACGATATTCGCGCCCATAATCGCTTCTCCATTGACGATATCGATATACTCAATAATTTCTTTCCCTTGAATTGTAGACGTTGTTGTTACAATCATGCTTCATAGCCTCCCATATAAGATTTTCACTTACTTATGGTGCACTAATTCAGCAGAAATTATATTTACGAACTGAACTGAGCTTCGTATAAGCGGCTATATCCTCCGCCTTGCTCAATTAGTTCCTCATGCGAACCTTGTTCTGCAATACCATCTTTATTTACAACGACGATACGATCTGCATTTTTAATCGTTGCAAGTCTATGGGCGATAACTAATGTTGTACGGCCGACAGATAGTTCAGCAAGCGATTTTTGAATCGCTAGTTCCGTCTCTGTATCTAATGCAGAAGTCGCTTCATCTAATATTAAAATTGGCGGGTTTTTCAAGAACATACGAGCAATCGCTAGACGTTGCTTCTGTCCACCAGAAAGTTTCACACCACGCTCACCGATAACAGTATCTAAACCGTCTGGTTGTGAGTAAATTAAGTCTTCTAACTGCGCACGTTTTACTGCCTGCCAAATTTCAGCTTCTGACGCCTTTAAGTTTCCGTAAGCGATATTTTCACGAATTGTTCCTGAGAATAAGAACACATCTTGCTGCACAATTCCAATTTGCTTACGAAGTGAAGATAACGTCATATCTTTCGTATCAATACCATCAATTTGAATCGATCCAGACGATTGTTCATAAAAACGTGGAAGTAAACTACATAACGTTGTTTTTCCAGCTCCTGATGGTCCTACGAAAGCAACTGTTTCACCTGCATGTATTTTCAAACTAATATCATTTAAAATCGGTTCTTTATTTTCATATCCGAATGTAATGTTGCTATATTGAATATCACCATGTACATGTTTAACTTCCATTGCATCTTTAGAGTCTACAATATCTGGCTCTGTTTCAAGAAGCTCTACATATCTCTTAAAACCAGCGATCCCTTTCGGATAGCTTTCGATTACCGCATTAATTTTTTCAATTGGGCGGAAGAAAATATTCGTTAATAGAACGAATCCGATAAATCCACCGTACGTTAATTCACCTTGCAGAACAAACCATGTACCGCATATTAAGACGAAGAGCGTTACGAGACGCATGAGCATATAACTAATCGATGAATTTAACGCCATAATTTTATACGCCATTAATTTCGTTGTACGGAAACGAGCATTGTTTACAGCAAATTGATCTTTCTCAAACCTTTCATTTCCGAATGCTTGTACAACACGGATACCACCAACGTTATTCTCAATACATGCATTGAAATCAGCAACGTCTGAGAATAAACGTCTAAACGTACCTGTCATTTTTTTATTGAAGTAAAGTGCCAACCATAATAAGAATGGAATAACGAAGAACGTTAATAGCGCTAACTTCCAGTTGATCATCATCATAAATGAGAATGCCCCAACTAAAGTCATAACAGCGATAAATAAATCTTCTGGCCCATGGTGAGCAATTTCCCCAATTTCCATTAAGTCGTTTGTAAGACGTGAAATTAAATGACCTGTTTTATTATTGTCAAAAAATCTGAATGATAGCTTTTGAATGTGATCAAATAATTTCTGCCTCATATCCGTTTCAATGTTAACGCCAAGCATATGTCCCCAATATGTAACGACGTATTGTAAGCCTGCATTTAAAATATACACTGCAAGTAAACCGAAACAAGCCCATAAAATAAGCGTCCAGTTTTGCCCTGGCAATAACTTATCAATAAATTGATTTACGATAAGCGGGAAGCCAAGTTCTAGTAACCCTGCGACAACTGCGCAAGAAAAGTCGAGTATAAATAAACCTTTATACGGTTTATAGTAAGAAAAAAATTTACGTAGCATATCTTACCTCCATTTTCCAAAATTAAAAAGACTCCCTAAATGATAACCATTATCAAATAATTATTCAAGTTATCCGTCTATGAAACTTCAAAATAAGGTTTGCGATAGTTGTCGTTTTTTGCCGGAAAGTCGATATATTGGGATAATCGCTGATATAAATTTCAGTTACCGCTAACCTCGCCCCATCACAACCAAAAAGGGTATCACCACAAGGTGATACCCTTTCTTCTATTACATCGCTTCCGAATCCCACTCATGCTCCTGCTGAACAAACACAATTCCTAATTCGTGATGTCCTCCGGCGTATAATGCCGTTTGAGCAAGGCGAAGCTCTCCATTAGTATCTAATACTTCTAACTTGCAAAATGCTCCTGTCGTCTTCGTTTGAAGCGCATCATAAAATTCCTCAGCGCTTCCTGGAATGACTCCATTTACTTTCGTAATTACTTCTCCAGGCAGTAAATTCAACTCTGCCCCAATTGTATTTGGGATTGTATCTAATACAACAAGCCCATCATTACGTGCAGCGAAGTACGCCGGTCTTGTCTCATCCACAATTTTCTCTTGCATGGAAATTGTGAAACGTCCAAGCATTGCAACTCCCATCGCGATAATTGCAAGTACGTGCCACCAATAACTTGCGATTCCTAAAACAAGCACAAGTCCTGCTAATCCGTACACACGTCTTCCTGTAAATAATAAAGCTTCCGTTGGCTCATAACTTCTAATCTTTCTCATAAATCCAATTAAAAATGGAACAAGGAATAAAGAATAAGTATCTGAACCGATTGAAACGACAGGCCACCATGAAATAAATTGTGTTACTGCGTCACCTGGTACAAGAATAAAAATAGGAACGATCCATAAGCGCTTTGATTCATGTAAACCAATCTTTAACCCGCGCTTACCCTTCCTAATCTTCGGCGTCGAATATCCTACTGCATTTTTAGAAATCAACAAGCCCTCTACAATGAGCATGACGCCTAGTAAAATAGCAAGAGATACAATCGTATTCTCTTCACCTTCTCCAAGCTGTAAGAAAGAAACTGGTAGCTTAGAAGATAATAGAACGCATACAATTGCGATACTAAATGTATAAGCTGCTGATAAATATCGATACATAGCAGTTAATCCAAATAATAACGTCCATAATAAGATGACCCATAAGCTTGCTTTGGAAACGACAAGGCCAAGTCCAATTGTAATAATAGATACGATTAATCCGTATCCAACTCCCGCAAATAGAGATGTTCGCAGTTCAAACCAAATATCATAAACTTTAAAGGAAAAATCCTTTCGTTCACGTAACATACGTAAGTATCCAACGAAGATACTACTTATTAAAAATACATAGACAGCAGGGTGTAAGAAAAAACGTCCAACTGCCCGCATTATTTCAAAAATCCATGCCTCCACGAACCCATTCACCACCATTTATATCATTCTTTCTTTTTATATTATCATAACTGGACAAACGTTTGTTTAACACAAAAAAATACAGGCAGCAAACTGCCTGTATTTCTTCTTATTTCGCTATTAATTTTAATGCTGATTGTAATTGTAGATCATTTTCTCCAGAACGGATTTTTTCAATAATTTTCGTTTGAATCGCCTCAGCTGTCTTTTTATCCAGCTGTCCTGTCGCTTCCATCTCATTCGCATTTTGGAATGCTTTCAGCGCTGATTCTGTCTCTTTACTAAAGTATCCATCTTCACGCCCCGGTACATATCCTAGGCTCTTAAGCATTTCTTGCGCGTGTTTTACTTGCACATCATTTGAATTGTATGAAAGTGTCTTTTCAATTTGAATTGGTGTCGCATGATAATAATCTGGTTGCTTCACTTCTACTGTTGGCGCGATTCCTTTTTTATGAATCCAGTTTCCATCCGGTGTTAACCATTTAAACATCGTTAATTTAATGTTGCTGCCATCTTTAAATGGAACGGCTTGCTGAACAGTGCCTTTACCAAACGTTTTTTCACCAATTAAATCGTATCCTTCTCCCTCTTTTAGCGCACCCGCTAAAATCTCTGAAGCAGAAGCACTTCCGTTATCAATTAATACTGAAATTGGATATGACTTTCTCTCTTTCAGTTCCGTAGAGAATTTCTTTTTCTCACCATTTCGTTGCTCTACTTGTAGCATCGGCTTTTTATCCGTCATAATTTCCCCTAGTATCTCTTCTACACTATTTAAGTAGCCACCAGGATTACCACGCACGTCAATAACTAAGCCTTTTATATTTTTCTTCTCTAACTCTTTTAACTGATCCTTAAATTCTTTCGCCGTATTTTCAGCAAAAGAAGTGATTTGCATATAACCGATATCTTTTCCGCTCTCTTGTTTCACAGAACTAAACACTGTGAAGATTGGAATTTTTTCACGCTTAATTTTAAATACAATCGGATCAGCTACTCCTGCACGCTTAATTTCAATCGCGACAGTCGTTCCTTTTTTACCACGAATTTTTAATACTGCTTCTTCACGTGATAAATCTTTCACACTATTTCCATCCACAGATAAAATTTGGTCATTCGGTTTAATTCCAATCTTTTCTGCCGGTGAGCCTTTAATTGGAGATACGATAATAAGCTTACCGTCCGTTTTGTTCACCTCAGCCCCGATCCCCTCTAGCTCAGGATCAAGTGATTCACTAAACTGTTTAGCCGTTTCTTTATCCATATACGTGGAATAAGGGTCCTTCAGCGTAGACAACATGCCTTGTATTGCACCTTCGACTAACTTGTCATCCTTCACGTCTTCCACATAACGTGAATCAATTAGTGCATACGCCTCATTAATTTTTGCCAAATTCCCTTGCGCGGTACTAGCATTTCCACTCGAAATTGTTTGCGTTACTTCTGCTGGGTTAACCCCAAATAAAGACATACCTGCAAACATTCCGCCAGCACCAATTAAAAATGCAACAACCATTCCAATAATTGCAACTCTACGTTTCAATGCGGAATTCCCCTTTCCAAAACACACAGGTGGTGTAGCAAAAGGCATCACACAGTGTGTGATGCCTTTACCTATTTCTACTATATGATAAGCTTGTACGAATTATGTTTGCAACTTTTTATACTTTTAAGAAGCGACGAATTGACATTACACTTCCCCACATACCGATTAAAGCCCCGATTAACACTAGTAAACCTGCTAATTGGAACACGAAAGGACTGTATGGTAGAAGTTCGAAAATTGTTCCGCCAAGTTTCTCGTTAAACACACTCTGTAGTGAATTATACGTAACTAGAATTAGACCAATTGGAATAATTGATCCTAATACTCCTAAGAATAATCCCTCTAATAAGAACGGCCAACGAATAAACCAGTTTGTTGCACCTACCAGTTTCATAATTTCGATTTCTGTACTACGAGCATAAATTGTAATTTTAATTGTATTAGAGATTAAGAACATCGCTGTGAATAAAAGACCTGCAATTAACGCAATACCGATATTACGTCCTGTTTTTACAGTATCAAATAATTTTTCAACTTGCCCTTTACCGTATTGAACATTACTTACAAACTGCATTTTCTCAATCTTTTTCGCGATTGTCGCTGTATCTGTTGGTTCTTTTGCTTTTACAATGAATACGTTTTTAAGTGGGTTATCTTGTTCAAATAACTCAAACGTTTTTCCACTATCACCTAAGCTTTTAATTAAGCGTTTTAGCTCTTCTTCTTTAGAAGAATATTTAATAGATTCTACTTTCGCAATCTTACTCATATCTTCTTCTAATTTCTTTTGATCAGCTTCTTTTGCTGCTGGATCAATGTGTACACGAATTTCTACATCTTGCTCTACTTTCGTCGCAAAATGGTTCATATTCATTATCGCTGTTAAAAAGACACCTACAAGTAATAATGTAACTGTTACTGCACTAACAGAAGCAAATGTCATCCATCCGTTACGTGATAGATTCTTTACACCTTCTCGCAAATGTCGACTAAGGGTCTTAGCCTTCATATCCGTATCCTCCCTCAATCTCATCTCGAACAATTTTTCCGCCTTCAATCGCGATTACACGATGACGAATTGTATTTACGATATCTGAGTTATGTGTCGCCATAACAATCGTTGTACCACGCTCGTTAATACGCGTAAAAATCTTCATAATATCAAGAGCTGTTTCAATATCTAAGTTACCTGTTGGCTCATCGGCAATTACAACCTTTGGTCTATTAACAATTGCTCTCGCAATCGCAACACGTTGCTGCTCTCCGCCCGAAAGTTCACTTGGTAGTGCGTCTGCACGATCCTCAAGACCTACAAGACCTAAAACTTCTGTTACACGCTCACGAATGGCTTCTTTTTCTTCTTCAATTACTTCTAAGGCAAACGCAACATTCTCATATACCGTTAACTTAGGTAGTAATTTAAAATCTTGGAAAATTACGCCTAATTGACGACGGAAATATGGAACATCTCTTTCTGCTAATGTTTCAATAACAAGTCCATTTACATTAATCGATCCTGTAGATGGCTTCTCTTCACGATACATCATTTTAATAAATGTAGATTTCCCGGCTCCACTCGGTCCAACTACGTATACAAACTCACCTTGTTTAATGTTAACTGTGAGACCAGCAATGGCTTTCATACCATTCGGGTACTCCTTATAAACATTCGTCATTTTTATCATTATTTATCACCCAATACTTAATGATTTTTTTCGAAATACTTTTCTGTACATCTGAAAATAAAAACTTTATTCTCACTTAACCACTCTTGTTGAAGGTAGCTTCCATTCATGCTTTTTATTAGCAGCGCTACTCTATGTAATATATTTCAGCAAAATTCTACAAACCCCATTGTAACATCAAACGGTTTCCAGTTCGGATACATTTTTGTTACAGTTATGTTACACTCAACAAAAAGGAAACGAGCTGTCATAGTTCTCACCCAAAATCATTTTGGGATAAGATTATATAACCAACTCGTCCACTTTACCTTTTTTATTTATGTTCAGCTAACCACTCAGCTACTTTTTTCGCATCCTCACCTTGAATGATTCCTGGTGACATGGAACCGCGACCTTTTTCAATAATCTTTTCAATCTCTGCTGCATCATATTTCTGTCCCACTTTTCGTAAATCCGGTCCAGTTGCTCCCGATAAATCTTTCGCGTGACAGCCTATACAACTTTTTTGGTAAATTTGCTCTGCGCTATCTGTGCTTGCAGATTGTTTCGAAGGTTTACTCTCTTCTTTATTTCCACATGCTCCTAAAGCAAAAACGACTGATGTTCCTAACGCAATAGCCAACAATTTCTTTTTCACTTCTATCGCTCCCCATTGTTGATATTCTTTTCATTCCTAACACACTCATTTTCATTATAAGCATTATCTTTATATAGAAAAACTAAGGTATATTTCATATTTTTCAAAAATACAGTAAGAACCCTGATAATATAAAGCTTTCATAAGTTGTTTCAATTCTGTGAACAACTTAAAAACTGCTATAAAGAATTCTTGTTGAACAGAAAATCAGAAAAGTTCTGTTCAAGTCTTACTCTATTGCTACTCTGTTTTACTATTCTCTACTTTTTACAATACAATATACAACATTATATGCTACATATAATCCCATCAAAAAGAGAAGTTGTCGTTTCCAACTTCTCTTCCTCTTTACTTCAACTATAGAAATAAAATCAAATTCTTTATCTCCTCGACTATCCTCAGCATACGCCGACAACTTTGTTGGCTTTTTTTCGCTTATCCCGCATTAACGGGCAATAAGATCCCCAACTCAAAATTCAGCGAAAGCAAAGAAGTTAGGTGTGGAATCAACTGCCCGTAAAAGCCCGGTTGGTTCAACTTTATTAGATGCGAGAACGTAAGTAAGCATCAATAAATGGATCAATTTCTCCATCCATAACTGCTTGCACGTTACCAATCTCTGTATTTGTACGGTGGTCTTTCACAAGAGAATACGGGTGGAATACGTAAGAACGAATTTGGCTACCCCATCCGATTTCTTTTTGTTCACCGCGAATTTCATCTAACTCCGCTTGTTGCTCTTCTAATTTCTTTTGGTATAATTTCGCTTTTAACATTTTCATCGCGTGCTCACGGTTTTTAATTTGTGAACGCTCTGACTGACACGTTACAACTGTGTTTGTAGGTGTATGTGTAATACGAACTGCTGAGTCTGTCGTATTAATATGCTGTCCACCTGCACCACTTGCACGGTACGTATCAATTTTTAAGTCCTCTGAACGTATTTCGATTTCAACTTCATCATTGAACTCAGGTACAACTTCACAAGATACGAACGATGTATGACGACGGCCTGAAGAATCGAATGGTGAAATACGCACAAGACGATGTACACCTTTCTCTGCTTTCAAGTAACCGTAAGCGTTATGACCTTTAATTAATAAAGTAACACTCTTAATACCAGCTTCATCACCTGGTAAGTAGTCAACCGTTTCTACTTTAAATCCACGTTTTTCAGCCCAACGTGTGTACATACGTAGTAGCATAGAACCCCAGTCTTGTGACTCTGTTCCACCAGCACCTGGGTGTAATTCTAAAATAGCGTTATTTTTATCATAAGGATCGCTTAGTAGTAACTGAAGCTCATACTCATTCATTTCTTGAATTAAGCCTTTCACTTCTGATTCAAGCTCCTCATGTAAATCTTCATCATACTCTTCTTTTAAAAGCTCATGCGTGATTTCTAAATTTTCGAATGTCTCATCTAACTGACGGAACTTTCCAACCATCTCTTTCAGTGCATTAGCTTCGTTAATTACAGCTTGTGCGCCTTGTTGGTCATCCCAAAATCCTGCACCCATCATTGTCTCTTCTAATTCTGCAATTTGTTTTTCCTTAGTAGGAAGGTCAAAGAGACCCCCTAAAAGCCGCTAATCTCTTAGCCATTTTCTCTAATTCTTGTCTAATTTCTACTAATTCCATTTCCTTCACCTCTATGTAATTGCTGTTACTTCTTATGAAAACAAGGGAAACTCTCTCCACTTATGACGGAGAGAGTTTAATCTTTCTTAATTATACATTTTTGATGTAAAATTTTGCAAAGCAATCTGGGCTACCGCCCTGTATTACTTCCCGATACCACAGCAGTTTTTATATTTTTTACCGCTACCACATTTACATAAATCGTTGCGGCCTACTTGGTCACCTTTTACAACTGGTTTTTTCTTCGCCTCTTCGCCATCACTAGATGGATGAACAGCTTCACCTTGAACAACTTCTTGACGCTCTAAGTTTTGTTCAATTTCAGCTTTCATAATGTAACGAGAGATTTCCTCTTCAATAGAAGCAATCATTGACTCGAACATTGCGAATCCTTCCATTTGATACTCACGAAGTGGATCAATTTGACCGTAAGCACGTAAATGAATACCTTCACGAAGGTGATCCATCGCATCAATATGCTCTGTCCATTTCGTATCTACTACACGGAATACAACAACTTTTTCAAACTCACGCATTTGCTCTTCTGGCAGAAGCTTTTCTTTGTCGTTGTAACGCTCTATTAATTTCGCGATAATTGGCTCGCTCATTTCCTCTGGGGCAAGACGACGTAACTCTTCCTCTTTTATATCGCCTTCTTGCAGAAGGTTTGTATTTAAGTAGTCAACAAGACCTTTAATGTTCCAATCTTCTTCAATTTCCTCTTGTGTATGAAGCGCAACAGCACGTTCTACTGTAGATTTCATCATACCTTCAATAATACTGCGTAAGTTCTCAGAATCCATTACTTCTTGACGCTGTTTGTAAATAACTTCACGTTGCTGACGAAGTACATCATCGTACTGCAGTAACTGCTTACGTGCATCATAGTTATTTCCTTCTACACGTTTTTGTGCAGATTCTACCGCACGAGAAACCATTTTACTTTCAATCGGCTGTGAATCATCCATACCAAGACGATCCATCATCGCTTTCATATTGTCAGAACCGAAGCGGCGCATTAGTTCATCTTCCATAGACAAGTAGAACTGCGTTACACCAGGGTCCCCTTGACGACCAGCACGACCACGTAACTGATTATCAATACGACGGCTTTCGTGACGCTCTGTACCGATAACTGCTAGACCAACGTTTTTAATATCGTCTCCAAGCTTAATATCCGTACCACGACCAGCCATATTCGTCGCAATCGTTACAGCGCCTTTCATACCAGCTTCTGCAATGATATCTGCTTCTCGCGCATGGTTTTTCGCGTTTAAAATGTTATGGCGTACACCTTTACGTGTTAACATTTTTGAAATAAGCTCTGACGTTTCAATTGCAACTGTACCAACAAGAATAGGTTGCCCTTGTTTATGACGATTTACAATATCCTCAACAACTGCATTGAATTTGCCTTCCATTGATTTGAAAATTAAATCCGCACGATCATCACGAATAATATCTTTGTTCGTTGGAATTACGATAACATTCATATTGTAAATACTACGGAATTCTTCTTCTTCCGTTTTTGCTGTACCAGTCATACCAGATAACTTTTCATACATACGGAAATAGTTCTGGAACGTAATTGTTGCGAGTGTCATACTTTCATTTTGAATTTCTACGCCTTCTTTTGCTTCAATAGCTTGGTGCAAACCTTCGCTATAACGACGACCTTTCATAAGACGACCAGTGAATTGGTCTACAATTACGATTTCGCCCTCTTGTACAACATAATCAGTATCAAGGTGCATGACAACGTGTGCACGAAGCGCCTGATTAATATGGTGAAGAAGTGCGACATGTTTTAAATCGAATAAGTTTTCAATATGGAAAGCTTTCTCTGCTTTCGTAATACCATCTTCAGTCAACATTACATTTTTCGTTTTCACATCAAATGAATACTCTTTTTCATTTTCTAATGTACGAACGAATGCATTTGCGAACATGTATAGCTCTGTTGATTTTTGAGCTTGTCCCGAAATAATAAGCGGCGTACGTGCTTCATCGACTAAAATAGAATCGACTTCATCGATAATAGCAAAATGAAGTGGACGCTGAACGCACTGTTCTCTATATAAAACCATGTTGTCACGTAAGTAATCGAATCCAAGCTCATTATTTGTGCTATACGTAATATCAGCAGCATAAGCCTCTTGTTTCTCTTCGCGTGACATACTGTTTAAGTTAATTCCTACTGTTAAGCCAAGGAACTCATGAAGTTGTCCCATTTCGCTCGCATCACGTTGTGCTAAGTATTCATTGACTGTAACAACGTGAACACCTTTTCCTGTTAAAGCATTTAAATATACAGGTAATGTAGATGTTAACGTTTTACCTTCACCCGTTTTCATCTCAGAGATATTCCCTTCATGTAAGGCAATACCACCCATTAACTGCACGCCATACGGACGCATTCCAAGAACACGAGTCGCAGCTTCGCGAACAACCGCAAAAGCTTCTGGAAGTAGATCATCTACTGTCTCACCTTTTGTTAGACGTTCTTTGAATTCAAGCGTCTTTCCTTTTAATTGTTCATCTGTTAGTGGCTTAATAGATGATTCTAATGCATCAATTTGCTCAACTGTCTTCTGCATACGTTTAATTTGGCGTTGATTTACATCAAATACCTTTTTTAAAATACCGATCATAGGAAATACGCTCCTCTTTTTTATTAAAATAAAACTTCCGATTGTTTTTTCTTTTTCTATTACAATCAGTCGTTATAAAAATCAAATGTATGTTATGCCAATTTTTCTCCTAATTAAAAAAACTAAAATGTATATACCTAATGATAATTGTAACACTTGTCTTATAACTATGACAACAATCGGCCGAATGTCTCGTTCTAAATTAAGAAAACTTTTAAAAAAAATCTATTTTCAGCAAAAAAAGCGCAGCCATTTCGGCTGCGCTTTTGAATTATTATTTAGTTTCGATTAAACCGTATTTCCCATCTTTACGGCCATATACAACGTTAGTTTCATTTGTATCAGCATTTGTGAAGACGAAGAAATTATGTCCTAGCATATCCATTTGTAGGATCGCTTCTTCAACGTCCATCGGTTTTAAATCAAATCGTTTTGTACGTACAAGTTCTAGTTCATCCTCTTCTACCGCATCCAGAACAGCTACTGCTTCTGGAAGGATAAAGTTCGTTTTCACAGAACCTTTCTCACGTAACTTACGATTTACCTTTGTTTTATGTTTACGAATTTGTCGCTCAAGTTTATCAACTACTAAATCAATAGCAGCGTACATATCGCTATTAGTTTCTTCTGCACGAAGTAATAAATCAGTAAATGGAATTGTTACCTCGACACGTTGCTTGTCAGAGTATACTTTTAAATTAACTTTAATCTCTGGGAATGTATCAAAATAACGTTCTAACTTACTTAGTTTTTTCTCTACATATTCCTTTAATGCTGGAGTTACTTCAATATTTTCACCACGAATGTTGAATTTCATAGATGAATTCCTCCTTTCAAGCCTATGTACTATAATTTCGACATTGGCTTAAAAATTCCTTCTAACTTTTTTAAAAAAATTAGTGGAATTGCGATTTTTTTATCGTTTTTTGTTGAAATGAAAAGATGCATCATTTCTACCTTTATTTTATCCTATTAACATCGTGAATAGCGAATATAACTGTGGACAATTCGTTACAGAAAAGAAACAACTTTTTGACAACTTGATTCATAACAAAAACCCCTTGTAAAAAACAAGAGGTTCTACCATATATATAACGTTGCCACAAACGCAGCTTTCTCTTCCCAAAAACAATATTCCTACAGTTTTACAACATTAGCTGCTTGTGGTCCACGTGCTCCATCTACAATGTCAAACTCAACTTGTTGCCCTTCTTCTAATGACTTATATCCATCTTGTTGAATAGCAGAAAAATGAACAAACACATCATCACCATCTTCACGCTCAATAAACCCAAATCCCTTTTCTGCATTGAACCATTTCACTCTTCCTTGCATGTTCATTCCATTCCCTTCACTCTAAAAATCAGGGCATTCGCCCCATACTTTGACTATAACGAATGACAACTTACGAAGTCAAAGGAGACTTATCGTCTTTTTATTATCCCTTTCGACAGTTATAGATCAACTTCTACAAAGCGTCAAACTAGAAACTTCCCTTGCTCCTCTATCGTATAAAAGACTTCCAATTTGTCTAACTGTAATTCCTGTCGTATATACATCATCAACGAGTAAGATATGTTGATCATGAAACATATCTTCTCCCTGAAAATAAAAAGGATTACTTCCCGAAAGCCTTTCTTTACGTTTCTTCTTACTTTGCTTTTCTGTTTCTCTTCTTCTTAATGATGGATAAGAAATTTTGACAGGTAAACAAGCTGCTAATAAGTCTGCCTGATTAAAACCACGTTCATATTCCCGTTCCCTACTAAGCGGAACAGCAATAACACTTGAAACGCTCGTAAAATGCTTTTGACATAGCTCTCGAAAGGATCGACGAAAAATATGAACTAACTCCGCATCTCCCCGAAACTTAAACTGTGCTAATATTTCTTTCATCTCATCATCGTACACGTGCAAAGAACGATTTTTAAAAGGACGATACTTCTCCTCTTTTATCCACCTTATGCAATCCACACAAATATCATTTTCTTTATATTCGGAAGTCAAGTCCTCTAAAGGTCGCCCACACTCCATGCAAATCTCTCCTATAATATAGGAAAGTTTCCGCTCACACCTATCACATATATATTTTTTGTGAGACTTTACAAAGAAGGTGTACCAACTAACTGTTTCCAACATATACTCATCGCAAAGTAGACAATGCATTAATCGATTAATCCTTGTTCTTTCGCCTTTTTGTTCATACTTTGAATATGCCTTTTCGCGCGTACCATCGCCTCTGTCTTACCGCAATGAAAATAAACAACCTCGCCATAAGGTTCTTCAAAACTACGACCTGCTCGGCCTGCAATTTGTACGAGTGCACTTTCCGAAAAGATTTCTTCTTCTGCCCCTAACACCGCAACTTGTAAATTCTTCACAGTTACTCCTCTCTCTAAAATTGTCGTCGTAACTAATAACGGAATTTCTCCCTTCCTGAAAGCTGCTACTTTTTCTTTTCTCATCGGATCTTCTGCATGTACACCTTCCACTCTATTATCCAACGATTTCAATAACAGGCTCATTTCTTCTATATATCGCACATGAGGAACAAATAAAAAAATAGGATGTTTTTTGTTTACGTACATTTCTAACCATTGTAGTAAAACTCGAGGGATTTTTTTATGATGGAGGCTTTTCTTCCAATTTCCGCACCAGCAAAATAGAGGAACTGGCAACGGATAACGATGATATCGCCCAGAGATAATGACACCTTTTTGTTTACCCCTTCTGAAATTACGCTTCCACTTTTCATCTGGAGTTGCAGTTAAATAAATACGCGCTGCTTTCTCTTTCATCGCTTGTTGTACTGCATACTGTAACATTTGATCCGCATGATACGGAAAAGCATCTATCTCATCTACAATCATGACATGAAATGCTCTATAGTAACGTAACAATTGATGCGTCGTTGCAACGACTAACGCTGCATCTTTTTCCCGGTCTACACTCCCTCCGTATAAAGCAGCTACATTTATATGCGGAAACACTTCTTGTAATCTCGGTGCTAATTCCAGTACAACATCTGTTCTTGGCGTTGCGATACAAACTCTTTCTCCTTTTTGAATTGCCTTTGCAATACCGTAAAACAACATTTCTGTTTTTCCAGCCCCGCACACAGCCCAAATAAAAAAAGATTCTTTCTGCTTAATAGCTTCTATAACACCTTGCGCAGCCAACTCCTGACCAGTAGACAAAGTCCCATTCCACTGTAACGAATTTAAACTTTTTTCACCTGTTCTTTCAGCAATCCCACGAACGAGTACAGCACATTCACTAACTCTCCCCATCGTTATACACTTCCGACAATACGTGCACACTTTACTGCACCTTTTACATAAAAATGATGCAAATAGCCGTTGCTCTATATTTCCGCAGCGCTGACATATATATTTAGAAGCCTTTTTTGTTATACCTTGTACACATACGACCTCTCCCTTCCTTTTCAAATCACTTAATTCTCTCCGTAAATCTGAAGAAAGTTCTTCTAATAGCAACTGTTTTCCAGCAAGCATCAGCAACCACCTCCAGCATTACTATAAACCTTTCTCATGATCTCGTAAAAACTCAAAAAAGCCGATAACCTACTTA
This sequence comes from Bacillus sp. BML-BC051, assembly GCF_019656175.1. Taxonomy (NCBI): domain Bacteria; kingdom Bacillati; phylum Bacillota; class Bacilli; order Caryophanales; family Bacillaceae; genus Bacillus; species Bacillus sp. BML-BC051. The sequence continues at coordinate 146,220 of NZ_BPLI01000017.1, forward strand.
TAAAATAGTAAGCTATCGACTTTATACACATGTTTTATTCGTTTATAAATCCTAGAATCGACCGTATCCTAAGAAATGTTTTTGGTTATAACTACTACTTAAGCTAGAGTATGCAATCCCTTTATCACCAGCATGAATCATTTGGCCATTACCAACGTAAATACCGATGTGAGATGGACCTGGTTTATAAGTACCTTGGAAGAATACTAAATCTCCAGGTTGTGGGCTACTTACTTTAGAAACTGAGTTCCAGTAACCTGCAACATCTTGACGACCTACGCCGAAGATGTAAGAAATGAATCCACTACAGTCAAAACCACCGTTTGATGGAGATGCACTTCCCCAAACATATGGTAAACCTAAGTAGCTTTGCGCTTTACCAATTACGCCAGGAGCCGGCGGAGTTGGTGCTGGGTTTTGCTCTGGTGTTTTCTTTTCTGTTTTAGGTGCTTCTTTTTTAGGCTCTTCTTTTTTAGGTTCCTCTTTTTGAGCTTGTCCACCATTATTTGCTGGTGCAGTTTGTGCTGCAGGTGCTTGTGCTGTAGGCGCTTGCGCATCTTTAGCAGCTTGTTCTGCTTGTTTTTGAGCAGCAGCTTCTTGTGCAGCTTTTTCTTGTGCTTCTTGTTCAGCAATACGTTGTAATTGCAGTGCTTGTTTTTCCAGATCTTTCAATTGACTCTCCGTACTTGTCATTGAAGTTACAACTGTATCCATTTTACCGCTTAAATCATTTACTGCTGTTGATTTTTTCGCCTTTTCAGCGTCAAGTTCTTTCTTAGCAGTTTCAATTTGAGCTTGTGCTTCTTTTAATTCTTTTTGCTTTGTTTTTACCGTTTCAACATCTTTTTTCACGTTCGCTTGATCTTCTTGTTGTGTTTTCATGATATCTTCGTCAGACTCAAGAATTTTAGAAACAGAAGTTAAACGATCAACTAAATCTGCAACATTTTTAGAGTTTACAAGAACTTCTGTTACAACATTTGTGTTTGGTTGTTCTTGAAGTGCAACTAAACGTTTTCTTAATAACTCTTCACGTTTTGCAATTTTCGTTTGTAATTCTGCAATATCTTTATTTTTATTTTCGATTAATCGCTCAGTATCCGCAACTTTTTTCGTTGTTTCATCAAGCTTTGAAGCATTCTCTTGAACAGATTTATCCAAACTTTGAATTGTATTGTTTAAGTCATTCATTTGCTTTTGTAATACATCACGTTCTTGTTGTTGTTTATGTAAAGTGTCATTTTGTGTATTAATTTGTGATTTCACGTCAGAAATTTTATCTTCTGCAAATACATTTGGTGTTAGTCCTGAAAACATTAACCCTGCAACTAATGCGCAAGATGCCATTTTTAGCTTTTTCATTTTATTTTTTACACCGCTTTCTTTTGTCTTTTTCCGTATATAACCTATAAAATTTATACCATAATTCGGGATTTTTTTTGCTAATGTTACGCTATTGTAAAACAAATGTAATATTATATGTAACTCTATCGCAAAATATGCATATTTTTGTATATACGTGTAGAATTTTAAAAGCTTTTTATAGGCAAAGAAAAAACGCAAGGTTTCCCTTACGTTTTGTTACAATACACTAATATGAATGAAATCAAAACGTTATTTCATCCATTTCTCAGCCCAATTTTGGACTTCATCCATAACACTTTCTAATGCTTTCCCTTTTTCAGTTAAGCCGTACTCGATTCGAACTGGTACTTCTGGATAAACATTACGAACTACAATGCCTTCGCTTTCCAATTCCTTTAAACGCTCTGATAACATACGATCGCTCATATTCGGTATAATATCTGCAATTTCTCTAAAACGTTTTGACTCTTCAAGCAAAGATTTAATAATTAAGCCAGTCCATTTTTTACTAAGCAAAGTAAAAGCTGACTCAAACTTTGGACATAAACAAGAATTATGCTCCATATGTTTCACCTCTCTTCTATTATAATATAGTTTCTTGTAAAAAGTAAGTTATAAAACTTTCCTCATTATTTTATTTTACGTACATTTTAACATTTCCAAATATTAACTTGTCAACTACACGTAAAATATCCGTAAAAAAACCCTCTTAAAAAGAGAGCTTTTTATATCTTATTACTTCGTATACCACCCAAGACCTAGTGCACCTTCACCTAAATGCGTACCAATTACAGCACCGAAATAACCTGTGCGGATTGTGACATGAGGATATTTTGCTTCTAATTCTGCCTTCCATTCATTCGCTTCCTCTTCACGTTGTGCATGAATGATAACTGCTTCCATAGGTACACCTTGACTTGCTTGCTCATCAAAAATTTCAACAATTCGTTTTAACGCTTTTTTACGTGTACGAATCTTTTCAAATGGAATAATGATTTTATCTCTAAAATATAAAACGGGTTTCACTTGTAACAAACTACCAATGAAGGCTTGCGCACTATTTAATCGTCCTCCACGTTGTAAATGATGTAAATCATCTACTACAAAATAAGCGTCCATCGTTTTCTTCATTTCATCAAAACGGGCAACGATCTCTTTCGGATCCTTTCCTTCGCTTGCTAATTTTGCACCTTCACGCACATAGAATCCTTGTACTTCACAACTAATTTCAGAATCGTACGTATATACATCAATACCCTCTACCATTTGCCCGGCTGTCGTTGCCGTTTGATATGTACCACTAATCCCACTTGAAAGATGAATGCTAATAACCGCATCATAATCCTTAGATAGCTCTTCAAATAACTCAACAAACTTTCCGATTGCTGGCTGAGAAGTTTTCGGAAGTTCTTCTTGCTCACGTACTTTTACATAGAAATCATCTACTGAAATTTCAGCTTCTTCTTGATAAGATTCCGTTCCAAACACAACGTTTAATGGAATCATATATATATTGAGTTCATCACGAATATGCTTCGGTATATATGCTGTACTATCAGTAACAATAGCTGTTTTCATTTGCGTACCTGCCTTATAAAAAAGTTTTTATTCCCTAAGTTTACACGAAAACTAAAAATGGTGCATCCATACATGAAAATGCCGATTTGAAATTATACTCACCATCTCGACAAATTACAACAAAAAGGTAAAATACTCACCAAAAATTTCAGCTTATTTATAAAAAATGTTTGAATATAAAAACGCTCGCTTTTAAAATGTAAAGTACTAGTCATTTTCGTAGATAGGGGCGTATACGAGTGTTATTACAATATTTAACAATCAAAGACTACGGTGAGCACGAAATTGTCATTCAAAAATCAAGATTTATTTGTTATGTTAGCAGAGCTACAACCGAAGAAGAGGCTCAAGAATTTATACACAAAATAAAAAAACAAAATTGGAATGCCACACATAATTGTTCTGCGTATTTGATTGGCGAACAAGATCAAATCCAAAAAGCAAATGATGATGGAGAACCTAGCGGTACAGCTGGCGTACCTATGTTAGAGGTACTAAAAAAACGCGGTTTAAAAGATACCGTCGTTGTCGTTACTCGCTATTTTGGCGGCATCAAACTGGGCGCAGGTGGATTAATTCGCGCATATGGAAAATGTACAAGTGAGGGTATTAATCATGTTGGTGTCGTTCAGCGAAAACTAATGCGTGTTATGCAGACCGAAATTGATTACACATTACTTGGCAAAATTGAAAATGAATTACGTAATTCGAAATATGCCATTAAAGATATACATTATCTCGAAAATGTCACATTTGATACGTATGTAGAAGAAGACGGAAAACAAGCATTCACAGATTGGATGATTGAATTAACAAATGGGAAATGTACAATTACAGAAGGAGATATGTTGTACTTAGAACAAAATATTATCTAAGAATAACTATACTATCACCTCTAAAGATTAATGTAGTGAATTACTTCCCTACAAATGAACTAAGGAGATTATATATGGAAGAACGTTATTATCATCTCCAAAATAGCAGAATAAAAAAGAAACGAAGAAGAAAGTTTTTCTACTTCCTTATTTTCGTATTTTTATTTGGTGGTGTAGGACTTTATATATTAAATTCCTACACTTCTCTCATGGGGATGTATAGTGGTTTTACTCGTCAAAAATCGGACTTGAGAACCGAAGATGTAGAAATTACAAAGGAGCCTTTCACACTCCTCATTATGGGTATAGAAGATTATGCAACGGACGGTCAAAACGGTCGTACAGATTCATTAATGTTTGCGACAGTCAATCCTAAAACTAAAAAGATTTCGCTTATGAGTATCCCTCGCGATAGTCGCGTTCCAATTGTTGGCAAGAACAAAGAGGACAAAATTAACGCTGCGCATGCTTACGGTGGAGAAGAAATGGCAATCAAAACTGTCGAAGGTTTTCTAAAAGTTCCTGTAGACCATTATATTAAAATTGATTTCCAAGGCTTTAAAGGTATTGTTGATGCTGTTGGCGGTGTTACCGTTGATGTCCCATTCGATTTTTGGGAGCGTTCGGACGTGGATTATTACAAAAAAATCGAATTTAAACAAGGACAACAAGACTTAAATGGAGAAGAAGCACTTGCATACGTACGTATGCGAAAGCAGGATCCAAACGGCGATTACGGTCGGGCCGCTAGACAAAGACAATTACTAGCAGCAGTTGCTCAAAAACTAAATTCAGCCTCTACCGTATTTAAAATTAAAGATTTAACGGCAGTCGTTGGAAAATATATAAAAACTGACATTCCTATTTCTGACGGACTTGCCCTTTACAATAAAATATCTGGGTTTGATCCTTCTACAATACAAACGTTCAAACTTGAAGGAGAAGACAAAAAAATAGGTGGTATTTATTACTTCCTTCCAGATCCAATCGGTGTAGAGACAGTACGTAACGAAATTAAAAAAGAATTAGGCGAAACAGCACACACTCAAGAAAATCCAACTACAAAAACCGAATCAACTCCTTCTTCAAATTCTAACCCTGACGAAAAAGCAAAGAAAGAAACGAATCAGAACAAAACACCAACTGAGCCACCTCCTTCTACGAATGCTCATGCAGAGTGGATTATGAGAAATCAGCAATAACAAAAAGAGCCAAATCGCATATGATTTGGCTCTTTTTTATTTACTTATTAAAGTGTTGTAAAATTGCTTCTACAATACGCTCTGATGCACGGCCATCACCGTAAGGATTAGATGCTTTTGACATCTTATCATGAGCTTCTTTATCTGATAACAATTCATCAGCAAGACCAAAGATTGTCTCTTCGTCTGTTCCTGCTAATTTCAATGTACCTGCTTCAATACCTTCTGGGCGCTCCGTTGTATCACGAAGAACAAGAACCGGTACACCTAATGACGGCGCTTCTTCTTGTACACCACCAGAATCAGTTAACATTAAGTATGAACGAGCTGCAACATTGTGGAAATCAATTACATCTAGCGGCTCAATTAAATGAATGCGGCTATGATCGCCTAGAATGTCATTCGCTGTTTCACGAACAACTGGGTTCATATGAACCGGATACACAACTTGTACGTCTTCATGCTTATCAACAAGACGTTTAATTGCACGGAACATATTACGCATTGGCTCTCCTAAGTTTTCACGACGGTGAGCTGTCATAAGTACAAGACGATCGCTTCCAAGTTTCTCTAATACAGGATGACTATATGTTTCTTTTACAGTCGTTTTTAATGCGTCAATTGCTGTATTTCCAGTGATGAAAATGCGTGACTCATCTTTATTTTCTTTCTGTAAGTTCGTTGCTGATTTTGCTGTAGGTGAGAAATGAAGGTCTGCCATTACACCTGTTAGTTGGCGATTCATCTCTTCTGGGTATGGAGAATATTTATCCCATGTACGAAGTCCTGCTTCAACATGACCTACTGGAATTTGATTATAGAAAGCAGCTAAACTTGCGATAAATGTTGTCGTTGTATCACCATGTACAAGTACAATATCCGGCTTTGCTTCTTTCATTACTTTATCCAAACCTTCTAAACCACGCGTTGTAATATCAATTAAAGTTTGGCGGTCTTTCATAATATTCAAATCGAAATCTGGCGTAATTCCAAAGATACTTAATACTTGGTCTAACATTTGACGATGTTGTGCTGTTACAGTCACAATCGATTCAATTTTTTCTGGATGCTTTTGCAACTCTAACACAAGAGGTGCCATTTTAATTGCTTCTGGACGTGTCCCGAAAATTGTCATTACTTTTAAACGTTCAGTCATTTCATTGCCTCTTTTCTTTCACTAGTTACAAATTCTATTATGACATATAAGAATATACATGAATACATGCCTTTTTAACGAATAACGGAAAAGTCCCTCTTACAAATACTTTCTCTTCCAACCGAATAATAATCTATCTCTTGCTTCTTGACATCCTCAATAGTATAACAATTTCTTCCATCTAATAAAATAGGCTCTCTCATAAGTTGTGCGTACTTTTCTAACGGATAAGCTCGGATAGCCTCCCATTCTGTCATGATAAAAGCCGCACTCGCTCCTCTAATCGATTCATCTATACATTCGCTATATTGTATAGTCTCTCCAAAGATGTTTTTCATATTTGGTATCGCCTTCGGGTCATATAGAACTACGTCCGCACCTATATGAATTAATTCTTGTATCATAATAAGAGACGGTGCGTCCCTTATATCATCCGTATTCGGTTTAAATGCCGCTCCCAGCACCGCAATCCGTTTCTTGTTCATATTTAATACTTTCTTCGCTTTCTCAATCAATAACAACTGTTGTTTATTATTGACTTCAATGACTGCTTTTAACAAGCGAAAATCATGTGCCACATTCCCTGCAATTTGCACAAGGGCTTTCGTATCTTTCGGAAAACACGATCCCCCATAACCAATGCCCGCATTTAAAAAAGACGCCCCAATTCTCTTATCCATTCCCATCCCTTGTGCAACGTCTAATACATTGGCTCCTACCTTCTCACATATATTTGAAATTTCATTGATAAAACTAATTTTTGTCGCTAAAAAAGCATTCGATGCATATTTAATCATCTCTGCACTTTTTATATCTGTAACATACGTTTTTAAGCGTAATTCACTATACAAATTCTCCACTTTCCGTGCTGCTTCCTCATTATCTGCTCCAATTACAATACGATCTCCCTGAAAGAAATCGTAAATCCCTGAACCTTCCCGTAAAAATTCTGGATTCGATACGATATGTAATTCATATCTGTTCTGTAATTTCTCTTCAATCCATCCTCTCATAACATCATTTGTACCTACAGGAACCGTACTTTTCGTAACGACAATAATGTCGTTCGTCGCATATGTTCCGATATCATTACAAGCACTTCGAATATATGTTAAATCCGCTGTCCCATCTAATAAAGATGGCGTTCCAACTGCAATAAATATAAATTCTGCATCGCAAAATGCTTTTACCCTACTTGTTGTAAAAGTTAAACAATCATTCTCACACGCATCATTTATTAATTCATATAAACCTGCTTCATAAATAGGCAGATCCCCTTGTTTTATCCGTTCAATTTTCTCATCATTTATATCAAAACATGTGACTGAATGGCCTAACATTGCTAACCCTACTCCTGTAATCAATCCAACGTATCCGGTACCTATTATCGTAATTTCCATTTCCTTTTCGCACAGGAATATGCAATAGAAAATATACGAATACATAGAATTTCCCCTGTGCTTCCCCCTCTCACATTAAAAATGAGAAAACTCTTTTACTTCTTTATTATATGAATTACTTTTTCCATTCTTTTTTAAGTTTTTGTAAAATTGCATGCAAGAATATAAAATGAAAATTTATTTAGTTGGGGGCATCCATCCTCCACTAATGATTAATTAAACCAATCAAGATTTTACAGGAATTAAGGTTCTCAACTAAATTTTGATGTGGAAGCCCTACTGCCCGTTCATGCAGATAAATTCCCATATTTTAACACGGGATTTACTCATTTCTACGTGTAACACTTATAATACTGAAATAAAAATATTCATTATCGAAGAAACAGAGACAATGTCATATTCTAAAGTACAATACGATTAACCTTCTCAAACGATTCAACATTCTGTATACAATTGTCATATATTCTATCCGCTTCCATTTGCCGTACAAAGAAAAAAAGATTGAATTCTAATCTTTTTGTGATACCATATGTTATGAGCCTGTAAATAAACATCATAATTTTCAGATAAATACATTTTAAAAAAATTACGTTAGACTATAAAAGGGTGGGGTATTAATGGACTCACAAGTGATTTATGCCATTTTGGCATCTTTCATCACTGTACTCGTCGTTACTCCTTTAGTTATTAAGTTAGCTTTTAAAATAGGAGCAACAGATAAGCCAAACGCGCGTAAAGTACACCAAAAGATCATGCCTCGTCTTGGCGGATTAGCGATATTTATTGGTGTAGCTGTAGGATTTGTTGTTGGCGGCTTATATGAACAAAGAATGTTATCGATAACGCTAGGTGCGATTATCATTGTAATCATCGGTATTTTAGATGATATGTACGAGTTATCTGCGAAGGTAAAATTCGGTGGACAACTATTAGTTGCCATGATGATTGTAAAAAGTGGATTATTAGTGCAAGTATTATATATTCCAATCCTCGGGGATACTGAACTTGGATGGCTTGCTTATCCAATTACAGTATTTTGGATTGTAGGTATTACAAATGCAATCAACTTAATTGATGGCTTAGATGGGTTATCTGCTGGTATTTCATCTATCGTACTTGCAACGCTAGCATATATGGCCTTCACTAGCCCATGGGGCACTGGAGCCGCTATTATTTTACCACTAGCATTAATTACATTAGCAAGTACAATTGGATTTTTATTCTACAACTTCCATCCAGCAAAAATTTTCATGGGAGATACAGGCGCACTATTTTTAGGATACTGTATTTCTGTTATATCGTTACTTGGATTATACAAAAGTGTAACGTTATTCAGCTTTATCGTTCCAGTTATCATTTTAGGCGTACCTGTATTTGATACGACATTTGCAATTATCCGCCGTATCGTAAATAAAAAACCTATTTCAGCACCAGATAAATCGCATTTACATCACCGTTTACTTGCAATGGGCTTCTCTCATCGTAAAACGGTACTAATTATATACGCATTCGGTATTTTCTTTAGTGTAAATGCAATCATTTTCTCTAGTGCGACATTATGGTTATCCATTATTCTTCTTTTCGTTTTAATCTTCTTTACAGAGATTATTGCTGAAGTAATTGGGCTTGTACATGAACGTTACAAACCACTTATTTCCTTTTATAAAAAAGTGAAAAAACGCGAAGACTAATTGTAGTATAGCCTTTACTATTATGAAATATTCAAATAGTATCCTCTTTCTTATAAGAGGATGCTATTTTTTATTTTTTACTCCTCATTTCATATTTCCAAAATATAGTTTGTTTGAGAGTCCCACTATTGGAGAAAGATATACATAATAAGAAAAGGATTATATTTTCTTTTTTACATCTTGATTGTCAAACTGAGGGTGAATGTTATGATCAAGCGAATATTTCAATACATTATTTTATTTTTAACAATTACTATGTACGCGTCATCTCATGCAGGAGCGACTACAATGATTCCTGCTGAACATCATCCAAATACTGAAACTACCTCTCCTATCAAAAAAATCGCGTACTTAACATTTGATGACGGACCAAACAAATATACTACGCAAATTTTAAACATCTTAAAAGAAAAGAACGGAAAAGCAACTTTCTTTGTTATTGGTGGAAAAGTGCCACATTATAAAAAAACAATGCAACGATTAATTAAAGACGGGCATTATATCGGACTTCACAGTATGTCACACGATGTAAAACGCCTTTATACTGGTGATCCATCTGCTTTAATTACAGAAATGGAACAAACACAAACCATTGTTCAACAAGTTACAAAATTAAATACACATCTCGTTCGTGTCCCGTATGGTAGCATGCCTTACTTAAAAAAGAATTACCGTGATGCACTTGTATCCGCCCAGTATAAAATGTGGGATTGGACAATCGATACATACGATTGGAAAAGCTATGACAATCCTTCTGCCATACTAGAAAGAGTACGTAATCAGAGCGATGAACAAGTCGAAGTAATTTTAATGCATGATTCGAGTGTAACCGTACAAATACTGCCCAAAGTAATTGATTACTTACAGTCACAAGGATACAAACTTCTTCCCTATAATCCATCTTCTCACCTCGAAGTGAACTTTTGGAAAGACACAAGATTGTAACAGCTTTAGTGCCTATATGCTAAAGCTGTTTTATTTTTTTCTTCCCACCCTTCCCATTTTTGTGTAAAATTTTAAATAGTGATGAAGTTTCGAGGTGAATAGAAATGAAACGAATAGATCTCATTTTTAACGCAATGCAAGAAGGAAATTATACAGAAGGTGTAACCGCATCAGAACTCGCTACCCTATTGCAGCTAGATCGCGCCAATGTAAGTAGCGACTTAAACAAACTTGTAAAAGATAAACGTTTATTAAAAACAAATACGCGTCCTGTTCGTTTTTATATAGAAACGAACGCTTCGTTGGAAACGCATTCAAAGGAAATGACTTCATTAGATACATTTGCAATTGAAAATACAAGCCTTAAAATCGCAATCGAAAAAGCGAAAGCTTCTATTCTCTATCCTCCAAACGGTATGCATACTTTACTGCTAGGAGAAACAGGAGTCGGAAAATCTATGTTCGCTTCTTTAATGCACGAATATGCAATTGAAGTTGAACAGCTTCCTAAAAATGCACCATTTATCGTCTTTAACTGTGCTGATTACGCAAATAATCCACAGCTACTACTGGGGCAGTTATTTGGGATTAAAAAAGGAGCTTATACAGGGGCAAGTGATCAAAAAGGGTTAATTGAAAAAGCACATGAAGGGATCCTCTTCTTAGATGAAGTACACCGTCTTCCTCCAGAGGGACAAGAAATGCTTTTCACCTTTATTGACCGCGGGGTATACCGCCGCCTTGGAGAAACAGAAAACGAGCGTAAAGCACAAGTATTAATCATTACTGCAACAACAGAAGAACCGAATTCATTTTTATTAAAAACATTTACAAGACGTATACCGATGACCGTTACGCTGCCACCACTTCGTGAGCGTACACATAAAGAACGCTTTGCTTTACTACAACTATTTTTCACAAATGAAGCGATACGCCTACGAAAAGAAATTCACGTTAGCCCGAATACAATGCGTGCCTTCGTCTTTTATAATTGTCCCAATAACATCGGGCAATTAAAAACGGATGTACAAATTGCCTGTGCGAAAGCCTATTCTGACTTTGTGACAAAGAAACGTGATTCTGTTTATGTTTCAAGTACAGATTTACCTTGGTATATGAAAGAAGGGCTATTCATTGAAAGAAAGAGCCGTCATCTATACCAAATACCAAATGAAACATTTGTATTTACAGGTAATGAAGGTTGGAGTAATCATAAAATAGAGAATGAAAAACAGTCTTCTATATACGATTATATTGATTATAAATACGAAGAACTTCAAGCTCGCGGTATTGAAGAGGAAGAATTAGAATTACTAATAGAAAATGATATTCAAAGCTTTTTCGTACAATATTTTAACCAAATATCAAAAAAGACAAGTCATGAAAATGTTTTTAAAATTGTGGATCGTAATATCGTTTCCGTTTGTGAAAAAATTGCGGTACTTGCTGAGAAGCATTTATCTAAGACGTTTGATGAAAAAGTATTTCTCGCTTTAAGTTTACATGTACAGACAACTCTACAACGTTTGCAAGCTGGGAAACAAATTCATCACCCACAATTAAATCAAATTCGTACGAAATACAAAGAAGCTTTTTCCGTAGCTATGCAATGCATTCAACTACTGGAGGACGAATTACAAATAACAATGCCTATTGATGAAGCAGGCTTTTTAACAATGTTCTTCGTTGTTGATCCAATTCCTGCCTCACAAACAGAAGTAAAAGTATTAATATTAGCGCACGGTAACGGCATCGCAACAGAAATGGCAAACGTCGCAAACGAACTTCTCGGCATTGAGGAAGTAACCGGTATTGATATGCCGTTACATGAATCGCCGAAAGATTTCTTAGAGCGTGTGAAAGTGTATATGAAAACACTCCAAAATGTAAATGGACTTCTCTTACTCGTTGATATGGGCTCGCTTGCTTATATTGGGGATATATTAGAAACTGAGTTCAAAATTCCGGTACGTGTTCTTTCCATGACGAGCACTCTACATGCACTAGAAGCAGCTCGAAAAGCACAGCTTGGCTACTCGTTAGATGCATTATATGAAACAGTGAAGAACTTAACACCGTTTTACTTAAACGTACAAGAAGAAAAGAAAAAGCCACTATCACCAATGAAATCTGTTATTTTGACAGCTTGTTTAACTGGGGAAGGCAGCGCTTTAGCTATTCAAAAAATGTTAGAGAACTATTTGCGATTTGACAAAGACTTAATTGAAATTATTCCGATTAGTATCGTCCATGAAAAAGATTTAACGAAAATGATTGAGAACATAAAAAAAGAGCGGAATATCATTTGTATCGTCACAAATTTCGATGTGCAAGTGCCATGCTTAACATATCATTTCCAAGACATTGTAAACTACACAGCAATTCAGCCAATTCAAGAATTAATTACGTATGAAGAAACATATGCAAAAATGGCTGATATTCTGGAACAACAAATGCAGCGGAACGACGGAGCATTACTTATTAAAACAATTCGTTACGCATTAAATACAATTCAAGAATTGATTTCCTTACAGCTAACTCCTGACAGCTTAATGGGTGTGATCCTGCATATGAGCTGTATGGTTGACCGTCTTCAAAAAGGAGAAAGCCTCCTCCCTCATCCAGATAAAGAGAAACGCAGACAAGATGAGTACTGGATGTATATGAAAGTGAAAAAAGCATTGCAACCGATTGAAAATACATTTGAAATACAAATACCTGATGACGAAGTGTTTTATGTTATGGACTTCTTCATTAAAAATCAGCCTGTAAAAAATTAATCGAGGCAGTTGTTTAACTATATCGACCGTAACGCGGATTATATCAGCGATTTTCCAGATAAATCGATTTACAGGCAAAAATCGCTAAAATTTGCACCTTATAGCAGAAAAGGCTGTTCCAAAATATGGACAGCCTTTTTTCTACTTCTTTACTTTCCTGATTCTCCCCCTGATTTCGCCCTTCTTATTGGACTTCGTATAAACATTTACATATACATTCGCCTCAATGATTTCTTGCAGTAAGCTATCAAACGCTCTTCCCTGTAAAGGCCCTTCAAAATCATCCACATTGACTACACCAGTCACGACTCCTTCATTTACACTAATACCTGGCTTTAGCGGACCAAACAAATTTAAAACAACTGGACCAATTTGATCCGTTTTCCCTAAATGAATTTGGCATGATGTAACTTTTTCGATGTTTTTCAATATGACCCGATATTGCAATTTCTTTAAATCACCACTAAATATGAACTCTGTTACACCATAAGCTTCTGTATTTACAGGAGGTATTTCCCTCTTGCCTGTTAACCTCGCAAAGAAATGTGTTGTCATACGGGCATTCTCCTTATATAAATTTCCCAGCACTACTTCTACTACTTTATGGTTTATACATAATCATTTATGACTTTTTCAAGTTTTAATTACGAAGAAAAGATTCACATAATCTTTACATTAGAATCGTTCCTTTTTCTTTACTACCTCTTGTATAATGCACTTAGGAAAGCATTCTAGGAGGTCATTTTGGCAAATAACAAATACACTTTTCAAACATTATTAGAGATTTTTCTCGTCTCATTTAAATTAGGACTTACTTCATTTGGTGGTCCTGTCGCCCATCTCGGCTATTTCCACCACGAATATGTACAAAAAAGAAAATGGATGGATGAACGAAGCTATGGAGATTTAGTAGCACTATGTCAATTCCTTCCTGGCCCTGCTAGCAGTCAAGTCGGTATGGGGGTTGGATTATTAAGAGGCGGGGTATTAGGAGCTATTATTTCATGGATTGGATTCACTTTACCGTCTGTGCTTGTTTTGGTTTTCTTCGCCTCATTCCTTAATCAATTCAATCTTGGAAGTGCTGGCTGGATTCACGGACTAAAACTTGTAGCAGTCGCTATTGTTGCTCATGCCATATGGGGAATGGCACAAAAATTAACGCCAGACCGAAATCGTGCGACAATCGCTATTATAACTGCCGCAATCGCCTTATTATGGCCAAGCAGCTGGACACAAGTCATCCTCATTATAATATCTGGCTTTATCGGCTGGTTTTTATATCGCAACCAACCAATTAGCCAATCTCAACATATAAAAGTACCTATTTCAAAAAAGATAGCAGTTTCTTGTCTCGTCTTATTCTTCGGGCTGTTACTACTGCTACCAATATTAAGACCGTTCTCTTATTATATCGCTTTATTTGATAGTTTCTATCGCTCTGGTGCACTTGTATTCGGAGGCGGACACGTCGTGCTGCCCCTCCTTGAAGGTGAGTTCGTACAAAATGGAATGATGACGAAAGAACAGTTTCTAGCTGGATACGGATTAACACAAGCCGTACCAGGTCCACTATTTACATTCGCCTCTTATATAGGAGCAGTGTTAAACGGGACGCTTGGAGCCATACTCGCAACAATTGCGATCTTTCTTCCTGCTTTCTTACTCGTTATTGGTGTTTTACCATTTTGGGACAGTGTAAGAAAAATATCTTTCATACAAGGGGCACTACTTGGAGTCAATGCAGCTGTTGTCGGTATTTTATTAGCAGCTTTTTATGATCCTATTTGGACAAGCACAATTATGAACGCTATAGATTTTGTTTTTGCGTCTCTTCTATTTTGCTTGCTCGCTTTTTGGAAAACACCACCTTGGGTTATCGTTATACTCGGAGCCTTCGGCGGATATATTCTATCCATCTTGTAAGCACAAAAAAACGACGGCATTATATAGCCGTCGTTTTTCTATTAAAACTTCACAAGTTCTATTCCTTCAGGTAACTCGCTCTCTGTTAAAATGCGCAATTCTTTCACACGATCCATCACGTAAGAAGAACGCTTCACAAGCTCTGGATCAATATAAGCTGGATGAACCATAATTTCTACCGTTTGTTCACCTTGTACTCTTTCTTTTAACTTCACAAAGTAATCTTCCGTCACACCATCCGCGTAAAAATCACTGTAAAACACATCTGAAAATGGGCGCACCGCTCGCTCTTCCTCACAACGACGAATCGGAACATTATATGTAGCCGCTAACCTCTCAAGAACATCGTGCAAGATGGGCAACCCATGCACGTGATGATGACTATCTAAATGCGTTGGTTTTAATCCATAAGATAAGAATTTCTCAATTTGAGCAGTCCATTCTCTCTCCACTTCTTCTGGATTTACCTTCCCTTCCCATACGACGCTTTGTTTATGAAACAATCCATCGCTACTTACAAGTGATGGTACATCTCCAAGAAGTGGTTCTCCTGCTGTTAATACGAGATGTACCCCTACTCCGAGTAGGTTATACTCTTTTGCTAAGCGCACCGCATGCTCTGTTCCTGGCATATTCATCATCATTGTCGTTGAATTTACCAGTCCATTTATATGTCCATCAATAATGCCGTAATTTGTACCTTCTGTAAGACCGAAATCATCTGCATTTACAATTAACTTAATCATCATAATACCTCCTTAATAGAATAAAAAAAGCGGGCTAAATAGCGCCGCTTTATTTCTCTACCTTTTTGAAGAACTGTGGAAGATATTCTTTATGTGCTTCCAACATTTCATCTAAAATTTGTTTTGCAACTTTATCTGATGGTACAAGTGGATTAATTGTCATAGCAAGCAGCGCTTTATGATAATCCCCTGTAACAGCAGCTTCAATTGTTGTGCGCTCAAATGATTTAATTTGCTGTACTAAACCGCGAACTGGTACGGGAAGATCTCCAACTGCAATTGGTTTTGGACCTTCTTTCGTAATAATGCAGTTCACTTCAACAGCCGAATCATGTGGTAAGCTTGCAATTGTTCCGTTGTTTCGTGTATTAACAGGCTGAATATCACCTTTATTATTGTAAATAGACGTAATTAAACTACATGCAGCATCACTATAATAAGCGCCGCCACGTTTTTCTAATTGTGGTGGTTTAATATCTAAGTTCGGGTCTTTATATAGCTCGAATAAATCATCTTCTAACTGTTTCACTACTTCTGCACGTGTACCTTTTTCAACTGAAGCTTCTTTCTCTTCTTCTAACATTTCACGTGTTTTGTAGTAGTAACGATGGTATGGACATGGAATTGCACGAAGGCCGCGAATAAAGTCTGGCTCCCAGTTAAGCGCTGCAATATTTTCCATCGTAATTTGCTTTTCTGGATCTGTTACAAGCTCTAACACACGATCCATTACACTTACGCCATCTAAGTATACGTCTAGTCCGTATACCATATGATTTAAACCTGCAAAATCAACGTGGACACGACTTGCATCTACTTCAAGTAATCTTGCAAGACCCATGCGAATTCCGATTGGAACGTTACATAGACCAACTACTCTTTGAATATTTGTATAACGAAGGACAGCTTCTGTTACCATACCAGCTGGGTTTGCGAAGTTAATTAACCATGCATTCGGACAAAGCTCCTCCATATCCTTACAAATATCTAAAATAACAGGAATCGTTCTCAGCGCCTTGAATAAACCACCAGGACCATTTGTTTCCTGACCGATTACATCATATTTTAACGGGATTGCTTCATCTTTTGCACGAGCTTCTAATAAACCTACGCGAAGCTGCGTCGTTACGAAATCAGCACCTTTTAATGCTTCACGGCGATCGAGTGTTAAATGTACCTCGATTGGTAAACCGGATTTTTTCACCATACGTTTCGCTAAGTTACCAACGATTTCTAACTTTTCTTTTCCTGCCTCAATATCTACTAACCAAATTTCACGAACAGGAAGCTCATCATAACGCTTAATAAATCCTTCAATTAACTCTGGTGTATAACTAGATCCACCGCCGATTGTAGCAATTTTAATTCCAGTCATGCTTTATTCCCCTTTCGCTTCTAACTTTTTATAAAGGTCAATAAATTCTGCTGCTAATTCTTTCACTGTAATCGCATTCATTAAATGATCCTGTGCATGAATTAAAAGAACACTAATCTCTGTTTTTTCTCCTCTTGCTTCTGATTGTATGAGCTCTGTTTGGAAATGATGCGCTTCATTAATCGCTTCTTTCGCCTTTACCATCGCTTCATCAGCCTCTGCCATTTTCCCCTGTTTGGCAAATTGAAGTGCCTCCATTGCAAAGCTTCGTGCATTACCACTATTTAAAATTAATTGGAATGGAATTTGTTCTGCTGTAGTCATCATAATTACCGCCCTCTCTATTATGGTTCAACCGATTGAAATACCCCTTCAGTTTGAACATTTCTATTAAAATATTAATTTATGAATGATAGTTTGGTGTTCTTGTAGATGGGTCTCATCTTTTTGAACATGATATAAAGGTAATTGTTCTCACAGACAATGCTGTCTGTGAGAACAATCTTTATGTTACATAGGTACAGAGTTGTTATTTCCTTGCGCTGCTGCTTTTTCAGTACGAACAACAGAACGGTCAGATAATACAACGAATGGATAGTAGATTACCATCGCAATTACAAAGTTGAATAACTGTAGAATTGCACCTGAAAGATGTCCACCTGTTACAAGATAACCACTAATAATTGGTGGTGTTGCCCATGGAATCATCACAACTGTTTTTGGTACCCAACCAATAGATATAGCTGTATAAGAAGTAATTACTAATACAATTGGTGTTAGGATAAACGGTAAGAATAAAATTGGATTTAAAATAATTGGTGTACCAAAGATTACAGGTTCGTTAATGTTGAATGCACCTGGTCCAATTGATAAGCGAGATACACCGCGTAATTGTGCACTTTTTGCTACAATTAATACGACCACTAAGAACGCTAATGTTGCACCAGAACCACCAAGATATACGAAAGTATCAAAGAATGGTTTTGTAACAATGTTTGGAACATCAAATGCAGATGTACCACCTTTGAATAAATTCATGTTTTTCTCTAATGCCGGTAAGTATAATGGCTCAATAATACCACCAACGATATTTGGACCATGTAAACCGAAGAACCAAAGAAGATGAACAAGGAGTACAATGACAATTGCACTTGGTAATGTCCCTGCTAAACTTTGCAGTGGTGATTGAATCGTATTAAAGATAAATTCATGAACACTTGTACCAGCTAATTTCACTGCTAATTGAATACCTGCAACTACTGTTAAGATAACAAATGCTGGAACTATAGCTGCGAAAGATCTTAAAACTGCTGGTGGTACTCCATCAGGCATTTTAAAAGTAATGTTTCTTTGTACAAAGAAACGGAATACTTCAGTAACAAGGAGTGCCACAATAATTGCTACGAATAACCCTTGTGCCCCTGTCCAAGCTAAGTTCAATCCGCCTTCTTTCGGTGTTGTTGGCGTAAGAATAATTAACGCACCAAATGAAATAATACCTGCTGACAAACCATCAACGCCGTAAGATTTTGCTAAGTTATAACTTGTTGTAAATGCTATGATTAGTGCTAAAATTGCGAAAGAACCAGTCCACATTCCACCGCCAACTTGTTTCCACGTTTCACCAAACAAACCTTTCATGAACTCTTGGAAAGCTTCAGACGGAAAACCATTAATTAGTGATGCCAGTGCACCAACTAAAATAAGTGGCATAACTGCAATAAATCCATCACGAATCGCAGCTAAGTGACGTTGCGATCCGATTTTACCAGCGACAGGAACAATATATTTCTCCATAAATGCAATAAATTTTTGCATTTCGCTTCCCCCCTAATTATTTTTTAAGTGTTAACGCGTGATCTAAAACTGCTTCTCCATTCATCATGCCGTAGTGCATTGGATTAATAACATCGATTCCAACATTTCTCTCATCAGCAAGCGTTTTCATTGAAGAAAGCATGTAACGAACTTGTGGTCCTAGTAATAATACATCTGCTTGATCGATATTTGTTTTTACTGCATCCCCAGATACAGCCCAAATCTTTCCTTCTAGACCGCGAGCTTTTGCAGCCGCTTCCATTTTTGTAACTAGTAAACTTGTAGACATCCCTGCTGAGCAACATAATAAAATATTCATTTGAAAATCCCCCTTGTGTAGTATAAAAAATTTATGTTTATTTATTTTTCTTTACGCTATTTATTAATGCAATTAGCGTGCCAACTTTTTAAAACCACTAAAATCAGCACTTTTTCGACTGTTTTCTTTGTGTGTTAACGCTTTCAATTAGTGTGTCACCCAAAAAACACACAGTGTGTTATAAAACAACACGCTTTTAACACATAACTGTATGAAAATAGATTAGTGTTTAGTTGTCTAGTTGTATTTAAAACAAAAAACACTATTTTTTTAAAGTGTGAAAATATAATACCGAAAAATATACTATTTCAACTCAAATCAAAAACAAATACCTATTCAAGATATTCGTCTAGTTATTGTCCAGTCAAACTCTATTAAATTACATAGAATAGAAGAAAATAAAGTATTTTGAAAGGGGATTCCAATGCCAAAGCATAGAAAAAAGAATAGAATGAAGATTTATAGAATACAGGTTCCAAATAAATGGTATAAACAAGAAGAGGATTCTGAATTAAATTCCAACACGGATACACTAGATCAAAAGGACACTGAAGACAAACAAGACAAACCTGATAAACAGGACAAACACGATAAACAAGACAAACACGATAAACAAGACAAACACGATAAACAAGACAAACACGATAAACAAGACAAACACGATAAACAAGACAAACCTGATAAACAAGACAAACCTGATAAACAAGTACAATCGGAAAATGTAAGCATAGTACCCACAGATTCACACAGCTTAGATGTATGGGATGAAATTTCACTAAAAGAAATACAAACTGGTGAACATACAAGTTTATTTGAAAAAAAAAGTAATTATCAAAACATTAATTTACTCCAAGTAAGCGACATTCGTCTATATTTGGATAAGCAACTACAATTTAGTTCCGTCGATGAGCAAATTTATCATGAAGCACTCGTGCATCCGATTATGTCAAAGGTAATAGATCCCAAACGCGTTCTCATCTTAGGCGGTGGCGATGGTCTTGCTTTAAGAGAAGTTTTAAAATATGAAACAGTTCTACATGTAGACCTTGTCGACTTAGACGAAGAAATGATTACGATGGCTCGCAATGTTCCAGAATTAGTTTCTTTAAACCAACGTGCATTTTTTGATGAGCGTGCAAATGTACATGTATGTGACGCAAAAGAATTTCTGAACTCTCCTTCCTCTTTATATGATGTAATTATTATTGATTTTCCTGATCCAGCGACGGAATTATTAAGTACTTTATATACAAGTGAACTATTTGCTCGTATAGCTACGTTTTTAACAGAAGGTGGTGCATTCGTCTGTCAATCTAATTCACCTGCTGATGCACCTCTTGTATATTGGAGCATCGGTAACACAATTGAACATGCTGGATTAACTGTGAAAAGTTATCATACAATCGTCCCATCTTTCGGAACTGACTGGGGATTTCATATTGCCGCTAACTCTGCCTATATACTCGATCAAATTGAACAATTATATGTTGTGCCAACTCCTCGAACATTACCTTCACTTCTTGCTCCTTTGTTTCAATTTAAAGAAGAACATCTGGAACACCGTAATAATGCCGTTTTAAATTTAGAATCTGAACTTATCCTACATCATTGCTATCAAAAAGAGATGCAATTTTGACAAGGAGGGTATAAATATATGGAATATTCCACGTTTGGGCGTCATATAATAGTAGATTTATGGGGCGTGGATTTTTCTCTATTAAATGATGTTCATTTTTTAGAGCATCATCTAATAGATGCTGCGAATCGCTCTGGTGCTCACGTTTTAAATGTAAGTAACAAAGAATTTCAACCATATGGAGTAACGGTATTACTTTTATTATCAGAAAGCCATCTCTCTATTCACACTTATCCTGAAAAGAAATTTGCAGCAATTGATTGTTATACTTGTGGCACATCTGTCGATCCTCAAGAAGCCATTGATTCAATAATAAACGTATTAAAACCAGAGCGTATGCATATAAAAAAATTAATTCGTGGTGTAGGAGAATTTATTACTATCAATTAGTTACCATACCCATTTCCCACGAAGAAGGAGGCTTGTTAATATGAAAATACCATCAGTGGGGCTCATAACACTCTACTGATGGTACGCACACATACATAGTTTATTCATCTTAATTGATAATTTAATTTCGCGATTTTTCGTTTCCAATATAAAGTCATCATAAACCATATAACGACGTAAGTAATAATGAAATTATCTTTACAAAACATAAAAAAACCTTGCATACGCAAGGTTCATTCAGACATCGACATCTTCCTATATAATTCTACAAATTCACTCGCTAATTCCTTCACCGTAATCGCATTCATTAAATGATCTTGCGCGTGCACCATCAGAAGGGTAACTTCGGTCTTTTCACCACCAGCTTCTTTCTGTATGAGCTCCGTTTGTACACGGTGCGCCTCTTTTAATTCCTCTAACGCTTCTTGTAATTTCGCTTCCGCTTCTGTAAACTCTCCACGCTTTGCACAATCTATTGCTTCCATTGAACAACTTCTCGCATTTCCCCCATGCAAAATTAAATGAAAAGCCTTTGTCTCTATCGTATCCATTTTAGTTCACTACTCCCCCTTTTCTTCCGCCACTTTTTGTTTATCCCATATTTTTAAGAACGGTAAATAAATGAAGAATGCAAGCGCAAAGTTAACAAGTTGTAACACAACACCTGAAATTTTCCCGCCCGATCCTAAATATCCACTAAATAGAATTGGTGTCGTCCAAGGAACAGCAGCCCCGCTCGGACGAGC
Organism: Bacillus sp. BML-BC051; assembly: GCF_019656175.1. Lineage (NCBI taxonomy): Bacteria > Bacillati > Bacillota > Bacilli > Caryophanales > Bacillaceae > Bacillus > Bacillus sp. BML-BC051. The sequence goes on from NZ_BPLI01000017.1 coordinate 168,168, forward strand.
AACTAATCCCCATTCCATTGCAAAGTAAGAAACAATCGTTAACACAACCGGAACCAATATAAATGGAATTAGTAAAATTGGGTTCATGACAATCGGCATACCAAAAGTTACCATCTCGTTAATATTAAATATACCAGGTGCAATTGACAATCTTCCTAAACTTTTTAATTGCTGACTCCGTGCAAACAATAACATTCCAATAACTAAAGCAAGTGTCGCACCAGATCCACCCATATAAATCCATAAATCAAAAAACTGTGCAGTAATCGTATTTGGTATATCTTGCCCTGCTTGGTAAGCAATTCGGTTTTGATCCATTAACGATAACCAAACCGGACTCATTACACCACCAACAATAGTAGCTCCATGAATTCCACATGACCAAAGAACATGAACGAGAATAACAGCTATTATTGCACCCCAAAGACTAGCACCAAGTACACTAAGTGGTTCCTGTAAAATTTGCCCCACAATATTATGGATACTGCCAAAAGAAGTATTTTCTATAATTAAGCGTAAAATCCAAATCACCGTTACAACAATAAATCCTGGAACAAGCGCGGCAAATGAACGTGTCACAGCTGGCGGAACTGTCTCTGGCATTTTTATAATTATCTTTTTTTGTACAATAAACCGATAAAGTTCAGTAGATATAAGTGCAATAATCATAGCTACAAATAACCCTTGGCTTCCCATTAATGCAGCTGGGATAGCACCTTCTACAAGTACACTCTCTTTTGTACTTGGTATAATATATGCAACTTGAAATGGCGTCGCAAGTAAAAACGTCACAAGCGACAATGCCCCGGATGCTAAAGCGTCCACCTTATAATATTCTCCAAGTCTGTAAGCGATTCCAAAAACAGCTATTAAAGCCATTATATTAAAAGTTGCACTAACTGGATACCCCAAAGCCCTCTGCCAATTCTCCCCAAACAAACCTGCCATAAAATCATTATAACCTGGTATTGGTAAAGCACTAATGATGAGGAAAAATGACCCTATAATTAAGAAAGGCATCGTCAATACAAGTCCATCACGAATCGCTAGCAAGTGTCTCTGTTCTGCAACCTTCCCTGCTACTGGCATTACATATTTCTCTAAAAACCGTACCATCTATCCCACTCTCCTCATGGTTTCATTAACAAAGCTGCTTGCAGGATTGCTTCCCCATTACAAAGCCCGTAATGGACGGACTGAATGACATCAACAGGTATCCCTTTCCCTTTACATAACTCTTTCATCTTCGGTAATAAATAACGTACTTGCGGTCCAAGTAAAAGTACATCAGCTTCATCTATATGACTATTTACTTCAGAACCTGATACTGCCCAAATCTTTACCTCTATCCCTCTTGCCTCTGCTGCTTTCTCCATTTTCGTAACAATTAAACTGGAAGACATTCCCGCTGCACAGCAAAGTAAAATATTCATCCCTTTTCCCTCCCCCTTTTTCCAAACCTAAGTTACGGCGCATCCTTGCCACCACTAGGTTACAAATATATATGTCTAGATTGCCTGCTGTATGCCGAGCTTAAAAACAAAAATTTCTCGGTTTTCACGCTATTCTATCTATCATTATTCTCCTAGTAAAGAGGACTCTAACTCGCTATAATAATTCAGTATGATTTTTTTAATTGATAGGAGGATATATTTATGAAGGCATATCGCTTTCCACTTATTTTATTATCTTCTATCCTAATTGGTGGTTTCATTGGTTATTTCATGGGTGCCGATGCAGTTGCTTTAAAGCCGCTTGGTGACATTTTCTTAAACTTAATGTTTACGATTGTTGTACCTTTAGTGTTCTTTAGCATCGCGTCATCTATTGCTAATATGGATGGATTAAAACGTTTCGGTAAAATTATGTCTAGTATGGCTGGAACTTTCTTATTTACAAGTATTTTAGCTGCTATTTTTATGATTATTGTCGTGAAAGTATTCCCGCCAGCACAAGGTGTTGTATTAGAACTAACGCAGCCTGATAAAGCTGAAAAAGCTGTTAGTGTTGCAGATCAAATCGTCGGTATTGTAACAGTATCTGACTTCTCAAAGTTACTATCTCGTGAAAATATGCTAGCTCTTATTTTCTTCTCTATTTTAATGGGGGTTGCAACTTCAGCAGTTGGTGAAAAAGGAAAACCATTCGCTACATTCTTACAAGCTGGTGCAGAAATTTCAATGAAAGTTGTATCTTTCATTATGTACTACGCTCCAATCGGACTTGCTGCTTACTTCGCAGCATTAGTTGGTGAATTCGGACCACAACTTCTTGGAACGTACTTCCGAGCAGCAATGGTATACTACCCAGCGTCTCTCATTTACTTCTTTGTATTCTTCACGTTCTATGCATACCTTGCAGGTCGCAAACAAGGTGTACAAGTATTTTGGAAGAACATGGTCTCTCCTACCGTTACATCACTTGCAACTTGTAGTAGTGCTGCTAGTATTCCAGCGAACTTGGAAGCAACGAAGAAAATGGGTATCTCTTCTGACGTTCGTGAAACAGTTGTCCTTCTTGGATCTACACTTCATAAAGACGGATCTGTTTTAGGCGGCGTATTAAAAATTGCTTTCTTATTCGGTATTTTCAACATGGAATTCGAAGGACCGAAAACATTAGCAATCGCACTTGTTGTTTCTCTATTAGTAGGAACAGTAATGGGTGCTATTCCAGGCGGCGGTATGATTGGTGAAATGTTAATCGTTTCTCTATACGGCTTCCCGCCAGAAGCATTGCCAATTATCGCAGCAATTAGTACAATCATTGATCCTCCTGCAACGATGTTAAACGTAACAGCAGATAACGCTTGTGCCGTAATGACAGCTCGCCTTGTAGAAGGTAAGAACTGGATCAAAAACAAATTTGCTTAATAAATAGAAAGAGGATGCTCCTAACGAGCATCCTCTTTTTTTGTTGTTAATCCATTCCGCCACAAATTTGTTATAATCTTCACAAATATTCCACACTCATTATCCATTCTCCGTACTATAATCATGTATGGAAAAGGAGATGGACCTAATGACTCAAAGCGCACCAGAATTTAAAGTTTTGCAAAGCATTGCATTCCTTGCTGTCGTTTTGCAAAGTTCCTTATTATATACAATGAACCAAGGAAATGTCTTACTTGAGCAATCCCTCATTATGGGCATGCTATTCAACCTTGCAAAATTTTCAGCACCTGCATTCATATTTATCGTCGGCTTTCACTTAATTCGGCAATATACGAAGCAACTAGCCTACACAGAATATATTTATGAAAAAGCTGCACATTTACTCATTCCTTATTTCTTCTGGTCTATTCTTTACTTATTAACAACAAACGATATGATTACACTACAAAGTGGAATAAAAAGTTTATTACTCGGAACAGCCGCACCCCATCTTTGGTACGTGATTATGATGTTCCAAATTCATTTATTGTTTCCTTTGCTGTGCACGCTATTTTATTGGTTTCAAAAACGAACAGAAAATAAAAAAGACATATATAAATATATGACCATCTTTGCTTCTCTATATTTTCTCTTAATGTGGTATTCTTCTCACTACATTTTTAATGGAGAGAAATTGACTAGCTCAACCATTTTACATTATACAGACCGTTCCTTCTTCTTCTACTCATTCTATTTCGTCATGGGAGGAATCGCTGCTGTCGCATTAAAAACGTGGCGTACATTTGTCATGAAACATATCCCGCTTATTACAATATTATTTTTCATCTTATTTTTATTCATCAATTATGAGTTATTTAGTTTTTACGGAGCAAATTCTATTCATTTAACCGTTTCGACTTATTTAAAACCGTCTATGTTTTTATATATCGTATGCGAAATTATTATACTTTACGTGCTTTCTATTACAATCGTACAGCGACGCGGTTTCTTATATAAAGCTTTACGATTTATCGGGAATTACACGTATGGTGCTTATTTAGCTCATTTTTTCTTCTTGCAACTATGTACAAAATTTCTTTCTTTATTCACACAGCAAGAAAACACAATACTGTATAGCCTATTATTATTTATAATAACGGCCACAATCTCAATTTCAGCAATGGTCATTTGCAGTACACTACCATTTCATACGTGGATTACAGGACCTTCTCCTACGACAAATATGAAATGGGCGAAGATTGTACCTCGGAAAAATCACGAAAAGGTATTCAAACCATATCTTTGATATAATAGAATTCCATACACGAAAAGAAAGTAGGACACACCTATGATTAATCAAATTGGACAAATTATGCTATATGTAAATAATCAAGATGAAGCAGTACAATTCTGGACTGAGACAGTAGGATTCCAAATTATTGCGGAAGAAAATAACGGACAAGGTTTTCGTTGGATTGAAATTGCGCCGTCAAAAGAAGCAGGCACAAGCATCGTCCTTCACGATAAAGCGTTAATTGCAAAGATGCAACCTGAGTTAAACTTACATACACCTTCACTTATGTTCTTCTCTAACAACTTAGATCAACTGTATAAAGATCTTGCTGAGAAAAACGTTACTGTTGGACAAGTTGTAGATTTACCTACTGGTAGAGCATTTAACTTTGCTGATAATGAAAACAATTACTTTGCGGTAATGGAACGCAAATAAAAAAGAAGCTATCCGAAAAAAAAACGGATAGCTTCTTTCATTTTAAGAAACTTGTTCTGCATTCGTTTCCCTATGTTGTATATGACTCGTGATCCAAGCAATTCCGCCAGCAACAACGAGATAGCATAACAATATTAAAATTTGTATTTGTAATTGTGACCAATCCCCTAAAGAAATCACATCTTGTAGCCCTCTAAGAGAATGGGACATTGGGAGAAATTCTCCAATTTTGCTAAGAACAGCTATATTTAATTCTCCTGGGAAAGTCCCCCCGCTCGTCGCTAATTGCAAGACGAGAAGCGTTACCGCTAAGAATTTTCCAACAAGACCAAATACCGTTACTAACATAAGAATAAACGTCATGAACGTAAAGGAAATAACGATACTTGATAAAACAAAGAGTGGCACACTTGCAACTTCTAATTTCATAACTCCTAGCACGACCACATCCACAAGTAATGCTTGAATAAGTCCAATTACATATACCAGTCCTAGTTTATTAATAAAATGTACCGTTCCGCTTACCTTCATATTTTGTCTACGGCCAAGAGGTAAAATATTTGATGCCATAATTCCACCAACATAAAATGCAAGTGATAAGAAATATGGTGCAATACCTGAACCGTAATTAGGCACATCAGAAACTGTCGACTTCACTAATTGAACCGGCTCTGAGAACATCGTATTGCGTGCATCATCATTGCGAACGTCCGCTATCTTCTCTGCGCCCTCTCCTAATTTCGTAGAAAGTTCTTTCGCACCATCGTCAAGTTTAACAAGTCCGTTCGTTAACTTACCAGCACCGTTATTTAGCTCCGTTCCACCATTCGCAAGTTGATTTACACCTTCTTGTAATGATGTAAATCCATTTTCCCATTTCGTAAATCCATCAGCTAAATTCGCCGCACCATCTGCTATCTTTTTCGTTCCAGCAGTAGCCTCATTTAACTTAACTCCAAATGTATTCATGCCTTCTTCAACCTTATGCTGACCATCAGCAAGCTTCTGCGCACCTTGTGTCAATTGTTGTTGGCTATTATTTAAAGTGTTTGTTGCTTTAGCTAATCCATTAGAAGTAGCAATGATTTTTTGAAAAGCAGGATCTTGCTGCACTTCTGGATGACTTTTCACGTACTCTTCTAGTTGTTGTTTTAAACTATTTGCTGCATTGTCCGCTTTCACTTGCCCTTCAGCAAGTTTCTCACTTCCGTTCACCCATTCATTTGTACCAGCACTTAATTCACTAACCCCTGATTGTAAAGTTTTTTCACCTTGAGCTAATAATTCCATACCACTATGAAGTGAGGTCGCCCCTTGACTCAGCTCGTTTGCTCCACCAGTTAAGGCTGATTGGCTATCAGCAAGTTTTTCACTTCCCTCTTTCACTTTTGATGTCCCGTCACTTAAACGATGAATACCATCTGCAAGCTGATTTGCCCCGTTTCTTACATCTGTCGTTCCTTCATGTAACTTCTCAGCACCATTACTTGCATCACTCAACCCTTGTGCTAAGTCTTGAAACTTTGAAAAGACACCTTCTGTATAAGATTTCGTAATACTATTTGAGATTTTTGTTTTCATATTTTCAACAGCAGTCGTTCCAATTTGCGCTGCTACAAAGTTTTTGCCCGGATTCACTTTGTACTGAAGTTGTGCTGGCTCTGGTTTCTCATCCATAAGTGTACTTACCTTTTTAGAGAAATCCTCTGGAATCGTAACAACCATATAATACTTATCTTCTTTTAACCCTTCATCAGCATTTTTTTCTGATACGAAATGAAAAGCTAGTTCCTTATTCTCCTTTAAGTTTCTTACAAAATCGTCTCCTGCATGAATTGTTTTTTCATCCATCGTAGCACCCTTATCTAAATTTACAATCGCAACAGGTAATTTATCTAATCGTCCGTAGGGATCCCAATATCCAGCTAAAAAGAATCCTGAATAAATTAAAGGAACGATTAATAAAAAAATTAAAGCGATACGTCCATGTTTATGGTGCCACATCGCTTTCCAATCTTTAAATATAAGTTGAATTCCCTTCATGAAACATACTCCTTCTCCTAATTTAACACCATTAGAATGGTTTAACAGATTTACTATACACACCCATTTTCATACTGTATAATACATCTTTAATTATCAATTCATTCCTTTGGGTCTATAGAAAGGAGAGTCAAAATGGAACTTCTTCAACTAAAATACTTTCAGACAGTCGCACGATTAGAACATATGACAAAAGCCGCTGAAGAATTGCATATCGCACAACCTTCGCTTAGCAAAACAATCGCTAGATTAGAAAAGGACTTAGGCGTCCCGTTATTTGATCGCCAAGGTCGACAAATTACATTAAACTCTTTTGGGAAAGTATTTTTAAAACGAGTAGAACGCATTTTTCATGAATTAAGTGAAGGCGAACGAGAAATTAAAGATTTAGCTGAATTACAACAAAGCTCTATTACACTGGCAGTTTCTATTCCAAGAATATTACCAGAACTACTCGGTTCTTTTTTACTAGAGCATCCTAACGTTCGCTTCCAACAATTTCTCGCATCTACTCCTTCTATGAAACGACAACTAGATAATATAGAAATCGACTTTTGCATTTCTTCTGTGCCCATTGAAGGCGAGGAGATTATTTGGGAACCCCTTATTACAGAAGAGATTTTCTTAGTCGTCCCTTCAGGTCATCGTTTATCAGGACGCGAAAGCATCCATCTGCATGAAGTAAAAGACGAACCATTTATTAGTATGAACACTGGTTACGGATTTCGACACTTAACAGATAAATTTTGCAAGGAAGCTGGTTTCACTCCACATATCGCTTTTGAAGTAGATGAACCAACCGTGATTAGCGACCTTATTAAGCAAGGTCTCGGCATCGCCTTTGTCCCAAGTTTAACTTTATTAAAAAACTCTACTTTAGCATTAAATAAGTTACGTATTATTGAACCAAATTGCGAGCGAACTATCGGCTTAAGTTGGTCGAAGAAACGCTACTTATCGAAAACTGCTCAGCAATTTCGTGAATTCGTGATTGATTACTTTTCCAATATTAGGACGTAAAATGACATCAAAAAATAAAAGGTGCCATCCCCATAGGGTGGCACCTTTTATTTTTCACTCTTCTCTAATTCTATTTCAGCTAAAAGCGGCAAAACATTATCAAAAATATGCGTATTGTTATTTTCGCCTGTTACGTATCCACCGTAATACCTACTAAATACGTTGTCATTTCGGAATGTGGCCATATGATCGTATAATTCCTTTGCAAACTTTGTATCACCTGTTTGTAGTACGTACAAGATTGTTAGTCCATAAGCGGCTGGCGATTCATAATTCACAGTTTGTTTTCCTGTTTCTAAATTGTAACGACCGTATAGCTTTCCATCCTCCTGGAATTTCTTCTTTATAAATTCCAAATAAGCATCTGATGAAAGGCCACCTAAACTTCGATGATACGCAACGTATGATTGGTCAATAAGATTCACTTCTTTATCGTACGTAAATGTACCATCTTCTTTATACTCTTTTGGGAATGCCCAGCCATGCCTTGGATAATCCGCTAAAAATTGAACGACTTCCTGATATTGCTGAGCAGAGACTTTTCCATACTTCTTCATATACGAGAATGCGTGCGGATTTAAGTATGATGTAGTTGCAAAATTATTTTGTTTCCCTGCATCTGCATCATAATAATCAACGTAATAATTATCTTTTTTATTATAACGAACTACAGCATCACTCAATTGATCTGCCAAGTTTTTATAACGCTCTTCCTTATACATTTCATAAGCACGATATAATTGTTCTATAATACGAAGATCATCTATAAGTGCATTTGTAGCTGACTGCATTTCTCCCTTTTCAGAGATTTTCCATATAACAATGTGATCCTTATGTACAAAGCTATTTTGAATAACCTTAACTTGTTCATCGAATAACGCTTGATCGTCTTTATCCAATGTATATTGTAGCCATAGTCCTGCTGATTCCGATAAAGCTTCACGACCTTTCGCTTCACCCATACCTGCCTTTGTATCCGCTAAACGATATGTGGCAAGCGTCCCATTTTCATTCACCATATGTCTTAAAATAAAATGTTCTGTACGGTTTCCTTGTATAGCTGACCAAAATACAATGCCGCCTAAAGCGATTAAGAGAATAACTCCAACCCCTATATATAAACGTTTCCGCAATCTTTTCACCTCCCTAATAAGGCTAGCCTTAATTTTACCAGAACATACGTAAAATTAAAAAAGACAATCGATTAGATTGTCTCCCGTACCTCTATCCCTCACAAGCCTCTTTAGAAGGTCTATATAGCGATGCCACAAGTCGATCATATTCACGACGTGTAATCTCTTTATTATACAGCTTCAATAATAAATCTCTATGCTCTTTTGAAAATGCCATCTTTTTAATGACTTCAGGATACATAAAACATCCTCTCCATTTCACATAAACTTCTTCACCTTCAAAAACAGAACTTACGTTCGCATAAAAGATTATAAAATATTCCTTACTAAAAAACAAACAAAATATTATTAAACATTAACTTCTTTCTATTTAGAATATTTAAACATTACATTACCATATCCACTTTTTAAATACATATATATTTTTGGTAGTTTTTTTGAATAAATCTTCCAATTCAATCAGAAAATAATGGCAAAAAAGCAGAGGAGTTTACATATGGATACGGTAACATTAGCAAGAGCATTTTTCGGTTCTTCACTAGCATTCCACATTATCTTCGCAACACTTGGTGTCGGACTTTCATTAATGATTTTTATAAGTGAAATACTCTATCACTGGAAGAAAGATTCCGACTACGCCATTATGGCGAAAAGATGGACAAAGGCTTTTGCCATCCTTCTCGGTGTAGCAATTCCAACTGGAACAATTGTTGGTGTGCAAATCTCACTTCTTTGGCCTGGTTTTGCCAAAATTGTTGGGCAAGTTATTTCTGTTCCCTTTCAAATTGAGATTTTCGCCTTCTTTTTAGAGGCTTTGTTCATGTCCATTTATGTATATGCAGCTGACAAACTACCTCCATTCATGAGATTAATCTCGCTATTCTTCGTCATGATTGGTGCCACGGCATCCGCCGTGCTTATTACATCAGCAAATACATGGATGAATACACCCGCGGGCTTTTCAATGGGGCCAGATGGATCAGTTTTTAACGTTGACCCGTGGAAAGCTTTCTTTAATCCGAGTTTTGGCACAAGCGCATTCCACGTTGTGATTACAGCCTACGCAACTGGAGCTGCCGTCATTGCCTCTATCGCCGGATTTAAATTATTAAAGAAGAATTTAAGTGAACGTGAAGTGGCATATCATAAAAAAGGACTACTGTTAGGACTCGTCGTGACATTTATTACAGGTGCTACGATGTGGCTTTCGGGACACGAATCGGCAATTGCCTTACATAAGCATTCCCCTGAAAAACTGGCATCTGCTGAAGCTCTATTTGAAACGACATCACATGCACCGTTATCAATTGGCGGCGTTGTAGATCCTAACACACTTGAACTAAACTATGCACTAGAAATTCCGAACATGCTTAGCCTACTAGTGGGGCTAGACCCTAGCACCGTCGTAAAAGGTCTAAATGAATTTCCACAAGAAACATGGCCACCATTTTACACACATACACTGTTCAATTTAATGGTTGGCACTGCTGCCTTTACCTTTGCAGTTGCAGCAATTGCCCTCTTATATTGGTACTTTGTTTACCGAAAAAAAGGAGCCGAACTACCGAAGTGGCTTCTTTGGGGAGCTGCCGCATGTGGACCAGTTATGATGCTTGGCATTGAATTTGGGTGGATTTTCAGCTGTAGCGGTCGTCAACCGTGGACCATTTACGGTATGCAACGTACAGTCGATGCTTCTACACGCGCTGATTTTGTCGGTCCTTTATTTATTCTATTCATCATTTTATATATTGGACTCGGTATTTTAACAGTCTTTGTGCTACGGACATTCTTTAAGAAACATCCGCTTACAAATGATTTACATCACGAAGGAGGCGATTCTCGTGCATGAGGAAAGTATTGCAATCATCATCTTATGGGCTCTTATTTTCGTATACAGTATATTAGGGTCCATCGATTTTGGGGCAGGTTTTTGGGGCATGGTATACGCAAAACATCCAACGCTCGCTGCCAAGCTTGCCAACCGATACTTATCACCGACTTGGGAAGTAACAAATACATTTCTCGTCTTTGTCGTTGTCGCTTTTCTCGGTTTCTTTCCGAAAGCCGCTTTCACCCTAGCAACGGTGATGTTCGTACCCGTTATGTTAATTCTAGTACTCGTGGCAATTCGCAGTACATTTATGGTATTTGCTTATTCCCTGCCGAAGTACCAACACCTTCTTCGTATTATTTCAGGTATTACAGGACTCTTAATTCCAGCCCTATTAATTACCGTTTTACCTGTTACAGAAGGTGCCTATATTACAATGTCTGAAGGAAAAGAAGTACTCCTATATGGAAAACTTCTTTCTAGTCCTGTTATTTATTGTTATATGCTCTTCGGACTAACTTCGGAACTATTTCTTTCCTCTCTCTTTCTTGCTGATTTTGCGAGAGAACAAGGTTCAGAAGATGCATATAGAATTTATAGAAGAAACGCGATTATCCTTGGTCCTGCAACGCTCGTTACGGCGATTATTGCCCTCGTTGTAATGGATCCGGAAACACACTGGCTTATGCAAGGGCTAATAAAGCAATTCACATGGTTTACAGTTTCTATCGTTTTATTCGTTATCGGATACTCTTCTCTTTGGTGGACAAACAAGAAGTATGACACACTAGGATACCCTCGCATTGCCGTTTTAGCAGTCGTCGCTCAATATGCATTTGCAAGTTATGCTTACGGCGTTGCGCATTTACCGTATATTATTTATCCTGATGTAACTGTATTTACAAGCTTTACAACGGTCGAAACATTCTATGCATTGCTTATTTTATATGCAATTGGGATTGCAATTTTATTACCAGGATTTATTTTCTTCTGGAATTTATTCTTGAAGGATCGAACTTTTTTGAAGGAAAAATAATATAGTGGAGAGTCTGTTCCAAAAGGCATTTTGGGATGGACTCCTTTTGTCATGTTTTGTCGATAAATCGATATATTTTAAAAATCGCTGATATATTTTGCATTGCGCCGATATATCTCCATAATCACCCATATAAATTTCATTTACTATCTTATCGCCCCAATAATTTATAGACCCCTCTCACAATAGTTATTTCTCTATTAGTGACACTTGTCCTTTAGCTTGAAAAACACATATTCGCTTTAATCCATTATACGTCTAGTTCTTCTTATTTTTTGGTGAATATACTACCAATACAGACCTTGAGACAAGCTACATTGCTTTAAGGAAAAGTAGAAAGGTAGGTAAAATATGAGCATTGAGATATGGATTACTATTATTGTATTCTTCTTAACGATGGTTGTTATCTTTTGGCGACCCCGTGGTTTAAATGAGGCGTGGCCGGCAGCAATTGGCGCTGGCATTATCTTGATTACTGGACTCGTATCAAGACCCGACGTCATGGACATTATTAGTAAAATTGGCGGTGCCTCCATAACAATATTAGCGACCATCGTTATGGCGGTTATATTAGAAAGCTTCGGCTTCTTCCACTGGTCCGCAGCAAAACTTGCGAATTTAGCAAAAGGCTCTGGTCGCCGTTTATACTGGTATATTCAATTATTATGTTTTCTTATGACTCTTTTATTTAATAACGATGGTAGTATTTTAATTACAACTCCAATTTTAATTCTTCTTCTAAAAAACCTTCAATTAAAACCGCATCAACAAATCCCTTATTTATTAAGCGGTGCTTTAATCGCTACTGCATCTAGTGCACCAATTGGTGTAAGTAATATCGTAAACTTAATCGCATTAAATATCGTGAATATGACTCTTTATATGCATACTGCTATGATGTTTGTACCTGCAACATTAGGACTATTGTTTATGTCATGGCTTATGTATACAGTGTTAAAGAAAAAACTACCAAAAAAATTACCTGTTTCTTCATACGATATCGAAGAAATATTCTTCACGAAAAACTTCCATCCGTTAAAAGGAAAAAATTCAGTTGATACGAAACAAAAACGGACAAGATTCATGCTAAAAGTATTAGGCTTCGTCTTCCTTATGCGCTGTCTTCTATTCGTTGCATCCTTCTTATCCATCCCAATTGAAATTGTTGCCGTACTCGGTTCACTCGTTCTTCTCATCTGGAGATGGTACTACTTACGAACGAACCCTGTCGACATTTTGAAAAAGACACCGTGGCACATTTTAATTTTCGCTTTCTCTATGTACGTCATTATTTACGGGCTTCATAACGCAGGGTTAACAGCTGCGCTTGTAAATTGGCTTGAACCAGTTGTAAGTCAACATCTACTCTATGCCAGCTTTGCAATGGGCGGACTCGTCTCCCTCCTCTCTAACGTCTTCAATAACCATCCTGCACTTATGATTGGTACAATCACATTAACAGAAATGGGACTAGACCCAGTCACATTAAAAACTATCTATCTCGCAAACATTATTGGTAGTGACATCGGTTCACTATTATTACCAATCGGTACGCTAGCTTCCCTCATTTGGATGTATATCCTTAAACAAAACAAAATTAAAGTAAAATGGAAAGACTATTTAAGTGTATCCCTTATCGTTATTCCTCTCACAACAGTCGTCACATTATTCCTCTTATACTACTGGGTACACCTCTTCTTCACCCTATAAACGACAGAAGCCCGCTTTGCTACCGTCTTAGCAAAGCGGGCTTCTTCTATATTTAAGTTAGGTACTACAGTGTGATCAATCAAGTAAAGAGGTGTAACGTATTATTGGTATAAATGACTACCAGTGTCTTTAAATTCTTTCGCTTTCTCTTTCATCCCTTTTTCAATTGCTTCTGTCGTTTCTAAATCATTTTCTTTTGCGTATTCACGAATATCATGTGAAATTCTCATACTACAAAACTTCGGTCCACACATGGAGCAGAAATGAGCTGTTTTCGCGCCTTCTGCTGGTAATGTTTCATCGTGATATTCCATCGCACGTTCAGGATCTAAAGATAAATTAAATTGATCGCGCCAACGGAATTCAAAGCGAGCTTTTGAAAGTGCATCATCACGCTGATGAGCCGTTTTGTGCCCTTTCGCAAGATCAGCCGCATGTGCAGCGATTTTGTACGTAATAACTCCCTCACGAACATCATCTTTATTCGGTAAACCTAAATGTTCTTTCGGCGTTACATAACAAAGCATCGCCGTTCCAAACCAGCCAATCATCGCTGCTCCAATTGCTGAGGTAATATGGTCATAACCTGGTGCAATATCGGTCGTTAGCGGCCCAAGAGTATAGAACGGCGCGCCCTGACAAATATCAAGTTCTTTCTCCATATTCTCTTTAATTAAGTGCATCGGCACATGCCCAGGTCCTTCAATCATCACTTGCACATCATGTTTCCAAGCAATCTTCGTTAATTCACCAAGTGTTTCAAGCTCAGAGAATTGTGCTTCGTCATTTGCATCTGCAATCGAACCTGGACGTAATCCATCTCCAAGAGAGAACGAAACGTCGTACTGCTTCATAATTTCACAAATTTCTTCAAAATGAGTGTATAAGAAGTTTTCTTTATGATGGAATAAACACCACTGTGCCATAATTGAACCACCACGTGAAACGATACCTGTCGTACGCTTTGCTGTAATCGGAATGTAACGAAGTAATACACCAGCGTGAATCGTAAAGTAATCAACACCTTGCTCCGCTTGCTCAATTAACGTATCACGATACACTTCCCACGTTAAATCTTCTGCAATTCCGTTTACTTTTTCCAGCGCTTGATAGATCGGTACAGTTCCAACTGGTACAGGCGCGTTACGAATAATCCACTCACGCGTCGTATGAATATTTTTACCTGTAGATAAATCCATAATCGTATCTGCACCCCAGCGTGTTGCCCAAGTCATCTTCTCTACTTCTTCTGCAATAGAAGAAGATACAGCAGAGTTTCCGATATTTGCATTAACCTTCACGTGGAAATTACGTCCGATAATCATTGGCTCTACTTCCGGATGGTTAATATTCGCTGGTAAAATGGCACGGCCTTCCGCGATTTCCTTACGAACAAACTCAGGCTCTACTCCTTCACGAATCGCAACATATTCCATCTCAGACGTAATGATGCCATTGCGCGCATAATGCATTTGCGTAACGTTTGCCCCTTGCTTCGCTCTAAGCGGCTGGCGATCCATTTGCGGAAAAACAGGTGTATGTTTCGAAGCCACTTTCACACCGTCATCCTCTGGTTTCACTTCGCGCCCTTCGTATGCTTCTACATCTTCGCGCTCTATAATCCAAGAGTGGCGCGGCGCCTGCAACCCCTTTTCCAGCTCCACCTTATACGCAGGATCTGTATAAGGACCGCTCGTATCGTATACACGAATTGGCGGATTCGGAATGCCGTTCGTTTCACTTTGTTCAATCTCGCGCATCGGCACTTTCATACCCGCGCGTGGTCCATCCACATACACTTTCTTACTTCCTGGTAAACTCGATTTCAATTCAATTTGCTCAGCTGAAACAGACTGTTTCATAACCTTTGTTGCCCCCCTGTACGTGACAAGGACGAGATATGGCCAGCGTATGCCAAAATAAAAAGAGCCAGGTCCATAAAAAAATAAGGACCTGGCTCATAAAGACATCATTATGTAAAGCCGTTAACTTCCCTACGCTGGTACGAGCCAGATCAGGTCCAAAGGGTTAAGAAGTTTACACGCTTCTCTCTCAGCCTACGCATACGTTAGGCACCCCTAGTTTATCACTGATTTAATTTTCAATACTTTCCCATCATACACGATAATCTGAAAAATGCAAAGGTTATTTCTTTTGTTGTTTACGGAATCATCCACGTTAAATAATATGCCTGTACATACGTCATAATACCAACAATAATTACGAAGAATAAACTATGCTTCACTGTAAAGCGGAATAAATCTGATTCCTTTCCAGCAAGTCCAACTGCCGCACAAGCAATTGCAATCGATTGCGGAGAAATCATTTTTCCTGTTACACCGCCCGTTGTATTTGCTGCAACGAGAAGTACTTCTGATACACCGACTTGCTGTGCTGTAATCGCTTGTAAATTCGAGAACAGTGCATTGGCTGACGTATCGGATCCTGTTAAAAACACACCGATCCAGCCTAAGAATGGTGAGAAGAACGGGAATAGTCCGCCAGTTCCAGCAAGCGCTAACGCTAGTGTAGAAGATAAACCAGAATAGTTTGCGATAAATGCGAATCCTAATACGAATCCGATAGATAGAATTGGCATCTTAAGCTCATTTAGCGTTTCTTTAAATGTTACTACTGCATCTTTTGCACTCATTTTCAAAATAAAGATAGAAATGATACAAGCAATTAAAATTGCTGTTCCCGTCGCTGATAAAATATCTAATTTCAAAATTGCTTCATAAGGCGTCGGTTTATTTACAATTGGCTCTGCTTTCATTACTAGATTGTGTAAGCCTGGAACTTCAAACTTAAACACAAGGCTTTCCAATGCGCCACCTGGAGCAAATAACGCTTTAAAGAAACTTTGGCTCCAAATGACTACCATTACAGTTAAAATAATGAATGGAGACCATGCTTTTACGACTTTTCCTACCGTTAGTTTCGGCATAGATGTTGCCGTCGTTGCCGCAGCTACTTCACTATTTGCTTCTTTAGACTGATAGATTTCTTTCGGCTGCCAAACTTTTAAGAATAGCGATAAACTCACTAAACTTACAAGTGCTGACGTAATATCCGGAAGTTCTGGTCCTAAGAACGTCGCTGTAATGAACTGCGTAATTGCAAATGAGCTACCCGCTACAAATAGAGCTGGCCATGTTTGTCTTACTCCTTTAAATCCATCCATTAAAAATACGATAAAGAACGGAACAAATAATGATAGAAACGGTAATTGATGTCCAGCCATTTGTCCAATTTTATGTGGATCAATACCAGTTACTTGTCCAGCAACTGTAATCGGAATTCCCATCGCTCCGAACGCTACTGGTGCCGTATTTGCGATTAAACAAAGACCCGCTGCATATAAAGGATTTAATCCAAGACCTGCAAGAAGTGCTGCCGTAATCGCTACTGGTGCACCAAATCCTGCTGCCCCTTCCAAAAATGCTCCAAATGAAAAACCGATTAAAATAACGAGTAAACGATGGTCATTTGTAATGGATAATACAGATGCACGAATGACATCGAATTGACCTGTTTTTACAGATATTTTATATAAAAATACCGACATAATGATAATCCAAGCAATCGGCCATAGTCCGTATAAGAAACCATATCCGGTCGCTGCCATCGCCATCGTGAACGGCATCTTATAAGCGAATAACGCCACTAAAATTGTAAGTACAACTGTAATAAATCCTGCTACATACCCCTTCATGCGAAAAACTGCTAAAGCTAAGAAAAAAAAGATAATCGGAATAAGTGCGACCGCTGCCGAAATCCAAATGTTTCCGAACGGATCATAAACTTGTGTCCATGTGTTCATTGTTCTCTCCCCCTAAAGAATCCCCTTTTAAATAGAATAACCTCATCAATAGACTATCAGGTCATCATACCTTTAAGCCTAAAATAAAAAACGTTTAAGAAAACGTTTTCATTAATTCTATCACAACCATTTCTATTACAAAAGAGTTTTTTGAAAATTTTATTATTTAGTATGGAAATCTTACAAAAACGTCACGTTCTTGTAATGTTCATCGATAGGAAGCTCACTACATTTCCTGCATAATAAAGGTATAACAACGGATATTATTTATGAGGTGATATATATGAACGGAAACAAAATATTAGCAGCTTTATCATACTTTAGTGTATTATTTGCCCCTATCTTATTCCCTATCATTGTGTGGATTGTGGGAGATTCTGAAACAAAACCACATGCAAAACGCGCTCTATGGACACACATCATTCCAAGCATCGCGTCATTTATTGGATTTATTATTCTAGGAATTATGGGCATCGGATCGGATCAACCAGACGTAACACTTGGCATTGGAGCAATGATTGTCTTATGTATTTGCGGCATTATTAGCTTATACTACTTCATTTGGAACATCGTAAAAGGTATTAAAGTGCTGAAAGCTTAAGGTTAAACAAACGTTTGATTAAAAAGACACTATCCCATGATGATAAATGAAATTTCGTCGATAACCGACTTATTAATAAGAAAAAACCGTCCCAAAATACCTTTTGGGACGGTTTTTTTATCTTCTGCGTTTCTTCTTTTTTCTCATCATTTTTTTGCGGCGCGTATTCACTTTATCCGCTATAATGTGAAGCGTGCTTGCCACAACAATTCCCATTACGAACGTTACAATTTCAACCTCATGTTTCTTCGTAATTTCTATCAAATTCCCGTCAAGCGCGATTATATTTAATAGGAATAAAAACGGAGAAAATACAATTAACATGTATGCAATACGAATCACATCACCAAGTATAATTGTATGTGTAAAGAAGGAGCGATGCGGCATGACCTTCTTATACGGATACCAAAATATACGTAAGAACCCCCATTTATTATACGCATTACTATATGTATCTAAATCCGGCGTTAAAAATGAAGTACCTACTAAAAAGCCAATTGCAAAAGTTAATAAAAAATCCAAGTTTGTTAATCCATACGAAAAGAGCATAAACAAAACAACCGGAAGGGATATTAAGTTTATTTTCGTATGCGTTCTTCCTGATGGCATAAAGCACTTCCTCGCTTACGTTCGCCCTGTCACCATATGACAGTTCTCACCTATTGATCTAATTTCTGATCGATAAAGGATGTGTCTATATCCGAACCAAACCATTCTGCCAACTTTACTCGTGCCTTATCTTTCACCTCTTCATTGACGTATAACGACGCTTGTAATAGCGCAGCCATTAACGCCCCTAAATCATCTGTATAACCAACTCCAGCAATGAAATCTGGGATGGCATCAATTGGTGCAATAAAATAAGCAAGTGCTCCAATCACAATAATTTTCACTCGCTTTGGAACATCAGGTCTTTGCAAAACGTAAAATAATAATAAACTTGCATAAATGACCGACTGCCCTGCTTGCTTTGCAACATGTTTTGCTTTCTTCCAAAACGCTTCAACTGAAAATTTTTGTTCCATGTAAAAGCCTCCCTATTTTTTTAAAGAAATAAGCTACAATATGTTATCAGTAAAAGTTCATCAAAATTACACATAATCTATCAATGAACTTTCATTGTAACAAACAAACTAAAAAAGAACAAGTGTTCGTTAATTTTTACATACTTCCCTTCATATAATAGGTTTCTAGATAACCACTCACCCATTGTCATTTCTTATTTCTCAACAAGAAAATTTTCACTTTCACTGAACATTCTGCTCTACCTTTGTTATATTTTCTAGTTGACGGACATATAAACGAATGTTAAAGTTTTCTCTGGTAGTGACAAATCTCATACAAAAAATGTAAAATGTTATAGTGTTTCTCAGAAATGAATTTTGTTGTATAATACAGAAATGACGTTATGCTTATGAGCAGCACAAGAAACCAAAAGGGTATGCATAGTTATAGTCGTATATGGGTGAATATAGAACCTCTAATTATGGCCAAGAAAACTATGTATTTTTTATTTTAGCATTTTTCGCTCCAAAATCGACCAAGCCTGATAGAGAAAGGGTGGAAATGAATGAAAGAAACCTTGAAATCACAATTTCAAAATGTGCGTTTCACTGTATTCGTAGCTTTAGCTTTATGGCTGAAGACGTATCTTATTACACGCACAAGCTTTGATTTAAAACTTGAATCTTTCATGCAAGAATTCATTTTATTCCTTAGCCCATTAGCAGCATCATTACTGCTTGTTGGCCTTGCATTATTTGCAAAAGGGAAAAAACGTAACTATATAGCACTTGGAATTAATTTTGTTTTAACAATCGTTCTTGTTGGTAACGTAATGTTCTACGGATTCTACAATGACTTCGTTACTTTACCAGTACTAGGACAAACATCTAACTTTGGAAGTTTAGGTTCTAGTGTGAAAGAATTGTTTAACTACAAAATTATCCTTGCATTTGCTGATATTATTGTATTCTTCATTTTATTGAAGAAGATGAAGAATTTTGCACCGACAGAACGTGTAGCACGCCCAATGCGTTCCCTATACTTCGTGTCAACAGTTGCTATTTTCTTCGCAAACTTAGGACTTGCAGAAGCTGAGCGTCCTGAACTATTAACACGTTCATTCGACCGCGTTATGCTTGTTAAAAACTTAGGTTTATATGTACACCAAGTGTATGATCTTGGCTTACAAGCAAAATCAAGTTCACAAAAAGCTTTTGCTGACGGTAGTAAGTTACAGGAAACAGAGAACTACGTAAAAACAACGCAAAGCAAACCAGATCCAAATATGTTTGGTACGGCAAAAGGGAAAAACGTAATTGTTGTCTCTCTTGAGTCATTACAAACATTCTTAATTGGTGCAACAGTTAACGGACAAGAAGTTACACCGTTCTTAAACCAATTTACGAAAGAAAGTTATTACTTTGATAACTTCTTCCATCAAACTGGGCAAGGAAAAACATCTGATGCTGAATTCTTAGTAGATACTTCCATGTATCCACTAGACCGTGGTGCTGTATTCTTCACACACGGTAATAACGAATATACAGCAACTCCAGAAATTTTACGTGAGCAAGGATACCACACATCAGTATTCCACGCGAACAACGCAACATTCTGGAACCGTAACATTATGTATCCGGCGCTTGGTTACGATCGTTACTACAACGAGCTTGACTACAAGATTACGCCAGAAACGAAATTAAATTGGGGATTAAAAGATATCGAATACTTCGATCAATCTATCGATATGTTAAAAGAAGTGAAGCAACCGTTCTATACTCGCTTCCTTACTTTAACAAACCATTACCCATTCACTTATGATGACAGCACGAAATTAATCGATGAATACAATTCTGGTGATGGCGTATTTGACCGTTACATGGTAACTGCTCGCTATTTAGACGAAGCAATGAAACACTTTATTGAGCGTCTAAAAGCAGAAGGTATTTACGACAACTCAGTTATCGTATTCTACGGTGATCACTACGGTATTTCTGAAAACCATAACCGTGCAATGGCACAGTTCTTAGGAAAAGAAGAAATCACTGCATTTGACCATATGAACTTACAAAAAACACCGATGTTTATTCACGTTCCAGGTCAAAAAGAAGGTAAAACAATTTCAAAACCAACTGGTGAAATTGACATTAAACCAACAATTCTAAACTTACTTGGTGTAGATTCTACGAACCAAATTCAATTTGGTCATGATGTATTCTCACCTGATAATAAAGGGTTCGTTGTTCTTCGTGACGGTAGCTTCATTACAGATAAGTACATGTACACGAACAGTACATTCTATGACCGTAACACCGGTGAAGTTGTACAACTACCAAAAGAAGAATCTCAACCACTCATTGATCGCGCCCAAAATGAATTGAACATGTCTGACAAAATCATTGAAGGTGACTTACTTCGCTTCTCTGAAAGTAATAAGACCAAAACTGGTGAAGTAAAAACAGCTATTAAAGAAGAAAAGAAGAGCGCTGAGTAATCTCAGCCTCTTTTTTTTATATTTCTCCATACAATCACTTATATTCATTAACTTTAACATTACATAACCTTTACCAAATATTCACATAGGATTAACGAAACATCTCTATAATAAAATATGTAAGCAAGGTTCTATATATTTCTTATCTCTCATCTGTAATAAGATCCCTTAAAGAAATATATGAATCGTTTATTTCTACTTTCTTATAATTGTCTTTCAATATGTTTTGTTTCCATACACAAAACATTCAATAAGACGATGTCCCTATGAAAGATAGCTACCCTCCTTGTGCAGCATTCCATAAGAATGTTGCTTTTTTTTATTCAAAAGCAGGATTCTTATTTCTTATTTTCGAATTTGTATATACAAAATGCTGTAAATCACTACTACTTCTCTACCATTTACAAATACATATACGTCATATGTAAAGAAGTACTCACATAAAAATTACTATAGTGACTTTTATTGCGAATGAATGAAAGCTTCACTTTACTTATGCACTTACGAAAGGATGGGACAGAAATTGGCATACGAAAAATTTGTACTATGGAATGATGCAGTTATTGATACAACAAAACATCGCGCGTACATAGAACTTGAAGAAAGAGGCTTGCAGTTTGGAGATGGTGTCTACGAAGTTATTCGCCTATATAAAGGGAACTTTCACTTATTAGATCCGCATATCACAAGATTATATCGCTCCATGGAAGAAATAGAATTATCACTCCCTTTCTCAAAAGCAGAACTTATTATCCTACTTTACAAACTAATTGAAAATAATAATTTCTACGAAGATGGAACGATTTATTTACAAGTATCTCGTGGTGTACAAGCTCGTACCCACACATTCTCATATGACGTCCCGCCGACAATCTATGCCTATATTACGAAGAAAGAAAGACCCGCGTTATGGATTGAATATGGTGTACGTGCTATATCAGAACCCGATACGCGCTGGCTACGCTGTGATATCAAATCATTAAATTTATTACCCAACGTATTAGCTGCTACGAAAGCGGAACGCAAAGGTTGTAAAGAAGCTCTGTTCGTACGAAATGGGACTGTAACTGAGGGAAGCTGTTCAAACTTCTTTCTCATAAAAAACGGAACTCTTTACACACATCCAGCTAATCACCTTATTTTAAATGGTATTATTCGTCAATATGTCCTTTCTTTAGCGAAAACTCTTCGCATTCCGGTAAAAGAAGAGCTTTTCAGCGTTCGTGATGTTTATCAAGCGGATGAATGCTTCTTTACAGGAACGACAATTGAAATCTTACCGATGACTCACCTTGATGGAACTGCCATTCAAGATGGTCAAGTTGGTCCTATCACAAAGATGCTGCAAAGATCCTTTGCTCAAAGCTTATTACAATCCAATATTTCATCTTCTTAAACACGAATAATTTCTAACCTTTCTACATTCAATATATGTATTTAAATGGAAATCAAGGTATAATTTATGCCTTGATTTTTTCTTGTAATCTTTTTGTCATATTCAGATTCCCGCATAAGTCTTGACAGTAATCGACATGCTCTTTAGAATTTTTAACAGTTGGTAAATATTTCTTCACTACATTACAGACAGAAAGGAATCGACAAATTATGAAAAAATACCTTGCCGGTCTTGCGGCAGTGTCTGTAGCAGGAGGAGCAGCACCTACACTTGATAGTGTTCAAGCTGCCCCTGAACAAAATACACAAAAAGCTGCTACAACTGTCCAAGCTTCTGCATCAAACAGCTCATCTTATACGGTAAACACTAGTGTATTACATGTTCGTGCAGGATCAAGTACTTCTCACGACATCATCTCGCGTGTTTATAACGGTCAATCATTAAATGTGATTGGCGAAGAAAATGGTTGGTTCAAAATTAACATTAATGGAAAAACAGGATTTGTTAGTGGCGAATTTGTATCAAAAAATGGAGCAAGCAATTCTAATGTAAGTACAACAGGTGGGAACAATAAAGTTACTGCCGATGTATTACGTGTACGTACCGCTCCTAACACTTCTAGTTCTGTTTCAGGACGTGTATATGAAGGACAAGCATTAAACGTAATTGGTCAAGAAAATGGTTGGGTGAAAATCAACCATAATGGACAAGTAGGTTATGTAAGTGGCGAATTTGTATCTGGTGTTTCTTCTAATGCAGGTTCTTCAAACAACAATACAAATAATAACAACCAAGAATCTGTAAAACCAGCAAGCGGAAACTATACAGTAAATGTATCTTCCCTTCGTGTTCGTACAGGTCCTAGCACTTCTCATACAACTGTAGGTTCTGTTGCAAAAGGACAAGTCGTACAAGTTGTTGGGGAAGTTCAAGATTGGTTCAAAATCAATTATGCTGGACAAGCTGCTTACGTAAGCAAAGACTACGTAACAAAAGGCGGTTCTAACGACAACGTTACGCAAGGAAACAACCAAGAACAAAACAATAATGTAACTGTTCAAACTGGCGGTACTTACGTTGTTAACGCAACATCTCTACGCGTTCGTACAGGCCCTGCTGCTTACCATAGTGTAATTGGTGGCGTGTTAAATGGTACTACATTAAACGTAGTTGGATCTGAAAACGGTTGGTTTAAAGTAAACTATCAAGGGAAAACAGGCTTCGTTAGTAGCGAATTTGTAAAATTCGTTAAAGGTGGCACTGCTACTCCTGAACAACCGAAACAGCCTGAACAGCCAAAACAACCTGATCAAGGTGCAATTGGTGACTACTACATTAATGCTTCTGCCCTAAACGTACGTAGCGGCGAGGGTACAAATTATAGAATCATAGGCGCACTTCCACAAGGACAGAAGGTTCAAGTAATCTCTGAAAACTCTGGATGGAGTAAAATTAACTACAACGGTCAAAATGGTTATATCGGAACACGTTTCCTATCTAAAACACCAGTTGGTGGCGCTGTAAATAATAAGCCTAACGACAACCAAAATAACAATCAAAATAATAACAATAATAACAACAATACAAGTAATAATAACGGCGATAGTTCTTCCCTACTTGCATACGCAAAAGGAATGCAAGGCGTACCATACGTTTGGGGCGGTACTTCTGCTACTGGTGTTGACTGCAGTGGTTACATCTACCATGTATTTAAGAAATTTGGTCATAACATTAGTCGTCAAAGTGTTGCAGGATATTGGAGCAGCTTACCACAAACTTCAAGCCCACAACCAGGTGACTTAATTTATTTCAAAGACACTTATAAAGCAGGTCCTTCTCATATGGGTATTTACCTTGGCGGGGGATCATTTATCCAAGCCGGAGATAAAGGTGTAGCAATCGCTTCATTAAGTAATTCTTATTGGAAGAGCCATTTCTTAGGATACACAAAAGCACCTTAAGTTATATTTTTAGAGCCTTCTAGATTACTAGAAGGCTCTTTTTAGTATGTGTCACCTCTATCCAAGAAAAAATAATGTATCCATTTCCCTATTTCATACACTATATTCCACAAAAATAACCCCTAACGTTATCACAATGTATATATTCCCACAAAAAACATAACCTATTTCATGTCTATTTATTTTATATGTGTTTTTTTAAAGAATTTTCTTTTTATTTAAACTTTTCGTTAGACGTTTGACCTCCGATGTCCATTATGATAAGTTACTTAAGATGTTATATTCGCAAAAGTATAGACAACTGGTTTATACACTTTTTTTACTATGAGGAAGGAGCATACACTGCATGAATCTTTTATGGGGAATTGGCGGCGTGATTGGAGTATTAGCAATTGCTTTCTTACTATCTTCCAACCGCAAAGCTATTAATTGGCGCACAATTTTAATTGCGCTAGCATTACAAATGTCATTTTCATTTATCGTATTACGATGGGATGCCGGAAAAGCAGGTTTAAAATACGCTGCAGATGGCGTTCAAGGATTAATTAATTTTTCTTACGAGGGAATTAAGTTCGTTGCTGGGGATTTAGTCAACGCAAAAGGCCCTTGGGGATTTGTTTTCTTCATTCAAGCACTACTTCCAATCGTATTTATTAGTTCATTAGTTGCAATCTTATATTATTTCGGTATTATGCAGAAATTTGTCAGTGTCGTTGGTGGCGCATTAAGTAAACTTCTTGGAACTTCTAAAGCTGAAAGTTTAAACTCTGTAACAACTGTATTCTTAGGACAAACTGAAGCTCCAATCTTAATTAAACCTTACTTAGCACGTTTAACAAATAGTGAATTCTTCACTATTATGGTAAGCGGTATGACAGCTGTTGCCGGATCAGTTCTTGTCGGCTATGCAGCGATGGGAATTCCGTTGGAACACTTATTAGCAGCAGCAATTATGGCAGCTCCATCAAGTTTATTAATTGCAAAACTAATTATGCCAGAAACAGAAGAAGTAGATAATAACGTTGAGCTTTCTACAGAACGTGAAGACGCAAACGTTATTGATGCAGCTGCACGTGGTGCATCTGAAGGTATGCAACTTGTTATTAACGTAGCAGCAATGTTAATGGCTTTCATCGCATTAATCGCTTTATTAAATGGTCTATTAGGATTAATTGGCTCTCTGTTCCATATTAAACTTAGCCTTGATTTAATCTTCGGTTACTTACTATCACCATTTGCAATCTTAATCGGGGTTTCTCCTGGTGAAGCTGTGCAAGCAGCAAGCTTTATCGGTCAAAAACTTGCAATCAACGAATTCGTTGCATATGCAAACTTAGGACCACATATGGCAGAGTTCTCTGCAAAAACAAATTTAATTTTAACATTCGCAATCTGTGGATTCGCAAACTTCTCTTCTATCGCAATTCAATTAGGTGTAACAGGAACGTTAGCTCCTACTCGCCGTAAACAAATTGCACAGTTAGGGATTAAAGCAGTTATCGCTGGTACATTAGCGAACTTCTTAAATGCAGCAGTTGCAGGTATGATGTTCCTATAAAATGATGTAAAGTCTCCTCTTTCTAAAGAGGAGGCTTTTTATTATGTTTTTTTCGTATATATTAAATACTTCATGCCGAAATATAAAAACATTATGATAAAATAATTAGTAAGTCTGTTTATTTTTTCTTGCAAAAGAGGGATACTACTTGTGGTTGCTCTGTAAAATAACCTATTCATCCGGTCTATTTCTTAATAATTGCGCATACTACAAGTATCCTTGCTGAATTATCTTTAAGGAGGAAAGTTTTGTGAAAGATAACTTCTATAAAGTCCTCTCTATGTGGATTTTACAAATTTTATTTTATTTTACAACCGTACATGTAACCCAATATGAGCATGCTCTCATTTTCACAATTATATATGTAATTGTTAATTTACTATTTCTATTATTGACTGATAAAACCGCATTTGTTCTCTTTATATTAGGAACCATTACTTCGGTATTCTATCTGTTCTACCAAGCATGGCTTTACTTATGGAGTACATCAGAACAATGGGAATACATTATTACTCACTTCCTAATGGCAGCAAACTTCTTCATCGTATATATATCAACTCATTTATTAAAGAAGGTTATTCATGAAAATAAAGAATTAACCGAACGTGTGAGAACGTTAGAACAATACATTGGAGAATCAAAATTATTAACAAGACAAGAATTCGAAAGACGACAAGCATTATTAATAAATGCAATGAATCGTCGTAATGAAACAGGCCTTATGATTTATTTTGACTTCACTCCCTTTAGTAAATATACGAAGGAAAGTGTTATGGACCGTGTAGCTTCATTATTAGTTGAAACGGTAAGGGCTGACTTTGACCTTGTTGCTGAATATGATAACAACACATTAGTCATTTTATTACAAAATACAAATGAAGCTGGTGCCGATATTGTAATGAACCGTCTACAGCCTAAAATGGAAAAATGGCTTGCAGCTGAGGCAATTCAAGACATTAAGATTAAACGAGAACAAATCGCTACAAAAGGACCGACAGTATTATGATGACACTCGTTATACTCCTTTTATTCCTCTTGTTTTGCGTACTTGTTTTTTGGATCAGCATCACATTTTCAATTAAATATGTACTTATTTTTACAGCCTTTCTGTTCTCTGGCTTACTCGTTTACTATTCTTTCTTAACACTTGCGGGCTTAGTTCACCGAAATAGGAAACGAAAAGATCGTACGCTAGAACATTATCCAAGCGTCGACATTTTAATACCTGCCCACAATGAAGGAGTCGTTATTAAAGATACTTTAGAGGCGATGGCGAAGATTGAATATCCAGGAAAACTAACTGTTTATTTATTAAACGATAACTCTCAAGATGAGACACCTGAAATTGGTGACGATTTTGACAAAGCTTATGCTCATATTCGTCATATCCGTGTTCCGGCGGGTGAACCAAAAGGGAAATCGCGTGTATTAAACTATGGTCTTAGTATTTCAGATGGTGAATACTTCTGTGTATATGATGCAGATAACCAGCCTGAACCACATGCACTGCGAATGCTTGTAGAACACGCTGAAACAACCGAGGATGCTGTTGGAGCTGTTGGTCACGTTCGTACTGTAAATGAAAAAAGAAACTGGCTAACACGAATGATTTCGTTAGAATTTCAAATCTTCCAACTCCTTATGCAATCCGGACGCTGGTTACTATTCCAAACAGGTTCACTAACAGGAACAAACATGCTTCTTCGCCGCTCTGCATTAGAGGAGCTTGGTGGTTATGATCCGTATGCAATTGCAGAAGACGCTGAATTAACATTACGAATTACACAAAAAGGCTATCTCTTGCCAATCGTTCCGGAATCGATTACATGGGAACAAGAACCTGAGCATTTAAAAATCCTTATTAAACAGCGTACACGTTGGCTCCAAGGGAACTTGTACATTTTAGAAAAAATGTTTTCTTCCTTAAGTTTCTTTAAAGGAAAACTTCTCGTCCATTCCTTACAACAAGTTTTAGTGTATGTTGTATTTTGGCTATTCTTAATCATTTCAAACGTTTGGTTTGTAATTGGGTTACTCGGGATATTCCAAATTCAATATAGCATTCCGCTACTATTTATGTGGTATGTCGCATATATTACATATGTTTCTCAATTATTTAGTGCCCAGAGTGTAGAACGAACCTTTACACCAACTAATATTTTTATTAGTGTTATCATGTACTTTACGTACGCACAGCTCTTTACGTACTTATTTATTCGTAGCTTAATTTTATACTTACGTGCAAAAAGCAAGAAACAAGTCATTGGCTGGGATAAAACAGTTCGATTCAAAAAAGATAAATAATAAAAATAAGCACAGAGCGCCGTATGCTCTGTGCTTATTTATTGCCGTATAAATTATATATCAGACAATACCCCTTAGCTGAAAGTAATTTCACGTCCATCCCCCAACGAACGATTGACCTTCATTTATATACGAAAAAGTGATTGCTATTTTTGTAGAACCAATTGCTTCTCTTGCTGTTCTTTGCGCGTTTCAGTCTTAGGTTCCGTGCTTTCTTGGACACTACGATGTGCCACACGTTTCAAACAAATATGCTTCCACTTTCTTTCGTAACGTTTCATTATTCTAGATGTCCCCCTTGAATGCGCTTTAAAACTATTTGAAATCGCTTACAGGAAATAATATAGCACATATACATAAACGTGACAACACATTTCCGACAATTTTTTGTCAAAAATATGAATAGAATTTATAAAATATCGGAATTTGTCGAAATGTATCGGTTTTTCTTTATATAAAAGGCATACTACTTATCTCGTAAAGTATTTTATTTCCCTGACTTGCAGTTCAAGTTTCTTCTATATAAAAAAGAGCTGATACATAATCAGCTCTTTTTCCTTCTATTATTTATGACGCTTCATACGCCCTTCTTTTTGTAACTCTTTAAATAATGCTGCCATCATAAAGAAAATAACGAAGACGAATGGGAATGCCGCTATGATAGCTGCCGTTTGTAAGGCTTCTAATCCACCTACATATAATAAGATAGAAGCTAACACTGCTAGAACGATACCCCAAACCATTTTAATGCGGTTTGGTGGATTTAAACTACCATGTGTCGTTAACATCCCTAAAACAAATGTCGCAGAGTCTGCAGATGTAATAAAGAATGTAGAAATAAGAAGAATAGCTAGAACTGATAAAGCTGATCCAAAGCTTCCCATCTGATCAAACATAGCGAATAATCCTACTTCAGTCCCCATCTCTTTCACTTTTTCAAAGATATGTGCATCGCCGAACAGTTCCATATGAATACCAGTCCCGCCGAAAACAGAGAACCAAAGTGCACCAATTACAGTCGGTACGAGTAACACACCGATAACAAACTCACGAATGGTACGTCCTCGTGAAACACGTGCAATAAACGTACCTACGAATGGTGACCATGCAATCCACCATGCCCAATAGAAAATTGTCCACGACTGAATCCATTGATTTCCGCCTTCATCTAATGGACTTAAACGGAAGCTCATGCTTGGCAATTCCTGAATATAAGAACCGATTGTTGAAGTGAAGTAATTCATAATAAAGTTTGTTGGACCTGCAAATAATACAATAATCATAAGTGCAAATGCCAAAATAATATTCGCATTACTTAAATATTTAATTCCTTTATCAAGACCTGTTTGCGCAGATAACATGAAAAGAACGGTTACGATTGCAATAATAACTAACTGTGTCGGCAATGAATTCGGGATAGATGTTAAATAACTAACACCACCAGCAATTTGTTTCGCACCAAGACCTAATGATGTTGCAACACCAAACACAGTTGCAAAAACAGCTAACACATCAAATGAATGAGCAATACGTCCATGCTCCCCGCCTTTAAATAACGGACCTACTGTCGCACTAATCGTACTTGCTTTTCCTTTTCTAAAAGTAAAGTAAGCAATACACAGCGCTACAAACGCATATAGTCCCCACGGATGTAATCCCCAATGGAAAAATGAAAAACGTAGTGCAAGACGCGCACTTTCCTCTGTTGCACCTTCTCCAAACGGCGGTGCGTACAAATGGTTTAATGGTTCGGCAACGCCCCAGAAAACTAAACCGATACCCATACCAGCACTAAATAGCATAGCAAACCATGTCATATAACTATAATCAGGTTCATCATCATCTTTACCTAAACGAATAGAACCGTATTTCGAAACAATTAAAAAGATAGACACACCTAATATAATAGAAACAGAAATAATATAGAACCACCCAAACTTACTAACTAATGCAGTTTGAATTGCGGTTGTTACATTTCCTAAGCTACCTTTTCCA
The DNA here is from genome assembly GCF_019656175.1 of Bacillus sp. BML-BC051. Taxonomy (NCBI): domain Bacteria; kingdom Bacillati; phylum Bacillota; class Bacilli; order Caryophanales; family Bacillaceae; genus Bacillus; species Bacillus sp. BML-BC051. Next base: position 198,683 of record NZ_BPLI01000017.1, read on the forward strand.
ATAATAGATTCGGGAATAATCCCCCAAATTGTAAATGCAATACATAATGTTAATGAAACGATGAATGTTTTTGTCAGTTTCCTCATCAAATCCCCCTTCGTAGGTTTCACTTTTGTAAATAACATAAATTCCGATATGTAAAATCGGATAGAAAACTATAATTTTACGGTGATTTTCTTAATTTCACCTTCACCAATTCGAATTCTTATGGACAGCCTTACCTTCCGTATAACCTTTTCACTCTACAAGAGCTATGAGATCGAAATACTGCTGTCAAATTGTGTGAGAAAAATGCGGATGGGAATGTATTTTCCCAAAAAAGGATGTGTTACAGATCTAAAAAAGGGCATTTTTCTTCCTTGCAACCCTTTCTTTTTGTAACAATTATGCGGTTTTTTTGCTAGTATATAGCACGTGTTTATAGTTTCACAAACGAAATGTTTATGTTTATATAACTATATTACCCATAAAACGGTAAAATACTCAAGGAATGTAATCGTTTAGTAAACATCATGTAACACTCCTGTAATGTTTTTATTTCCGCCGAAAACAATATGTTGTATTAAATATTTTGAATATAAGTAGAAACCTACTAATCACATAGAATGAAATACGCTTTCCTATATTTTTTGTTATATTACAGGATGTTAACGACTTATTACGAATGGTTTGTAATTGTGTGTTTTCCTGAAATCCGAAAAAATCTGTTGCTATAATGAGGACACGAAAACAAACGCAATGGAGGCTATCATGAAAAAATTAATTGGAATAGCAACAGCAGCAGTTTTTGGTCTTGGGATTTTCACATCATCTGCTAATGCAGAAACTGTTGTAACAACAGACGTACTAAATGTACGCGAAAACCCTACTACGGAATCAAAAGTTGTCGGTAAATTACTAAACGGGAATAAAATAGATGTTCAAAATACAGAGAACGGATGGTCAAAAATCACTTTAGATGGTAAAGACGCATTCGTAAGTACAGAGTTTACAAAAAGCATCTACTACGTAACAGCTAACGTATTAAACGTACGTGCTGAAGCGAACACAGACTCAGAAGTTCTTGGAACGTTGAAGAAAGACGATATGATCGAAACAACGAACCAAGTACAAAATGAGTGGTTACAATTCGAATATAACGGGAAAACAGCTTATGTTCACGTTCCTTTCTTAACAGGTACAGCACCTGTTATTGAGAAACAAGAACAACCTGCTCCTGCTAAAACTGTAGCACCAGCTAAAGCGCAAGCACCTGCAGCACAAGCAAAACCAGCTGCTAAACCTGCTGTGAAAGCTGCTGTGAAAGCTGCTGAAACTAGCGAACCTTCTAATGGTCGTGAGTTAACAGTTGTAGCTACAGCATATACAGCTCACCCAAGCGAAAACGGTGGCACATACGGCGGCCGTGTATTAACTGCAATGGGTCATGACTTAACAGCGAACCCAAACATGAAAATGATCGCTGTTGACCCGAAAGTAATCCCATTAGGATCTAAAGTATGGGTTGAAGGTTACGGAGAAGCTATCGCTGGAGATACTGGCGGTGCGATTAAAGGTAACCGTATCGACATCCTACTTGGATCAGATAGTGCTGCTCAAAAATGGGGACGCAAAACTGTTAAAGTGAAAATTTTAAAATAACCAATGACTGCTAAAGCCAGTTCTCTTTGTTGAGAGCTGGCTTTTATTTTTTTATAATAGCTTATAAGGAGGTTATGTCCATGAAAGTACAAGCAAAAGTAGACTGGATCGGTACACCAAAACCGTATATATATAAGGATGAAGTAACATACGACGCTACTTCCATTGACTTTTCACTCGCTGGCGATGACAATCGATATAAATTAATTGTGCTCAGCTTTGAAGAAAATACACATTACAAAATTGTCCAATATGGAATCAAACCCGGCTCACAAAAGCCATTTCCTATCGACATTCCATTCGAACAAAACATGTTACCAATCATAGAACAAATATTACATGATCCATATGTACAAGCGATAGTAAAGGAAACGCGCTCATAATTGTAAAAAAGGATATCAATTTACCGGAACAAATTCACAAAAGGAATAAACTATAAAAAAGAGGTTGTTCAACAATATTGAACAACCTCTCTCTCTTATTAGCGAGTCGGACCAGATACTTCCTCTGACTTAAGCGTATTATTCGCTCCAAGAGAATGGTACAATATCTTTCCATTTCCATTAACAGTAACTATATGGTCATTATTAAAGCTTTTGAACTTTACAGACCCATCACCGTAACGAATATGGTACTCTTCGTATGTCGTTACTTTATATTTCGTAGCACTTTGACGCTCTATATTACGAACTTCCATCGTTAATAAGTCTTCTGTAATTCCCTTTTTGTGTAAATATTGTAAGTAATCACGGTCTTCTTTATACGATTTCCCGCTCTTATCATAATTATTTTCAATTAGACTAAAATCATTTAATGAAATCGCACGTACATTATCATAAATATGACTTCGTACAAAATCGCCAACTGCTGAGCTTGATGTTTCTTTTGGGAATTTTAAGTAATACGTGCTTTGGTCTCCAATTTTAATACTTTCAGATTTCACTACACCAAAATCAGTAGTTTTCTCTAAATGTACTTCTACTGTTTCATCTGTCGATACAGGACCAAGTTCGTAACTTCCAAAAGTTAATTTCCCGCGTTTTTTACCATTCACAAACACAGTTGCTTCATTTTCATCAGAAGAGATGGTTACATACTTACCTTCAAGTGGTAAATCCACTTCTACTTTTCCGCTCTTTTCATCTGCTAACTCTACTTCTTTTTCTGTTTCTAATTCAGTAAGTTCCGTCTTCGCCTTTGCCTTTACAACATACGTACCTGGGAAGTATGGCCCCAGCTCTTTCGAAGATTTATCACTAGAAATGTCTGCTACCTTCTTATCATTCACAGATATTTCCGCTTTCTTTGCAGTTGTGCTTACACTCATGTAATAAGATTTCATGCTGAACTTATACTTCGGATATAAGAACCATTCTTTTCCGTCTTCGACAATTTGTCCATCTTTAAAGGCCGCTTTATCTTTTGTTAACTTTTGATCTACAGTCTCTTTCTGTAAATAAGACAGTAATTCTTTGTTATAAGACGGATTCTCTTTCAAGTAACGGATGTACGCCTTAATATCCTCTGTCTTAATCTTTAAACTCGGGTCTTCTGCTTTCACAAACTCATCAATCGCATTGATATCTTTCTTTTGGAATGCTTCAATCATTACATTCACTTGCTTTTCTTTTGAAAACTTATTTGCTCCAAATTTATATGCTCCAAATAATAAAGCTGCAATAATGACGAAACCAATAATCAAAAATAAATTTTTCTTACTTTTTACTGGTTTGGTCTCACTTTGCACTTCTGTATATGAAGTGACAGTGTTATCAACGATTATTTCGACCTTACTTCCGCACTCGGGGCAAAAGTTCAAATGATCTGCAACCTTCTTGTTACATGTTCCACAAAACTTCAACATGCTCTCCCCCTATTTTTTAGCTAATTTCATTCCGGCGAATGCCGCTGCATATGTCAAAATAAAACTAAACAAAGTTAAATACACAAATGAATTTTGCATAGATAGTACAGTACCGCCTGCTCCAGCTAAATTCATGACCTTTCCTGAAACATCAATTTGGAATTTAGAAATGATGTTCAGTACAATCATCATAATCGTGTAAGAACCGCTACATACTGCTAGTGTGATATACATGTTCGTAGTTGGTAATTTCGCTAATTTTCTCCCAGCCATGAACATAAAGAATGCTGGAATGATAAGTAGTAATAAACCGTAATGGAATGCACCATTTACTTCTTCTACTTCAGCGAGATCCTCTGGATATCCACCTTGTGCAATTATGACATCCTTCATTCCGATACCATTCATAGAAATACCTGACACGAATGAAAATGCTAATTTGTTATCAGATTCTTGCTTAGTATATTTTTTGAATTGATGATCAAATACTGGACTTGACACTTCTAACGGAGAAAAATGAGCCATACTCCATACTTGAGGTGTTAATTCTAGCGCTAATAATACACCTTGTGTTTTAGATTCTTTCTCTTCTTGTAACGGCGCAGCACTGTCTATGTTACTTACTAGCACTACAGCTAAAATGCACATTACTACCGCTGTCGCTAAAAACCCTTTTATCATAGATGAAATTCCATAATAAATAGATGCTCCATATGGCATTAATTCTTGGAATGCTGCTGCCATATTTTTTTTGCTTGTATGAGCAATAAATCCTAATAAAGTAAATAATGTTCCGCATACAAAACCACTCAATAAGCTCTTAAATGCTGAAAAACCAACCGTAATCTTACCTCCATCTGTGAATGGAATTGCAAAAGATTGTGATGCGATAAAACTTATGATGAATAAAAAGACGCCATAAATAATACCAACTATTGCTGCCATAAAAATTTGATCTTTAATCGTTTTTGCAGCGCCCTGCTTTCCTAACCAAATTCCTGTTCCAGCGAAAATAATAAATGGAATGATCAATAATAATGTAAATGGAGTATGCCAAGATAAAGATAATACCATTCCACTATCGGCACTAGCTGTAAAACCAAGTAAATGATAACTTAGCAGCGTAGAAGTCGCACTCGTATAAAAGCTTGATAGCATTTTTAACTCTTTCGCAAATGTACTAAACATCTCACTTAACATAGATGCAAATAATACACTACCAATCCATCCAGCAATTAACATAAGAATACTTGCAATAGCTCCACCAATAACACCTGTTTGTAACGAAGCCTTATCTGCTGTAAATTCAACTTTAGGAGCGCCGTCCATCACAGGTAATTTTACAGTTTGTTCTTTTTTCTTCACAACAAATAAAGAATGCCCACACTTTTGACAATATAAATTTTGCTGAGCATTTTCACTGCCGCAACCTTTACAATATTTCGCAGTATCTTGTTCTAACGTTACTACATCCGTAGCTCCCGCAATCTCCATACTACCTTCAATTGGGCAATAATTTACTTCCTCACCATGTTGCTTTCCGCACGTGCGACAATACATCTTATTCACTCCCCACTTTGCTCAATTCCACAAACTGGACAGTATGTAGAGTTTTTATCAATATGCTCATCACACGAAATACAATTTGCCGTTTCACCATCATTTTCTACCACTAACATCGGGTTAGGATTTCCGCATGAACCACAAAACTTATCATTCATCGATAAAGGTCCACCACATTCACATGTAGCTTTCTCGCCTTGCTGCTTTTGCAATTCAATGATGCGTTTTCTCGCTTGATAAATAGCCACATCAAATTCTTGGACTGGAGCAATCATTTCTTTTAAACTTGATTCATTTACTCCGTGCCCTCTTAATTGAACATACACTTTTTGTCCAACCTCTAATAGAACTTCTGCCTTTCTCTGCATTTGCACTTGCATTCCCTTTTTCAATTGAGCAATCTCTTGTGCAACTTGCAGCTTCATCTTCCCTTGCTCAATTCCTTCTTGTAACTTATTCATTCCACTGCCTAACTTCGTCTGTAAATCTGACAAATTATCTCTCCTCCTATATGAATATAGTAATATGCAAAATTAACATTATATATATTACCATGATTTTCAATTTGTGTAATCTAAATTTCATTTTTTCTGTTTTGAGCATTTTTTGTTTATAATGGTAGAGGAAAGAAATATGTGTACGGAGGAATATTATGCTGCAACACTCAATTACGAAAGATGAAATTATGATGATTGCGAATGAGTTCGTTCAAGGACTAGATCCACAGCAAACAGCTGATCAGGAACATGTCGCTACAGCTCGGCACCTATATCGTAGTGGTGTTGTCTACAACGTTGACTTTGATGGTTATACGCTATCAGGAACTGTAGATGCTGAAGGCAGCGTATATAGCGTCCATATCCCAATTCGTAACGTTGCTGAAAGCTATTGTGATTGCTTTGCACCAACGCAATGTGAGCATATGCTCGCTGTGTTACTATCTGCAGCGTCTAGTTTTGGGCAAGTAGGAGATGTATTAACTTTATTTAAAAATAATACGAAACCTTCCCTTCCTCCTATTCGAACTGCAAGACAAGTGTTGCAATCATCAGCTTTTGAAGAAACGGATTATAAAAGTTGGCAATCGTATTTTGACAACGAATATGAATCATTTAAGAAAGAACAAGCTCGGCTTACTTATAAACAAATGTATTTTCTTATGAGTATTTTTACAGACTTCTATACGAAACTCGAGCGGAAAGCTCCACGTATCGTTGTGATACATGAGTTGTTCAGGCTACATGCAGCGCTTTATTGCTTTCAAAAATTATTAGAAGAAATTCAGGACTTCGAAGCAAATAAAACGTATTCTTATCACCAGCCTGTTAACGTCGTTCGCTTATTTGTAGATAAAGTGGAATCCATCGTTCGGGACTTACAATCAGAAGCGATTCCTTCAGAGTCTGAAGCAATTTTGCAAGAAACAGCTCGTCTCGTTCACGAAGTATTCTTCTCCACCGACGCCTATACGCAAGAAAGATTTTTTATTTATCGTCACATATGGAGTGAACTCTTACACAATAAAGAGAAACTGCAAGAAGAAGAAAAGCGAATCGATACGAAAATCAATCCACTCTCCAAAGCATTAGCATCTTCTCATCTACTCTTTTTAAATGACGAAGACCTATTAGCGATGGACTTACTAAAGAAACAGCCTGCTTCTGTTGTAAGTCTGTACTTCTATTGGTTAGAAGAGCTATTAAATACAATGCAGTGGGATCGTGCGAAAAACTGGCTTTCCTTTACGTATAAACAAGTGAAGAAAACGATACATGAGCACGAAAATACGATTTTCATAAAAGATATCGTTCGCTTATTTGTCATCATGTATGAAACGTATGCAACCCATACAAATGAACAAGCCGGACTCGAAATGATTTTGCAAGAGCTATTACCATATAGTTTCGCAAACTATGAGCAATACGTACTCGCAAAAAAGCAATATCGTACATGGACAGAACTTCAGCTCTTGCATGGATTTGAAGCCATTGAACTTTTGAAAGAGCCGCTGAAAGATATTGAAAAGGAAGCACCAGAAGCAGCCCTTCCTCTTTATCACCTTGCTGCCGTAGAGGCCATTGAAGAGCGAAACCGCAAATCATATAGACGTGCAGTTCGTTACTTAAAGAAATTACGTACATTGTATAAACGATTAAAGCGCACTGATGAATTTGATGCTTTCATTATTCAAATCGCAAACTTACACTCACGTCTGCGTGCACTACAAGAGGAATTACGGAAAGGAAAATTAATCGATGATCAATCAAACTGAAGTAACAATTAGGCTCCAGCATGTTAGTCAAGGTTGGTTCCTTTGGGGAGAAGATGACAGCGGTACTCCGTTATCCGTAACAAGTTGGAAACGAAATGCATTTACATGGCACTCCACTTCCTTCTACGGCACATTTCTAAAAGAAGCAACCTTTGAGGGAAAACAAGGTGTTATGCTAACAAACGCACAAGCATTTGAATACATCGCTAATAAACCGATGAACTCTTTTGCCCATATCCAAATGAACGGTCCTATTACAGCACTTACGGAAGATGCGAACGAATTATGGGATGCCTTCATCGGCGGTAGCTTCGTACCTGATATGGAGCGTTGGTCTCAGCAACCATCTTGGAAAGTGCAAAATACCCCAATAGAAGATGAAACATTGGCATCTCTTTTCTCGGCCGCGGTAAATGAAAGCATATTACAAGATAACCGTTCAAATGATGGATGGGAAGATGCCAAGAGACTTTATGAACATTACGACTTTACGAAAAGGCAATTGGATGCAGCACTACATGAAGAAGATTGGCTTCGCAAAATTGGTTACATTGAAGATGATCTTCCCTTTACAATCGGACTACGGCTACAAGAGCCACAAGAAGAATTTGAAATGTGGAAGCTTGAGACAATTGTTACACCAAAGCGCGGGGCTCATCGCATATATGTATATGAGAGTATCGATTCTTTGCCAAAACGATGGCACGATTATGAAGAACGTATTCTTGAAACACAAGAAGGATTCAGTAAGCTCGTACCGTGGTTAAAAGAAGACGAGACGTTCCGAAGTGAACTCTTTGAAACAGAAGCATGGAACTTCTTAACGGAAGCAAGTAACGAATTACTCGCTGCAGGTATTACGATTTTACTACCATCATGGTGGCAAAATTTAAAAGCAACAAAACCAAAATTACGTGTACAGCTGAAGCAAAATGCTACGCAAACGCAATCTTTCTTCGGCATGAATACGCTCGTTAATTTTGACTGGCGCATTTCAACGAACGGCATTGATTTATCAGAAAGCGAATTTTTTGAACTCGTTGAGCAAAACAAACGATTATTCAATATAAATGGTCAATGGATGAGACTGGATCCAGCCTTTATTGAAGAAGTGCGAAAGCTCATGAATCGTGCCGATAAATATGGACTCGAAATGAAAGATGTCCTTCAGCAACATTTATCAAACACTGCTGAGGCAGAAATTGTAGAAGAAGATAGTCCATTTACCGATATTGAAATCGAACTAGATGGATATTATGAAGAGCTATTCCAAAAACTATTGCACATTGGGGATATTCCAAAAGTAGATGTCCCTTCTGCACTAAACGCAACACTCCGTCCGTATCAACAACATGGCATTGAGTGGTTATTATATTTAAGAAAGCTTGGATTCGGAGCATTATTAGCTGATGACATGGGACTTGGAAAAAGTATTCAAACGATCACTTACTTACTATATATAAAAGAGAACAATCTCCAAACAGGCCCTGCCTTAATCGTGGCACCGACATCTGTTCTTGGAAATTGGCAAAAAGAATTTGAGCGTTTCGCACCAAATTTACGCGTTCAGTTACATTATGGAAGTAACCGAGCGAAAGGCGAATCATTTAAAGACTTCCTTCAATCAGCAGATGTTGTATTAACATCTTATGCATTAGCTCAACTTGATGAAGAAGAACTTAGTACGTTATGCTGGGATGCTGTTATTTTGGATGAAGCACAAAATATTAAAAACCCACATACGAAACAGTCGAAAGCAGTACGAAACTTGTCAGCAAATCACAAAATCGCTTTAACCGGTACACCGATGGAAAACCGACTTGCCGAGCTTTGGTCTATTTTCGACTTCATTAATCATGGATATCTCGGCAGCTTAGGACAATTCCAGCGCCGCTTCGTCTCACCGATTGAAAAAGACCGTGACGAAGGAAAAATCCAACAAGTTCAACGTTTTATCTCACCATTTTTACTGCGACGAACGAAGAAAGATCAAACCGTCGCATTAAACTTACCAGATAAACAAGAGCAGAAAGCTTACTGCCCACTTACTGGTGAACAAGCTTCCTTATATGAACAACTTGTTCAAGATACATTGCAAAATGTAGAAGGATTAAGCGGGATTGAAAGACGCGGATTTATATTACTTATGCTGAACAAGCTCAAACAAATTTGTAATCACCCTGCTCTTTATTTAAAAGAAACAGAACCAAAAGACATCATCGAACGTTCCATGAAAACGAGCACGCTAATGGAACTCATTGAAAATATAAAAGATCAAAATGAAAGTTGTTTAATCTTCACACAATATATCGGTATGGGGAACATGCTAAAAAATGTGTTAGAAGAACATTTCGGTCAGCGCGTCCTCTTCTTAAACGGTAGTGTACCGAAGAAAGAACGTGACAAAATGATCGAGCAGTTCCAAAACGGAACGTATGACATTTTCATCTTATCGTTAAAAGCAGGTGGAACTGGCTTAAACTTAACCGCTGCCAACCATGTCATTCACTACGACCGTTGGTGGAATCCAGCTGTGGAAAACCAAGCAACAGACCGCGCATATCGTATTGGTCAAAAACGCTTCGTTCACGTTCATAAGCTTATTACAACGGGGACACTCGAAGAAAAAATTGATGAAATGTTAGAAAGAAAACAATCATTAAACAACGCCGTCATTACAACCGATAGTTGGATGACCGAACTATCTACAGATGAACTAAAAGAATTGCTTGGTGTATAAACAAAAGGAGCTAATCTCAAAAGATTAGCTCCTTTTTCTATTCCAAAACCAATTGCTTATTATAATTCCTGTTAATCCGCCGCATGTATCCAGCAATGAATCTTGCCACATCGGTGTACGATCTCCCGTAGTCCATTGATGAATTTCATCAAATGTTGCATATCCCGCAACGAATAGAAGAGCGTATAGGAAACACCTTTTTCTCGAATAACCCGATCGATGAAAAGCATAATACGTCAATGAACCGAGCATAAAGAACACCATAAAATGAGCACCTTTACGAAGGAAAAACTCAATAAATCCGCCTACACCTTTATTCGCAATGCTAACAGGTGTACCACCGCCATAATCGATAGATACCCATGAGAAATGCTCTTTCACAAACTCAACATTTACATATTGTTCAATATCCGAACGCATATCCTGCTTTTTATATGGTTGTGCCGAGGAATAGAAAATCAACCCCATCCATAGTAAAACAGGAATCCAAAATAACCATTTACGATTCATTCTTCCGAAACCCCTCTCTTAGTCTTTTAAGCGTACCAAAAAAAAGAATAAATTTCACGCCAAAACATGACATTCACGCCCTATTTATAAAGTGAAAGGGGGTGATAAACATGGCAGTCGAAACAATCGTAATGGATTTAACTTTACGTCTTGTCTTAAACAGTGGATTAGATAAGAATGGAAAAACAGTTTTCAAGAACAAACAATTTAAGCGTGTTAAAACAAACGCAAACTTAGAGCAAGTACAAAACGTAGCACGTGCTCTTGCTTCTGTACAAGCATCACCGCTTCACGCTATACAACTTGTTAGCACATCGGATCTTTCTAACCTATAAGGTGAAACTTTAATCAGTGGGGTGTTCATCCCCCGCTGATTATGAAGCAACACCAATCAGTCCTGCCTAACGTGATAAATAAAAAGGAGGAAATAAAGTATGCAAGTACTAGAATTAATTTTCGCGAAAGAAGATGGAAAAACAGTTGTTTTTTCTATCGAGAAACCTATCACACCCGTCGATGCACAAGTCGTCAATCAAGTAATGGATACGATCCTTGCCTCATCTGTATTTTCATCAATTAATGATACTACTCGAAAAAAAGGAGCCCGTCTTGTAGAAAGGAACGTATCTGAAGTTCCCATTAACATCTAAATCAGTGGAGATAAACAAAAAGACGAATCTGCATCATTTTGCAGATTCGTCTTTTTTCTTCGGCATTTCAATCGGAATAAAGATTTTTGAAAAACCGACGCATACATATTTATAGTGTTCTCCGCCTATATCAAACTCGGTCGTATATGTTGAGAAGAAAATATAATCACTTCGCTTTGTATAATTCTCGATTAATAATCCAACTTGTGGCTCAACATATTTTTTCGCCAACTTCTTACCAGCCGATGCTAAATCGCCAAGGAGACCCTCTTCATTCTCCTTTTGAACTTCGTCTAGCTTCTTACTTACATCATTACGTTTCATAAACTGCTTTGCTGCCCAATCCGTATATTCACCTTTACTCGGATTACTATTTGCTAAATATACTAGAAGAACAACAACTAGAGCCATAATAATATACTTTTTCTTCATACTATCTCACCGCCTACTCTTTTCTATTTTCATATATATGTACAAGCGATGCAAATTAGAAAGACTAACATCTATTGATTGTAAACAAATAGCCAAAATTTACAATATGAAACAGAATATCAACAATTAATTTACTTAATTCGTATATAATGATATTTGTAACAACATTTCATAGGGGAGGACTCGAAGTTATGAACAATGAAAATGATATTTTTATTTCTAATTCTACAATGATGTTAGAGCCTTACAAGCACCCTTATTATCGAACAAAAATAATCGAAAGTAGCGAGAACCATCTTTACTCCTGTCAAACTGCTCTCCAGCTCATCAAACAATCTTGTCTAACTAATGTTCACTCTACTTATCAAGGCAGACGGAAAGCAGTTCAAACAAACTTTCATTTCAAACAAAATGTCCCAATTCCAATTAATCATCGAGAATATATTTGTGCTTTCCCAACAGAATCTCCTTCTTCTCCAAACTGTATATGGCTGTTTTATAACCATATAGATGACATAGAATTTTTCAAAAAGAGTAAAAAAGCTAATATTCATTTTTCAAACGGCACCACTACAACAATACATATCAGTCCCCATAGGTTAAAACAACAATTATTAAAAGCTGGATACGTATTATCACGTATGAACATGCAAGATTCACTACAATTTAAAAACCTCTTATTAAACTTACTACCTTAACATAATAAGTAGAATGGAAAGCAATATCCCTTGCCTTCCATTCTTATGATAATATTTACCCTCTTAAGCTATTTCGCATTTTCTCAAGCGCTTGCCGATACACCCATCTCACTTGATAATAAGTCATTTCCATCTCGCTAGCGATCTCCCCCATCGTCTTCCCTACAAAAAAACGTTCAAAAATAATATACTTCTCCTTCTCATCTAATACACTCATAAAATCTTTCGCTCTCATTTCAACATCTTCAAAATGGAAGATATCCTCATACTCTCCTACACATACACACTTTTCTTGCACCGCAAACTCTTTCTTCAATCTTTCTAATATATAACCACGCACCGTTACAACTGCATATGATGGGAAACTTCCTTTCTCCGCATCAAATCTTTCATACGCATACCAAAGACCAATTAAACCACATTGATAATACTCTTCATGATCTTGGTAAATACCTAACTTCTTTATTTGATTCACAATCATACCTTCATACAAAACAACTGTCTCTGTAAAAGTTGCTGGTTTCACACAGTACCCACTTCTAAAAGGTATACCTCTTTGTTATTCCGCCGGTACCTCCACAATATAAAAATAAAGAAGTGATTTCACTGTGAGTAATTTTAAATAGTATCGCTGAAATTTGAAATTACACGAAGTAGAATTTGAAATTCTGCTGTTCGTATTTGAAATAAGGGTAAAAATAAAAAAGGTGACTCCTCTGAAGAGTCACCCTTTAATTCAATCATATTATTATACAGGCAAACCAGGTAAGAACTTTGCAATCAATACAACAATCGCAGCTAGGAATCCCGCTTTAATAATGAATAAAACAATAATTGGAATAGCTGCTTTCACTTTACTTAATCCTGCTGTAACTTGTAATCCTAACCAAATTAAAACTAAATTCCATAAATAGAACAATTCAACTGTATTACCAATTCCATATGCAAGTGAACCCTGATCGAATAGTGGTCCTAAACTTGTATACGCAGTTGGTCCAGCACCTAAAATTAAAGCTATAACACCATTAATAAGTCCACCAATAATAACAATAATATCCGCGTATACAATAATCATTACTATTTTTTTATAAGAAGTATCATTCCCATAGAACATCATAAACACCTTATAAATAGCTGCAATAACAAGTGTTGCAATCATAACACCTACTATTCCCCATATCGTACCAGAAATTACATCTGATACAAGCGAACCCTGCTTTGCAAATTCGCCTCCTAATTTCTTTTGCATTTCAATCATCTCAGGTGATGTATACGTAATATACGAATTTAAGCCACCTACAAGCCCTTGTAATAGCGCTACTATGAAGAACATGCCCCAAACTTTCTCAGTCGTCTTCATTCTCTCAAACTGTAAACCAGGAGAAGTAATCATTCCGAACAATGATGGCTTCTCTCCGCTAGCTTTTTCTGTATTCAAATTCGCTTCCATTATAACGCCTCCTTCTATTTATATAACCCGTTCTAACGGGCGGTTCACTTCCTCATATGAGGCAACGAACCGCCCACTAGAACGGTAATTTGTAGTAGAGAGCCCCCTCTCTACTACACTATTAACTTATTCATAACGTAATGCTTCAATTGGATCTAATTTCGCAGCTTTATTCGCTGGAATTAATCCAAAAATAATACCAAGTGTCATAGAGAACAGTACGCCTCCAACAACAACTTCCCATGAAACGAGTGGTGGCCATTTCGCAAATGTGGAAACGATATAGGCCCCGCCATATCCAAGACCAATTCCGATTAAACCACCTAGAAGCGTTAACATAACTGCTTCAATTAAAAACTGTAATAAAATTTTACTACGTGTCGCCCCAAGCGCTTTACGTATCCCAATTTCGCGCGTACGCTCTGTTACAGATACGAGCATAATATTCATAACACCAATACCACCAACGACTAATGAAATACCCGCAATACCACCGATAATCATCGTCATAATACCAGTTACTTTAGAAACATTTTCTTGGAATTCTTTTAAATTCACTAGTTCATATTTACCTGGAATTTCACTTGGCTTACGACTATTTAATACATCAACAGCTTGTTTCCCAGCTGCTTCTAAATCGTCTACATTTTTAGCTTGAATTGCGATATTTTGAATATCATCTGTTCCGAATAAAACAGGCCATAATGTAAGGGGGATTAACGCTTCTTCCATTTCAAATCCCATAAACTCATTATCAGATGTATACACACCGACAATCTGCATCGGTTGTCCTTTCATCTCAATAATTTGCCCAACTGGGTTTACGTCCTTAAATAACGTCTTTTCTGTTTTTGTACTAATCATCACAACGTTATTTGCATGAGAAATATCTGATTCATTTAAAGTACGTCCCTTTACGACCTTTACTTTATTAACCGCAAAATATTCATTATCAAGACCAATAACATTCAGATTTGCTTTTTTATCATTTACATCCAATATCTCTGTTGTCGAATTTGTCGTAATAACATGTGAAACATCTTTCACTTGTTTTACTTCCATAATATCTTCTTCCGTTAACTTTGGTATTTCAAATCCACCTATAGCAAACTCATCATTCATATCTGGTTTAAATTGAATTGGCATCAGGTTATTACCACCAGAACCTGCGAATTTCGACTTCAGCATCGCTTCCCCGCCTTGCCCAATTGCAACGACAGTAATAATAGAACCAACGCCGATAATAATACCGAGCATCGTAAGCGCTGAACGCAGTTTATGAGCTAAAATAGAAGATAGGGCAATTTTTATACTATCTAGTAAACTCATACCGCACACCTTCTATCTTCTGTAATTTTCCCGTCTCGCAGTACAATGCGGCGGGAAGAATACGCTGCTACTTCCTCTTCATGCGTAACCATAACAATCGTTGTACCTTCTGCATTAAGCTTCGTGAAAATATTCATCACTTGCTCACCAGACTTCGTATCAAGCGCACCAGTTGGCTCATCGGCCATAATGAACGTTGGGTTATTCGCAATCGACCTTGCAATCGCTACACGCTGCTTCTGTCCACCTGATAATTCATTCGGTAAATGGTGAACCCTATCTGACAAACCGACCTTACCAAGCGCTTCTAGAGCCCTTTGACGACGCTCTGCTTTCTTCACACCACCGTATACGAGCGGAAGTTCAACATTTTCTACTGCTGAAAGACGCGGCAGCAAATTAAAGTGCTGAAACACAAAACCAATATATTCATTACGAATTAAAGCAAGCTTTGACTCGTCTGCTGTTAAGATATTCACATCATTCAGCATATATTCGCCTTCTGTTGGACGATCTAAACAACCGATAATATTCATAAGCGTTGATTTACCAGAACCAGACGGTCCCATAATCGAAACGAACTCACCACTTTGAATCGTTAAACTAATACCGTGCAAAATCGGCACTGCCAATTTTCCTTGATAATACGTTTTAGCAATATTATTTAACGTAATCATTTCTCTTTCACTTCCATTCCGTCATACACATCGTCGGAAGGATTTTTAACCACCTTTTGCCCCACTGTTACGCCTTCTACAACCTCTGTCCAGTCTCCATCAGTAGAACCTTTTTTCACATTTTGTTTACGAAGCTTTCCTTTATCCTCAACATAAACAAATGCATCATCGTCTTTTTCCACAATGCTCTTAGTTGGAACAGCAATCATCGTCTTATTCTCTAAATTTACTTGCAGAGAAACGTGATAACCTGGAGATAAACCATCTTGACTATCAAGACTTGCTTTATATGTATATTGGGACATATTTTGAGTCGCTTCACCCATCCCACCAGCTTGAGCCATCTCTGCACTCGTTGGGAATTCACTTACCTCTGTAATCTTACCTGTCCACTTCTTCTTATTATTTGCTTTCGCAGTTACAGTAAATGTTTGATCCTTTTGAATTTGTGACTTTTGAAGCTCAGTTAACGTCCCTTGAACTTGGAATGGATCTTTAGACGCCACTTGTAAAAATGCTTTCCCTTGACCACCTAACGCTTGAGATGAACTTTGCGCCGCATCTTTATCTAACTTTTGAACGACACCAGCAAAATTACTATAAATCGTAAGCTCTTTCTGCTTTTTACTTAACTCCTCTTTTTGCAACTTCCCTTTTTCTTTCTCAAGATCTGTTGTCTTTTGCGCCATCTCTAACTCACTTACTTGCTCTTCCATCGGATCTGTTACTTCTTTCCCAGCTCCGCTATCTTTCGCTTTCTTAATTTCTTTCTTCAGCGAATCAATCTTCTTCTTCCCTTGATCATAACGCATATCTGCCATCTTCTGATCAAGCTCAGCTTGCTTCATTTGCAAATTAATCTCTTCATTATCATAAGAGAATAACTTCGCACCTTTCTCAACCTCTTGTCCTTCTTTTACCTCAATATCTTTCACTTTTCCTTTAGTTGGATCTGCATAAAAACTTTCAATATTCCCAGGCTTCACCTGACCAGAAATTAACTTCGTATTATTAAGCTTTCGCTCCGTTACTTTCTCAAAGCTTACAGCATCAGCCGTTGTTGATGCGCCCTTCTTCTTACCCTGCATAATAAAAATATTAACTGCTGCTACAATAACAATTAGTGCAATAACCCCGATAATAATCCATTTCTTCTTCTTGTTTGGAGTACGAACCGTATTTGGTATCATTTTCTCGCTCCCTTTATAACTTAATAGTTTAATATAAAAATTGTATAAAACTTTCTGAAAACAAATTACATATTATTACATTCTTTTTACAAAGTTTTACACATCCATTTATATTGTAACAAAAATTCCAATGATTAGAAATATCACATATTGTCTTTTAAGATAGATTTAAGGAAAGATTATATTAATATAAAAAAAGCTATCCAAAATAATAATTGGATAGCTTTTCGAACAAAACATTATGCCGCTTTAGGAGCGTTTCTCTCATGTCCACGTTGAACGATGAACAAGAAGATTGTTGATAAAATTGCACCTGTTAATAGTAAGATGAAGCAACCGTCCCAGCCAGAACGATCAACAATAACACCGATTGCTGCGTTTGCTACAAGACTTCCGCCTACATAACCGAACAGACCACACATACCAACTGTCGTACCTACTGCAAATTTTGGTACTAATTCCATCGCACTTAAACCGATTAAGAACTGTGGTACATAAATTAAGCAACCGATAATAGAAACTGCGATACTTACAACAAGTATGCTAGTTGCTTGCCAATATACAAACGTACCAATAACAACTCCGACCATACTAATGATACATAATGGCATACGTTTTCCTTTAAATAATTTATCACTTAAAAGACCAACGATTAATGAACTTGGAATTGCCATACCTTCAAAGATTGCGTATGCTGCATGTGCTTCATTTTTTGAGAAGCCTTTAACTGTCGTTAAATAAAGTGGAACCCAGTTAATAACACCGAAGCGAATTAAATAAACAAATGCATTTGCAATACATAAGAACCAAACAAATTTATTCTTTACTACATATTTCATTAAAATTTCTTTTGGTGACATCTTGTTAGCATTATCTGCTTTTTCAAGATTTTCATAGTCATTACGATACTCATCAATTGGAGGAAGACCTTCTGATTCTGGTGTATCCTTCGCATTAATCCAAACAAGAACTGCAATTACCATTGCGATAATCGCTGGGAAAATAAACACGCCGCCTTGCCAATGGTTTTCACCAAAAATAGCTACACCAATTCCGACAAGTGGTGGCACAAGCATTCCGCCAACGTTATGTGAAATATTCCAAATACCTGTTTTCGTACCACGTTCTTTCTTTGAGAACCATTTCGTCATAACAATACTACAAGGTGGTGCTCCCATACCTTGTACAATACCATTTAGAACAAGTAGTGTAACAATCATTCCAAATGACGATGCAAAACCGAAACAAATATTTACAAGCCCTGATAAGAATAAACCGACTGCGATAAAGCGCTGGGCGAAAGCTTTATCTGACAAATTCCCCATAAAGAACTTACTAAATCCATAAACAATTGCCATGATTGAACCTAGTAGTCCAATTTCAGCTGTACTAAACCCATATTCTTGTACTAAATACGTACTTGATAACGTAAAGTTACTACGAACTAAATAATAAGCAGCATACCCAACTGAAATTCCCATTAATACACGAATACGTAATAATTTGTATACTCGATCAATCATATCCGCTGGCAATCTCTCAATTGCAGGTGCTGGCTTAAGCCATTTAAACATATTCTTTCGTCTCCTTTTCTCACTTCTGAGAGAGACGCTGTCTATTCCATATCTCGATTATTCCGCTATTTGATATATTTTTGTTTGTTCTTCTAACCGGCTGTCCTTCAATTTCTTTCTCGTTCTTCGCAAACATCGTTGGTACGCCAAACGAAACCTTTTCTAAAATGTGACCCGCTTCTTCTGATAAACAATAATCAATAAATAAATCCGCAATAATACCATTCGGTGCACGTTTTAGTTTCGAAATCGCATTAACAGATAACCCTGTTTGCTCAGGTACAATACTTACAATTGGAAAGCCTTGTTTTTGAAGCATTCTCTGGTCTCCCATGAAATTGATACCTATCATATACTCACCGCTCGCAACAAGCTCCACTGGTATATAACCATTCACCGTTACTTCACCAACTTGTCCTGCGAGATTCTTCACATATTCCTTCGCTTCCTCTTCACCTACCGTATCAATAAGTGATTGAAAAAACGTATATGCTGTTCCTGATACATTTGGATCTGGTATCACAATCTTTTCCTTATATACTGGATTTAATAAATCTTGCCACCTTGATGGATAAGGAAGTCCGAGCGGTGCTATCTCTTCATTCCACCGCTCTTTATTGATCGCAATTGCCAGTTTCTCCACTTCATAACCGTACCAATAACCGTCTTTATCTTTAACAGTTTTTGAAATACGGTTCGCATGCTGACTCGTAACAGGAATAGATAGATTTTTTTGCTTCATCATTTGATGCGCGTCTACCGTACCGCCAATAATAATATCCGCTTTCGGATTTCCAGCTTCCTCTTCTACCCTCCGAAGAAGCTCTTCTGTCGAAAGACGAATAAATTCATACGTACAGCCGCGTGGTTTACAAAATGATGAAAGCAAAGCTTCACCCACTTCCTCACGTGCCGCTACATACGCAACAAGATGACGATCATCCAAAATAGGGAGACCATTTTTATTATATTTAATAGAGGTTGTATCTCGAGAGCAACTAGACATCGCTCCCCCAATTACTAGCAAAAAAAAGAAAAAGGCTATCTTTCTCATGACACATTCTCCTTTACAAATACATTTGCGAGGGAGCTTTTCATATACATGACATTCCCGTTATTATCACCGAGATATTGCACAACAAAGTACGATGGATATACAGAAATAGTAAGAATGTCTTCTCGCTCATTCTTTATACGCTTCCCTGTTTTATAAGCGGTAATATAAGCAATTGGTTCATTCTGTGATTGTAATAATTTCTGTATTTCTCCGTAATCTGTAATTTGCTTTGCATACCGAATCGAATCAAGTATGTGCGTAAGATTCATCGCACGTTCTACATCACCTTGGCGTACTATAACATCTTGTGCTGACGCAAAAAAATCACTAATACGTTCTGGTGTGTAATACAGGCTTAGCAAATACGTTTGAAATGCTGAAATCATTGGATCCGTACCATTCTTTCCGTACATATCAGCCCCGTACTGGAACAAGTCACCTACTGCAAAAGTACGTTTATGTCCATTCAAGTACGTTACTTCTCCAGTAAATACTTGTTCTTGATTCTTAGCTTCTCTCGGTTCTATTTGAATTCGGTCAAAGAATGAAACAATCGTGTGTAAACGAACTTCATCCGTTATAACAATTTCTCCCCACTTTTCATGCCTAACCTTCATTTCAGTAGGCAGGGATTCATTCACCCTTTGTAAAACAGTTTGTTTGTCATTCACTATTGTGATTCGATTATATATTTGCTTCTCTATCACATAAAACAAAATAAGAGAAACGATTATACAAAGGACAAACATAAGAATTTGAAATGATAGCCTTTTCATTTCTGCCTACCTCCAAGATAAAAAAACGTTGTTTCGAAAATACCGCATAATTGTTTCATAAATGTATCATTTAACCGCTTTCAAGTTTTTTATGTCTTCCATCCGTCTCGGAAGCAAGAATGTAATAAATATTGTAGTACCAACCTCTTCACTACTCTCAATTCGCATACTTCCACCCTGCTTATTCATAATCTCCTGACAAATATACAAACCGTAACCATTCCCGTAACTAGAAGGAAGTACCTTCCCTTCTGGCGATTCATTCCACTCTGCAAGCACACCTTCATCTATACCAATGCCATCATCATGAACAAAAACCTTCGCCTCACGCTCAT
Organism: Bacillus sp. BML-BC051; assembly: GCF_019656175.1. NCBI lineage: Bacteria > Bacillati > Bacillota > Bacilli > Caryophanales > Bacillaceae > Bacillus > Bacillus sp. BML-BC051. The sequence goes on from NZ_BPLI01000017.1 coordinate 219,441, forward strand.
TAACAATTACATTCATACGAATTTGCGTAGCATCGCTATATTTTATCGCATTATCCAGCACGTTTAAGAAAATCTGTTTCGTCTTATCGAAATCTGCAACAACATGTACATCTGTTAACTCATTTATCACTTCAATCTCAAATTTCTGCAGGCGAGGTTTCACAATTGAAACTGCTTCTTCTGCTAATTCCTTTATATTCACAACTGTAGGTGACACTTCAAACGTACTCGTCCCGTACTTTGAAGACTTAAGTAATTCCTCCACAAGTGATAATAAACGCTCACTCTCTACAGCTACATAACGCAGGCTCTCCTGTACATCTTCCTTCGCCTTTAACTTCGGAATTAAATCCACATAGCCAATAATCGCAGTTAGCGGCGTTTTTAGCTCATGCGTAATGCGGTCTAAGAAATCTTTCTGCTTCTCTTTCTCCTCTTTCAATTGCTTAATATGCAGTTCAATTCCATCAGCCATCGCATTAAAAGATGCTGAAAGCTGAGCAATTTCCACATATTCATTTAGCTCAATCTTGCTTTTATAATCACCATTCGCAAGCCGCTTTGCCATTTGTCTTAACTGATCAATCGGCTTATGAAGAGACTTTGCTAAACGAATTGCAAAGAAAATACCCGCAGCTACGAGACAAAGAGACGTCATTAAGAACGTCCAACCGACATTTGTTAAAACTTCCTTCTCACCCGTTAACTCATTTATGAAACGAACACTTCCGATGACATCGTTTCCATAATACACTGGGCTTGAAAACAAAAGAATTGGAGCTGGGTCTCCCTCTTCAAAAACATAAGATTTCTTCCCCTTCAAAGAACTCGCAATATCAATATTCCGGTGAAGAAGTGCCCCCTTTTGCGTATCCGCCACAACATCCCCATTCTTCCCGATCATCTGTACACGGACATCCATACGCTTCGCTAAATACGAAGCAATTAAAAGTGAATTCGGACCGAGCGTCTCGACCTCTGCTTCCTTCTCTAAATAATTCATCGTATAAATTTGTGCTTCTACACTTAACTTTTCTAAAGAATTTGCCGCGTTATGATACATATTCTTTTCTAACGTAATATAAACAATTGCGTACAAAAGAACAAAAATCGGGATTAACAGTCCCACTATTCCAAACACCATATTTCTCTTTAAAGACATACCATCACCACTTAACAATCTAGTTTATAACCAACGCCATAAATTGTCTTAATATATTCCCCACTATTCCCTAGCTTCTTCCGTAGTCTTTGCACCATAATATCAACTGCTCTCGTATTTCCGATATACTCAAATCCCCATACTTTCTCAAGTAACTCATCTCTCATAAATACACGCTGCGGATTGGAAACAAACAACTGACATAAATTAAACTCTCGGTACGTTAGCTGAATTTCTTGTCCACTAACATGCACTTTTCTTTCCTTAGGACAGATCGTTATCTCCCCCGCCCCAATCACTTCATGACTTACCGTTACCTCTCTCTTCTTCACACGCCGCGTCATATTCTTAACCCGAAGAATAAGCTCCGCATAATTAAATGGCTTCGTCACATAATCATCTGCACCAAGCTGCAAGCCAAGCAATTTATCATTCATCTGACTCTTCGCAGTTAACATTAGCACCGGAATATCCCTATCCTTCTCACGGAACAAACGAAGCAACTCATACCCATCTGTATCTGGAAGCATAACATCCAAAATCAATACATCCGGCACTTCATTCCATTTCTCTAAAGCTTCTCTGCCATCAGCCGCCGTCAGCACTTCATACCCTTCCATTTCCAACTGCATCCGAATCAAATTACGAATACTCGATTCATCATCAACTACCAGTATTTTCATTATTCTCCTCCTTTCATCCCGTATTATAGTACAGTTTAGTATAGCAAAAATCTTATAAAAAAAGAGAGGGTATTGTCGAACATATTTTGTCGACGATACTCTCTCCACTTATATTTTTCGCTTACACGCTCGCAATAATAAATTCAGCACGCCCTACAACTCTATATTCCCCAAAATCACTTGGTAATATGAGATGATCACCTTGCTCAAATTGATACTTTTCAGTCCCATGTATTAGCTCTCCTTCTCCATCTATTACACTTAAGAGAAGAAATGGACTATTTTGTGTTAAGTTAACCGTCCCGCCTAACTCCCATTTTCTCACTGAAAAATAAGAGCACTCAATAAGTTTTGTTACATGTAAATCTTCTACTTCTTCATATTGTACAACTTGTTGTTTTGAAACAAATGGTGTTTCTATTACTTCCATACTTTTCTCAAGATGAAGTTCACGCAATTCCCCCTCTGAATCTCTTCTATTATAATCATATAATCGATAAGTAGTATCAGAGTTTTGTTGCGTTTCTAATATTAAAATACCTTCACCAATCGCATGAACTGTGCCACTTGGAACAAAGAAAAAATCACCTGGCTTCACTTTTACACGTTGTAGTAGCTTGTCCCATCCTTCTTGTTCAACCAGATTTACTAGTTCATCCTTTGTCTTTGCATGATGCCCATAAATAATCTCAGCACCTTCTTTGCAATCAATGACATACCAACATTCAGTTTTTCCCAGCTCACCATTTTCATTTATACGTGCATATTCATCATTTGGATGAACCTGAACAGATAAGTCGCGATTTGCATCCAAAATTTTTGTAAGAAGAGGGAATCGATCCCCCTCAATACCCCCAAATAATTCTCGATGATTATTCCATAATTGCCCTAAAGACAAGCCTTTATACTTTCCATTTTTCACTACACTTTGTCCATTTTGATGTGCAGCAAAGGCCCAACATTCTCCCGTTTGTTCTGATGGTATTTCATATCCGAAAGAAGTTAATTTCGTCCCACCCCAAATTCTTTCTTTAAAAATGGGTGCAAAAAATAACGGTTCTGTCATGATTAAAATCCTCCATTTTATACGATGTCGTCTAATAACTTATGTGCTTCTTCTTTCGTTTGGACAGATATTAATCTCTCTCTATAACTATCATCCATAAGTTTTCGTGAAAGCATTTGAAGAATCTTCAAGTGCTCATTTCCTTCACTCTCTTTTGGAACTGCAATCATAAATACTAACTTCGCATCCGTTCCGTCTAAACTTTTCCAATCTACCCCCGATTGTTTAATCCCAAATACAACACTCGGTTTTTTTACTGCATCCGATTTCCCATGAGGAATCGCTATATTCATTCCAATACCTGTACTACTCTCTGCTTCGCGACTCATAATAGCTTGCTTAAACTCCGAATCAGAATGTAAAGCACCTACAGCATTTAATTTCCCAATCATTTCATCAATAATATCGTCACGTGTCTCTCCTGCTAAATGAATATCTATTAACTCCAGACTCGTTATATCTGTTAACTTCTGAATTTCAATCTTTTCATCTTTCTTTTCTATCACTTGCTCTTGAAATTCCGTTACTTCCTTCGTCGCTGACACTTCTTTCATTTCTTTTAATTCCTGTACTTCTTCAACTTCCGAAACATCTTTCTTTAATATATTCACAATAACTGCTGTAACAAGAGAACCTGCAATAATAGCAACAAAGAACATAAATACGTTATCTACAGCTCCTAGTACCGCAACAATCGGTCCACCATGTGCTACTCTATCTCCTACGTTACCAATCATTGCAATAACTGCACCTGTCATCGAACCAGCCATAATACTTGGAATAACACGTAATGGATCCTGCGCGGCAAAAGGAATAGCTCCTTCTGTAATACCGAATAAGCCCATCGTAAATGAAGCTTTCCCCATTTCCTTTTCAGACTCTTGGAATTTTTTCTTTCCTATAAATGTAGCAAGTCCCATCCCGATTGGCGGTATACAAATTGCTGCTGCGATCGGTCCCATAATTTCATAATTTCCTTCTCCGATCATTGCCGAACCAAATAAGAATGCCACTTTATTTACTGGACCACCCATATCGAATGAAATCATTGCACCTAAGATTAATGCTAAAAGAATTGAACTTGAACCTTGCATACCAGCTAACCAAGCTGTTAACGATTCAAATACTTGTGCTACAGGGGCACCGATAATAAATACAAATGCTAAACCAACAATAAGTGATGTAAATACCGGAATAATAATAATCGGCATAATTGGTTGAATCGCTTTTGGCACTTTTAACTTTTTAATCCCTAAAGCTACATACCCAGCTAAGAAACCTGCGATAATGCCGCCTAGGAAACCTGCTCCACTCTCACTACCATAAAAACTTCCTGTTGCTGCAATATATCCGCCAATCATACCAGGAACAAGTCCAGGTTTATCAGCTATACTATACGCAATATAACCAGCTAGAATTGGAACCATAAATGCAAATGAAGCTCCACCTATTTGCTCAATTGTTTTCCAAAAAGAACCTTCTGGTATTACTAAACCACCAGGAGTCTTTTCGCCGCCAAGTGTTAATGCAATTGCAATTAATAATCCTCCCACAACAATGAAAGGAACCATGAATGATACACCATTCATTAAATGACGGTATATAGGATTTTGTTTTTTTCCTTGCGAGTCATCCCTTGCCTCTTTCACATCTGAATGATAAACAGGAACATTACCCTCTACTACTTTTTGAATGAGCTCCTCTGGTTTACGAATGCCATCTTTAACTCCTACAACTAGTAACTTTTTACCTATGAATCTATCTTTATTTACAGCACGATCCGCAGCTATAATGATGCCATCCGCTTCACGAATTTCTTGCTCAGTAAGTTCATTTTCAACACCTATACCACCTTGTGTTTCAACTTTCATTTGAATTCCTAATTTATCTGCTGCTTTTTGCAAGTTTTCTGCAGCCATATACGTATGGGCAATCCCATTTGGACACGATGTAATCGCTAGTACTTTCATTTTAATCCTCCTCAACCCTTATGTAAGCGCCTACAAATACTATATATCAATATTTGATTCATAAAAGTTTTCTTTTTTACCGTAACCTCCGGAAAAAACATTATTTTACCGAAGCAAATAAAAAAGTAAGGCTTCTCGCCTTACCTATTCATATCTTAAATAAGATAAAAACTTCATTATATTCTTTTCCTTTATAAGCTTCTGAACAAAAACAGGCTGTTCACTTATAAAAGACAACTCATGAAATAACTGTTTCGTAACTTCCTTACCATCACTCTTAACTGCTAACATAAATACAAGCGATACTTTCTCTACTCCCCAGTCTAGCGGCTCCTTAAGCGTAGCCACTGCAATTGCGGATTGTTTAATTAACTTAGGACTTCCGTGCGGAATGGCGACTCCTGCACCAATTGTCGTTGCTGACATTCTATCTCTAGCAATCGCACTTTCAATATACTCTTTCTCTACATATCCCTTTTCATAAAGAGATCTCGCCAATCTTTCAATTAACTCGTAACGATGCTCTATTTCCTGTTGTAAAAAAACTAAAAAAGGAGTTGTATAATTCAATAAAACAAAGTCCTTATTTTCGTTAGATGGTAGTTCATCTAATTTCTTCATAAAATCCTCTAACTTACTTTCTTCACTCCGCTCTAATAAAGGAGATACAACAAAATGAGGAATCTTTAACTGTGGAAGATCTATCGTAGAAATAATAAGCTCTACCTTTTTATTTTTCATTAAGTATTCTTCCAAATCGGACTTTGCGATACAATCCATTACATGGACATGCCGGAATTTCCTTTCAATTTTTGTCCGTAATAATTGCGACATCCCTATCCCCATATGACAAACAATAATCACATTTTTTGATACCCTTTTATCATTCAAACGCTCCATTGCCGCCTGAAAATGTAAAGTAAGATAGGCTGCCTCTTCCTCAGGGATTTGTAAACTTAATGATGTATTAATATCATCCAGCTCATGAATTAACATATCAAATATATACGGATACATACGCTTAATTTCATGAAGCATCGGATTCGAGACAGAAAGATTATATTGCAAACGATTTAATGTAGTATACAAGTGCATCTGTAATCCCTCTACTAAAAATGTATCCTTATCGAAATCGATTTCATTCAAATTAGACATACGATCTATTAAATGCGATACAACTTGTGCAAGCACGGGGCTACCCACATTTAGCTTACTTTTTTCCCATTCATCTTGATAGCGAAACTTCCCACCTAAAATATGAATGGCTAAATAAGCTATCTCTTCTTCAGTAAAATGAACAGTAAATACAAACTCTAACCTTGTTAAAAAGTCTAATGTCCACCCATACTCTTTCGTCTCTCGCACAATGTTTAAATCATCTGTAGACATTGAAATTGGTTGTTTTAACTTCATCCTCCGCACCATAATTAACGTATGTAATAAAAGATTTTCTAACGTATCATCTGTAAAGAATATAGCGTATCTTTTTTGTAACGCTTTCAATTCTGTCATTACAAATTCAATTTCATGATACAAAAACTGCTCTTTAATAAATTGATTCATTAATTCCTGATTATGAATTAAATCTGATAGTTTAGCTAATGCTTTCCTCTTATTTCTCTCATCGCCTTCTACCGTTAAGCCTACCCTCTGTTTTAAAATTAACTCTAATCCCAGTTCCTCAAGCCACTTTTCAATTCTATCTAAATCTTTCTTAACTGCAGCTCTATTAACGAAATACTGCTCAGCAAGCTCCTGCACCGTAACTGGCTTAACATTCATCAACAAACTATACGCTATTTGCAACACTCTCTCCTCGTCTGATGCATAGCTTACATTCTGTTTTACAGCATACAATTTATTAAACAAAATCGTCCTATCATAATCCTTAATTTCTAAACAGACACCTAAACCTGGTTTCCGAATAAGAAGTGCATCTGAATACTTCTCTAAATATTCCTCAATCACCTTAAAATCATTACGAATCGTCTTCTCCGAACAGCCTATCCTATCAGCAAGCTCCTGCACTAACAAATACTCATTAGACTCAGATAATAAAACTTGTAAAATTTCCTGTTGTCTTTTATTCATCTGCTTCACCTGTTTCTTCTATCCTTTGTACCCATTATGTTACTAACTTAGTGCATTTATCATAACATATCGGCAGGTTCATGAATTGTAAGATTCTATTGTTTGAAATTTATTCATTTTTACATAAACAAAAAAACCTCAAAAAGTAGTCGAAACTACTTTTTGAGGTTTAAAAAATTATTACTTCTCATACCCATTAGGTTTCTTCTGATGCCAATTCCAAGCATGCTCAATGATTGTCTTCACATTTACATACTGTGGATCCCATCCTAACTTCTCTTTCGCCTTCTGAGAAGAAGCAACTAAACGTGCTGGATCTCCCGCACGACGCGGTGCTACCTCAGCAGGAATTTCATGATTTGTAACTTCACGAACTGCATCAACGATTTCTTTTACACTGAAACCATTACCATTTCCTAAGTTATAGAAATCACTCTCTCCGCCGTTCTGTAGGTCTTTAAGCCCTAAGAAGTGAGCTGCCACTAAATCTTCAACATGAATATAATCACGGATACAAGTACCATCTGGTGTATTATAATCCTCACCAAACATCATAATCTTCTCACGTTGACCTAACGCCACTTGCAGTACAAGAGGAATTAAATGCGTCTCTGGACGGTGATCTTCCCCAATAATACCATTTGGAGTTGCACCAGCCACGTTAAAGTATCTGAAAATCTTATAACGTAAATTAGAAGCTTGGCTATACCAATGAAGCATCTTCTCGATTGCTAACTTCGTTTCTCCATACGTATTCGTTGGATTTGTCATCGTTTCCTCAGTAATAAGGTCTACATCTACCTCACCATACGTCGCCGCAGTAGAAGAGAAAATAAACTTATCTACCTTAAACTCATCCATTACCTCTAATAAACAAAGTGCACCATACACATTGTTATTATAATATTGAAGAGGCTTCTCCATACTAACTCCAACTAAAGAATCAGCTGCGAAATGCATAACAGCCTCAATATTTTCTTGTGTAAAAACATCTCTTAAAAATGCTTTATCACGAAGGTCGCCATTATAAAACTTCGCACCTTCCGTAATTGCATCCTCATGACCAGTTTGTAAGTTATCTACTACTACTACAGATAAACCTTCGTCTACTAATTTTTTCACAGCGTGAGAACCGATATAACCAGCTCCGCCGCAGATTAGAATTGAATTCATTGTCTTCCTCCTACATATATTAGGATTTCTTATTCACTTACTTATTATAAAAGGTATACGATTGCTCGTATACCTTTTGTGTACCTTTATTACTTAGCAACGAAATAATCCGTTACATATTGTGCCCAAACTTCATGCCCTTTAGCACTTGGGAAACCGAATTCTTCTGTTAAATATGGTAGGATAGCCTTCGTTGATGCATCAGGCCATGCTCCCCAATGATCCACATATGTATAACCATTTTGAGTCGCAAATTGCTTTAACGCCTCAATTGCCTTCGGATAATTCTTCGCACCATACACTGGGTTTGGTGGTTGAATCATAATCGTAGCACCCTTTGCACTAGTAGAAAGTGCTTGAACAAATTTCTGCGTACTCACAACAGAATTTCCATTACCAGTTTTACCATTGTCAGTAATGAATGGTGGTTCGAATAAAATCACATCTGGATTATCTTTCGCAATCTCTTTATCACGCTTATTTGCGATTAACTCTTCTGTGCTTTCACCCTTATATTCCTTTACCGTCACATTCCATAAACCTTTACCATAAGCAGCTTCTAAATTAGCCGTTAACTTAGCTGCCCAAGCATCTTTTTCAGATGAGGAAGCCTCATCACCAACAATTACGAGATTTACTGCCTTTTTATCCTCAGCAGCCTTCTTTAACTTCTCTTTCACTTCATCTGGTAAATTCTTCGCATATGCTTCATTAAAAGATGACTTCGCACCTTGTTTTTTCTCTGATTTCTTCGCTCCGCTATCTTTCACTTCAGACTTTGTTTTCGTTACTTCACTCGTCTGCCCTGTCGCATTCGCAATCTTCTTATTCCAGTACAGTTTACCACTCACAACCGAAGCGACAAACAATACAAAAATAACTAGGACAAGTACTGCTTTCTTATTCATCGATTCACCTCATCTATTAATCTCACAACATATAATACTAATATAAATCCACGCAAAAATAAACCCAACTCCTACCAAAGGAGTTGGGTTATTACATATTACTTCGTCACTTCAAGATGCGCTCTTAGCTTATTCGTAATATCTTGTTTCGCTGCATCTGGAACATAGTAGTACCAAATACCATCAGCGGCTTTGTGACCGTCACCTGGGATTTGGATTTCTTCACTATTCTCCATGCAATCTTTATAGTTCTTTTGAATATCAAACATTTGATCTTGCGTTAAACTTGTTTTAACGTTTTTCTCAATCGCTTTTAACACATCACCGTAACTTGCTAGTGAAGATACACTTGCACCCTTTTTAATTACAGCTTGGATGACTTGACGTTGGCGCATTTGGCGGCCGAAGTCACCGCGTGGGTCATTATATCTCATACGAGTATATTTTAGAGCTTGCTCCCCATTCAAGTGAGTATCTCCCTTTGAGAAATGCATACCTTCTTGTACAAATTCTAAATCATTATAAACATCAATTCCACCAACAGCATCTACAATGTCTCTAAAACCTTCCATATTAACTTCAATATAATGGTCAACTGGTACGTTTAAAAAGTTTTCTACTGTTTTTACAGACATATCAATCCCACCAAAAGCATAAGCGTGATTAATTTTGTCTTTCTTTCCTTTTCCAACAATTTCTGTGTAAGTATCACGTGGAATACTAGTAATCTTCATTGATTTTGTTTTAGGATTTAGTGTGAATAGCATTAATGAATCTGAACGCCCCTGATCTGCACCACGCTGATCAACACCCATCATTAAAATAGAAATAGGTTTTTTATCTGATACATCAACTTTTTCTGAACGTTTATCCGATTTATCACGATCTAATGGTTTATGCACTGCATCTAATGTATTTGACACATTAGAATACACATAGTATGCATATGCCCCTCCTGCAATTACCAGAAAACCTATTATACCCAAAATCCAAAATAAAATTTTCTTCTTCATATTTTTTACCTTCTTTATCAATATTTATAAATAACACAATGATTTTTCACTACCTCATTATATTACCTTAAGACTGACTAAAAATAAAAGAGAATTTATCATTCTACAAATGAGATACAATAGCGGCAATGTTCCCTTTTATAATAAAGTTTTCAATTGTTATTGGTAAAATAAAGTGATTACCCTTTTTAATAGAAAACTCGCCATCAATAGTGACCAATACGCCTTCCCCTTCAATTATACTCACTAATTGAAAGATTTCCCTTTGCTGAAATGATGCTTCCGCTTCAATTTCCCATTTATATACCGAGAAATATTCTTCATGCACATAAGTTGTAATTAACGCACCATTTCTCTCAATAATTTCTGGCTGAATGTGATAATCTTCATGTGGAATATTTGTAACCTGAATAGCTTTATCTAAATGCAATTCTCTTTTCTTACCATCCGCACCTATTCGATCATAATCATATACTCTATACGTAGTATCCGAACTTTGTTGTGTTTCTAATACTACTGTTCCTTCACATAAAGCATGGATTGTTCCACTTGGTACATAAAAGAAATCGCCTGGTTTAATAGAAACTTTACGAAGTAAATCATCCCAGTTCCCATCGTTAACCATCTCTTCAAATTCAGATTTTGTATAAGCATTATGGCCATATACTAATTGAGCATCTTCTTTACAATCAATAATATACCAACATTCTGTTTTCCCAAGCTCTCCATTCTCATAAACCTTTGCGAATTCATCATTTGGATGTACTTGTACAGATAGATTTTTATTAGCATCTAATATCTTTGTTAGTAATGGAAATTTATCTGATGAGCAATCTCCAAAAAGATGCTTTTCTTCTACCCATAATTCCCCAAGAGTTTTCCCCTCGTACAGGCCTCCCCTTACAACACTCATTCCATTCGGATGAGCTGAAATCCCCCAGCATTCTCCAATTGATTCACAGGATAAATCATAACCAAATTTCTGTAGTGATTTACCTCCCCAAATTCTTTCTTGAAGAATAGGTTGTAAAAATAACGGTGATTTCATTCTTGTATAAAACCTTCTTTCCTACTAAAAATTAAGATATAACAGATTCAAAAATGTGCGATACAACAGTATGAACCTCATTTTGATATATAGAACGCTCGGTATCCATGTACCTTCCAATATCTATACTCTGCAACTCTTCCCAAGTAATTAAGTTACATAACTTATTATCTTTTAGAAATCGGATCGTGTTTTGGTCCTCACTCATGCCTTTTCTATCAATAATTAATAACGGTTTATTTTGAAGAATCGCTTCACTAACAGTACCCCAACCTGCTTTTGAAATAATACAATCAGCTGCTGCTACATAATTTTGTGATTCCGTATAGTTCCTTTGGATTTTGTGCACATTATTATGTTCAATTTTCATATTATGAGACACGATAAAAACATATCTTTCATCATCCCAAAGTGGAAATGTAGTTATATCTCCTATATCAATTTTCATTCCTAATGGTATAAATATAATTTGTTTTTCACCTGTCGGATTTAAATTTGTCCTTAGCTTCTTTACTTCTAAGGGGTTAATTACTCTACTATAAAAATGAAACGGAGATGTATTTATCCTTGCAAAATTTTCTTCATTGCTTCCCGCTAACGTATAAAAGTAATCCATTTTTTTATACATATTTTTAAATACTTGAAGCGAATTATCCGGAATAATATTTTTATAAGCTGTATACCACGTGAAATTAGAAATACCTATAGACCGGACTCCCAACTTATCTGCTATTTCAAAAGCAATTGGTGAAATATCAGAAATAATACAATCCACAGAAAAAGCACTTAAAAAATCAATTTCATCATTAATCTTCTGTGGTAATTTCGCACAAAATTCTTCATACGACTGTTCCAAATTTTCTATATCTAAATTTAACGAATGCTCTTTTAGAATAAAACCAATATCAGTCTCCATATCATGAAAGATAACCCTATCTCCATACCCAGTTAATGATGTGCGAATAAATTGTAAGGCAAATGAATTACAAACAATAATCTGTACATCATTTCTTACACTCAACATCTCTCGAATAAGTGCAATACACCTTGTCGCATGTCCAAATCCATATTCTGAAACATAAAAAACAAATGTTTTCATAAATTTACCCTCAAAAAATAACAGCTAGAATATACTAGCTGTTACATAATTACTTGCGCTTGTGATTGATAATAATGTTTTAAAATATCGTCCCACTTTGTATACAAGCGAACGAAATCTGTATCCACTACTTCTTTCCCCGTTTGTACTTCAATAAATTCTAATTCACTCAATGCACGAATAGAGTGCTTTTTACCAGCCGGAATATGTACAATATCACCCGCCTTTACACGGCGAATATGATCTTCTAAAATAAGTTCTCCTTCACCACGAATAATTGTCCACACTTCATTCCTCAGATTATGGTAATGATAAGTAGAATTTTGATTTTCTTCTATACAAATTCTTTTTGTTACCATTTCTTCATTTTCATATTTTGCGTAATCTAGTACTTTCGACCATCCCCAAATACGTTCTTCATACATCGGTGGTTGATCAAATGAACCAATTAAATCTTTAATTTTTGGACTAGAAGCCTTATCTGAGACTAAAATACCATCTGGACTCGCTGCAACAACAACATCAGAAAGTCCAACAACTGTTACTGGAACCTCTAATTCATTGACTACATGTGTATTTTGAGAGTCCTCACTAATTACACCTTTACCAATTTGGGTTGTAGCCATTTCTTCCGTTAATGTATTCCATGTCCCTAGGTCTTTCCAATATCCACTATAAGGTAAAGCAACAATATGATTTGCCTTTTCTACCACTTCATAATCAAAACTAATTTTGGGTAAATCACTATAATGCTTAGATAAATCATGGTATAAAATTGGAAGATTCTTTTCTTCCAAAATATTAATAAGATAACGTAGCTTGAAGGCAAATACGCCACAGTTCCATAAAGCCTTTTGTTCAATTAATGTTATGGCCTTTTCTTCACTAGGTTTTTCTGTAAAACGCGATACATTAAAATGTTCACATGCAGTAACTTCTTCAGTTGGTACAATATAACCATACTTAGAAGATGGATACGTGGGCTCGACTCCCATAAGCGCTAAATCAGCATCTGAATTTTGCAACGCTAGCTCTAAATCTTTTACTCTTTCAAAAAAACTATCTTCAACATATGGATCTACTGGTAATACAATAACCGTTTCATCTAAATTAGTATGTTGTTCAGAAAATAGAAAAGCACTAGCAAGAGCAATTGCCGGGAATGTGTCTCTACGCTCCGGTTCAACAATTAACGGAACGTTCATTCCTAATTGGTTATGAATCATCTCTGTTTGGGTTTTTGATGTAGCAATAACTGCCGATTCATTTAAACCAACTGATTTTAATTGTCCCCATACGCGTTGTACCATTGACTGACGCATACCTTCTTCGTTTTCTAAAACTTTTAGAAATTGCTTCGAACGAGTGTCATTTGATAGTGGCCATAAGCGTTTTCCAGAACCACCCGATAAAAGAATTAATTTCATTAATAATGACCTCCCAAAATATAAAAAGGACTATCTAACATAGTCCTTTTTATAGAGATTGTAAAACTTCATTGTATTTTTGAATTGAAGTTTCTTTTTTTAGATTCTGTTCTAAATAATCTCTTCCTCTTATACCCATTTCTTTTCTTTCCTGGTCTTTCATATTATAAAAATGCTTAATTGCTTCTATAATTCCATTGTAATCTTGAGGTTCAACTACAACACCACAGTCACTATTTGTTATTAATATTTCTGCTTCACTTTCCCTCTCTAGTACACCAAGAATTGGCTTTCCTGCAGCCATAACTCCGTAAATTTTACTAGGAACTGAAACACCCTTAATACCTTTTTGATTAACAACTAGGTGTATATCCGCAACATTTAAAGAGTATTTTATAAACTCTTTAGGCTGATATGGAAGGAATAGAACATTCTCTATTCCATTTTCCATCACAAAGGCGTTCATATTTTCCTTCATAGCTCCTTCGCCAATAAATAAAAATACTAAATCCTCATAATGACTAAATTCCTTAGTTATTTTGATTATATTTTCTAAATCATAAAATAACCCTATATTTCCTGAGTACATAACTATAAATTTATTGTCTAACTTATTTTCTTTAATAAACTGAGCTACCATAGGATTATCTTTACTTACTGGAACAATTTCACCTTCGTTAGTCCAGTTATTAATAACAGAATGATTTGGAACTTTTTTTCCATCAAATCGTTTTTCTAAAGTTTTAGCCATATCATTCCCTACAACTATAACGTGATCAGAATAACTACAATTTATTTTATCTATTTTTCTAGCAATATTAAAAACAAATTTTTTATTAGTATAACTTACTGCCTCAGCTTGTTCAGGATTAAAGTCCTGGATATTGTATACATGTTTTGATTTTTTGAAGAATTTCCCTATAGTACCAACTATTCCACCTAGGACCGGTGGTTGTGAAATAGTATAGATTATATCAACATTCCTTTGTTTTAATAATGCTATAGTAGCTAATGTGAAGTAAGATAAAATATATTTCACCCTACTCATTTTTGATTTTTTATCCACTTTAGGGACGCGAACGCGTACAATATTTATCTTCTCTAATTTATCTTCTTCGAAGATTTTTTTAGTCTTTATAGCCTCTCCAGCGTATCCTGGTTGAGCTGCAATTACTGTAATATCAAATTTATCTTGTAACTCTAAACAAAGTTCCGTCATTAATTGTCCCGTTGATGCAAAGTCTGGATAAAAGTAATTAATAACAAATACAATTTTCTTTTTCATACTTCAATTCCCTCTTAATTCCTATCAAGTATTTGTATGATCTTACCTATATATTGTTTCATTGTATATTCCCTTTGAAATCTTAACCTACTATTACTGGCATATCTATCTAATAAATCCTTATCATTGATGAGTTTTAAAATGCTCTGTTTTATTGACTCTATATTTCCTTGCTCAATTATAATCCCATTATCTTCCACCAAATCAGGGATGGCTCCTCTGTTTGTTGAAATAATAGGTAATCCCGCTGCCATACCTTCAATTATTGATATCGGCTGTCCCTCAATAGGATAATTAGATGGTAGTATCATTACATGTGATTTGAGTAACAATTCTTTTTTCTCTTGTCCTGTCACAATCCCCTTATATGTAATAAAAGCATTTAGATTTTTTTCTTCTATACATCTCCAAATCTCATTAAATTCTTCTTGGTCATGAATACCACCAGCTAAGTCAAGCTTTAATTTATATCCCTCTTTAGTCAAATCCATAACAGCCTTAACTAGCTCAATATATCCTTTTTCTTTCATAAGATTGCTCAAATATACAATTCTAAAATAATCATTTTTTTGATAGGTACTCTTCTCTTCCTCTTTTATGAAATTCTCATCTATTCCATTAGGAACTATTTCGACACACTTTACTAATCCTCTATAATTAGAAATAAGTGATTTTTCTAACACAATTCCCACACTAACATTTCCAAGCACCTTTTTAGCAAACCTAAATTCCCTATTAGATAAATTATCTAACACATGTCCTAAATTATTTCCGTGCAAGTGAGTAACTGTTTTTTGACAAAAATGGTTACCCAAAACTAACATGATTAAATCCCTTATTAACCCTAATTTTGTTTGAGATATTGACAAATACATAATATCAATTTTACTAAATAACAATATTTTAAATAACTTAACTATCAAAAATAGATCATTTAAGATTTTTCCTACAGAAAATTTCCCTGCTTTTTTTACATTTTTTCTATTTGTATCTAAAATATTCACATTATATTTACGCTTTATATCAGCCGACTGAATTATAGAATTAATTGCTACACTTTCGCCATGAATAGGCGGGGGCACTGGACCGATAACCAATATTTTTTTCAAGACTATTCTCCTTATTTTTTAATATACCGTGTATTACGCTTCGTTCCTACCAATTTCTCGTAATAATTCCGATTGAATATTTGAAATTTCTCGATGTACATTATCAATTGGATAATTTCCAGCTTCAAGTATATTAATAATTGAATCATAAACCTCTCGTGATGAAAATTCTTGGACATCAAAAACATAGTCTCCTACGCCCATTAATTCAAAAGTACCCTTTGTCTTATATTGGTAAGCAAGAGCTAGTGTAGGTGTTCCGCTAGCTAAGGCAAATATTGTAGAGTGCATTCTACTTCCAATAAACACATCCATTTTTCCATATAAATTTACTAATTGTTCTGGCACATCAACTATTTTATCTAAATCTATAATAGAGCATTTATCGCTACCAATTTTATTTAATAATAGTTTTGAAACCTCTACATCAGTATCTCCTTCACCCACTGTAACTTGTGGAAAAATATAAAAACTTACATTTTTATATTTTTCTATTAAACTTTTACAGCAATCAGCGACTTTATTAACATATGATTCTATATCATTAAAATCAGAATTTTTCCTAGCAAATCTCCAATCTAAAAGTGTTAAGCCTACCTTATATGTAGATGTATCTGTCTCAATTTCTGTACATTTAACTTCTCTGGATGGCAAAATAAAACCAATATCAGGAATTTGCCTTACATTTTCCAACCCTAAGTTATCTAAAAGTTCTGTAGTGATTCTTTCCCGACTAATAAATGTATCCACATTTTGCAATACTGTTTTTACTAGCAGTTTATCAATTTTACTTGGTAATGGTCCTACACTTTGGGGAAAAGAGATAACTTTTTTATTCATCTTCTTAGCAAGCCAAACATGAAATAAAGAATTAAGTAAACCTACTCCTAATGGCCCTTTTCTTGAGGAATAGATATATCCTCCCCCCACACTAAATACTATATCTGCCTGTTCATAGTATTTTAAGACGTCTGAATTCCTACTGATTGAAAATTTCATATATTTCTTTAAACCACTAAAGTATCTTTGTAAGCTTGATTCATTTTTATTTAATGCCCAAATTGCTGGGACTGAATGAACATCATACTCTTTATAAAATTCTTCATTTTCTTTCCAATGGGACGACATTACGTAAATTTCAGCATTTTTATCATATGCCCTAATTAAATGAATCATTGATACAACTATCCCTGCATCTCCCCTATTATTTACAGAATAAGCATTTACAAGTAAGTATTTCTTTTTTTTCATTTTACACCTTTACCTTTTTCATATATTTATAGTAACTATAACGTAAGCAAAACTAACTACGAACACTGATGACTTTATAAAAAATCAAAATAAAGTATCCAGTTAATATGAAAGTTGCTATTAAAATCCCTATAATTGCCCCGTTTATGCCATATAAGCTAGTCAAAGAAACGCCTGCACTTAGCGTAATAAATGCACATAACAAATTTCCTACAAAAAATGGCTTAGTAATATTCATCGCTCTTAACCCAATTACTGATGGTCTATTCGCTCCTAATAAAAGTTGATATAGACCAAAGAAAATTGTTAAATAAGCAAATTCACCATAACTATTTCCAAATAAGAATGGATATATAAAATAAGCTATCACTGTCGCAGCTACAATAACTATAAACAGGGGGAACATCCTATTTCTATAAAAATTATTAATATATTTTTTCAGTTCCAAAGTACCTTGATTAAAAACAATCTTTGAAGCTTTTGGTGTAGCCTTATTTTCAAAAAGCACTAGTAAAATTGTTACTAAACCTAACAAATTCATGCTTGTGCGTAATCCACCTAGTTCAACATCCGATATAATATTAGCTATTAAAACGAAATATCCTTGCGTACACGCCCAATAACATACGCTACCAATCACAGTCCATTTAGCATACTCCCAATGTATAAATAAGACTCTCTTTTGAGGTTTAAAAGTAGAGCCTTCTCCTCCATTTCTTTTCCTTTCACGTCTGACTAAAATAAACACTATTAAGATAGCAGTAAGATAGCTTATAAATAAAATGAACAAGCTGCTGCTAACATTTAATTTTGTTTGCATAATTATATTTCCCAATAAGAATGTTAAAACTAACGTAATACTTCCAATTAGTATGTACACTAGTTTATCAATAGCATAAAATACTTTGCGTATTAATTCATATATGCTCCACACAATAACGATCAAAATCCCAAAAATCATTTCATATATATCCATTGATTTGACAAATACATGCAAAATTAATAATGAAATTACACCAAAAAAACAACTACTGATTATATTAAAAAGCAATAAATTTTTGATATATAGCTCTTTCATACTTTTGAATTTTGTTGGTAAAAAAACTAAAATGGGAGAAGCCCAAATACCCGTCACAATTAAAAAAACTAAACCTATACCTGAAAATATAATAATAAATTTTGCAAATTCATTAGGATTCAACAAATTTCCGTAAACTATTATAATAATAAAATTCAATAGAGAAGTTAAGGATTGTTCGATTAACCCTTTATTAAGTAATATTTTTTTGAGCTTTAGCATTAACATCTGTATTCATCCTAACCATAGATTCTGTCTTCTTTTTCTTATTACCAATTCCTAAGAAAAGCAATACTAGGATTATAGGTGCTATATCCTGTATATAATAAACCCAGAAATTAAATATATCCCCACGGATTAAACTAATAACCCTTACTATAGTTATGGTATAAATAAAGAAACAAATTACACTCTGATTCATGATAAATCTTTTATACATTACTCCTAAAACTAAAGCCAAAATGAACATTCCTACTATTATTCCCAATAGGCCGAAGTTTAAATACATCTCTCCAATATAAGAAACATTCACTTCAACATTGTTAGGATAATAAAAATGCGGGAAAAAGGTTTTTGTGAAATATGCCATAGCTCCATGCCCTTTTTCCGGATATAAACTTCGAGGTATTGGTGATACTAATGCAGCTAACAAAGTCTCACCGTATAGAAAAGTATATTGTGCCTTATTCGCTAGTAAAGTCAATAAAGCATCAAACTGTAAAACATCATATCCTCCAAAGAAGTACCTCGGGAAATCTTTAATTGCATTAATTAAGATCGTAAACGTTGATAAATCATCATTAGCTTTGAAATACTTATCTCTCAAAACAACACGGTATACTATTACTACGAAAAAAAATAACGTGCCACCACCTATAATTGAGGTTGTAACACTTACTTGCTTCTTCAAATAGTGCACCATAATAAAAAGTGTCATTACTCCGTATAAAATTGCGGATCTTCCACCTGTTAACAGCAATAGGGCGATTGAAACTATTAAAAATATAAGCCATATTAACAGGTTTTTTTTATTATATCTTCTTTCACTTAATATCCTCGCAGTGTACACAAACAATAAAATTTTCGACATATTTGCAATCATTAACAAGTATCCTAAATCTTTCAAATACACATTCCTCAATGCCAAGGAATCTAAATAATTTGTTATACCACCAGCTCTTTCAAATAAAAATAGGATTGTACTTAATGTAAAGATTATTGAAACTACACCAAGTATATTTAAAATCCTACTTTGTAACACAGAATACAAATTCTCCTTAAATTTAGGTTTTATTTTTTCAAAATAGTCATGTCTTTTAGCCGATAGGAAGAAATGTAGTGTTATGTTATAAACAAATATTGATATTAGACAATAGAGATTTGCCTCATTAAATGCCCTAATTTCAACATCAGTTATAGGATGTACGTCAAATTCCCCTACACCTACCTCGCCAGTAAACAGAATATATACAGGTTTCAAAATGTATATAAAAATAAACAATACATTTGGAATAATAAAAGGAGAAAATATATCGAAGGTTTTTTGTACTCTCACATGATAGCCTATTGAAATTGCTATAATAAAACTAGACATTAATATACATATATATCCATAACCCAAAGAAAACCCATAATTAGAGTAATAAATATATATAGGCACTAGAATACCTATTATAAAAGAAAAAAATAAACACATTCTCATTTGCTTTTGTTTAATCATTTTTTCACCATTATATTAAAGTACAAAAGATAAGTTTAATAATAAACTTATCTTTTGTACAAACTTTCTATATATTCTCAAAAACAAATCCTTGCTAAAGTCTTTTTCTAAAACTATGTTTTAAATAAAAAACAGGATATTAATCAAACATCTTTCTTAGCTTTTCTTCCTTCGCAACCTTCCTCATGTCTTCCACTACCATAATACGAACAAGCTCTTCAAATGATGTCTTTATTGGATTCCAACCTAATAACGTTTTCGCTTTTGTTGGATCTCCCAGTAATTGCTCAACTTCAGCTGGACGGAAGAATTTAGGATCTACTGCTACAAGTACTTTACCTGTTGCTTTATCGATACCTTTTTCGTCTACACCTTCTCCTACCCACTCAAGCTCAATACCTACATGTTTGAATGCTAATGTAGTGAATTCACGTACTGTATGCATTTCACCCGTTGCGATGACAAAGTCTTCTGGCTTATCATGCTGAAGGATTAACCACATACATTCTACGTAATCTTTTGCATAACCCCAGTCACGAAGTGAGTCTAAGTTTCCTAAATATAATGTTTCTTGTTTCTCTTGTGCAATACGTGCTGCTGCAAGTGTGATTTTACGTGTTACGAATGTTTCACCACGACGTTCTGATTCATGGTTGAATAGAATTCCATTTACTGCGAACATATTATAAGATTCACGGTAGTTCTTTGTAATCCAGAAACCGTAAATTTTTGCTACACCATAAGGAGAACGTGGATAAAATGGCGTTGTTTCTTTTTGTGGTACTTCTTGTACTTTACCATATAGCTCAGATGTTGATGCCTGATAAATACGAGTCGTTTCTGTTAGTCCTAAAATACGAACCGCTTCTAAAATACGTAATGTTCCTACGCCATCTACATCTGCTGTATACTCAGGTACGTCAAATGATACTTTCACATGTGATTGTGCACCTAAATTATAAATTTCATCTGGACGAATTTCACTAATTAAGCGAATTACATTAGATGTATCTGTAATATCACCATAATGTAGGTGGAAATTTTCTTGATTATTTAAACCTTCAATTTCTTCATTTACTAGGCTCTCAATACGATCTAGATTATAAGAAGAACTACGACGAATAATACCGTGTACTTCATATCCTTTTTCTAATAAAAACTCTGCTAAATATGATCCGTCTTGTCCTGTTACGCCTGTAATAAGTGCTTTTTTCATAATATCCTCCAGTTATCTCTATTAATCTTTTATTATTATTTTCTTACTAATTCTTTTTCTGTCTGTAGAAACCAATCATATGCTTTCTTTAAACCTTCATCTAAAGAAGTTGTTGCCTTCCATCCTAATGCATTAATCTTAGTCACATCTACTAACTTACGTGGAGTACCATCTGGTTTAGAAGTATCAAAACGAAGCTCACCAGTAAAACCTACTGTAGCTTTCACTTTTTCAGCAAGTTCCTTAATTGATAAATCTTCCCCTACACCAATGTTTACAATTTCATTACCTTCATAGTTATTCATTAAATACACGCAAGCATCTGCTAAATCATCAGAGTATAAGAACTCACGTAACGGAGTACCTGTTCCCCAAACTTCTACAAACTCAGCATTATTTTCTTTTGCCTCGTGGAACTTACGAATTAAAGCTGGTAATACATGTGATGTATGTAAGTCAAAGTTATCATTTTCGCCATATAAGTTTGTTGGCATTGCTGAAATATACTTTGTACCATATTGACGATTATATGATTCACACATTTTAATACCTGCAATTTTCGCAAGTGCGTATGGTTCATTCGTTGGCTCTAATTCACCAGTTAATAAGTATTCTTCTTTTAACGGCTGTGGAGCTAATTTCGGATAAATACAAGTACTACCTAAAAATAGTAACTTCTCTACACCTGAACGATAAGCTGAATCGATTACGTTCGTTTGAATCATTAAATTATCACGAATGAAGTCCGCTGGATATTGATTATTTGCAACAATCCCACCTACTTTAGCTGCTGCTAAAAATACATAATCAACTTTCTCTGTCTGGAAAAACTCTTCTACTTGTCTTGGATCACGTAAATCTAATTCTTTACTTGTTTTATATACTAAATTTGTATATCCTTGTTCTTCTAATTTAC
Organism: Bacillus sp. BML-BC051; assembly: GCF_019656175.1. Lineage (NCBI taxonomy): Bacteria > Bacillati > Bacillota > Bacilli > Caryophanales > Bacillaceae > Bacillus > Bacillus sp. BML-BC051. Next base: position 241,656 of record NZ_BPLI01000017.1, read on the forward strand.
GTAAAATAGCCGAACCAACTAATCCACGGTGACCTGCTATATAAATTTTTGAACTTTTATCCATTCGTTTTTCTTCCTCTCTGTGTATAAATTAATAAGCACCTTTTCTTAATATAACTAATAGACATGTTTGAACTAATATTTTCAAATCTAATAAAAGAGATTGGTTATATACATAATATAACTCTATATCAACTCTCTCTGGATAACCTACATTACTTCTTCCACTAACTTGCCAATATCCTGTTAATCCTGGTTTAACAGATAAAAATTCGGATTTTCTTTGTCCATATTCTCGCAATTCCTCTTGCACCACAGGCCGTGGCCCAACAAGACTCATATCGCCTTTGAGAACATTAATAAATTGCGGCAATTCATCTAAACTTGTTTTCCTTAAAAATCTCCCAATACCAGTGATACGTGGATCTTCTTCTGGTTCAAGTTTATAATTATTTTCTACATATTTTTTATATAAAATTTCATTTTTCTTTAATTTACCCTCGGCATCCACTACCATTGAACGAAACTTATAAATGTAAAACTCTTTACCATCTTTTCCAATTCGTACTTGTTTGAAAAACACCGGCCCCTTTGCTTCTCCCCTCATATACATAATTGGTATTAATATAAATAATGGAGAAAAAATAATTAATCCAATAATAGCTCCTAGAATATCCATGCATCGCTTCGAAAAAATATACAGTGCCCCTGTCTGTTTAATCTCCTCAGAATTTTCTTGTGCTGATTCATTTACTAACCCTTGATTTTTCAACTTTCCACCCACCTTATATGCTAAGCATACATATTTTTTTCTCTAATTAATTCATCCATGTATTTCATTAATTCCACTTTTAATTCCTCATGCTGGAGCGCCATCTCAATCGTCGTCTTAATAAACCCAAACTTCTCTCCAACATCATAACGAGTACCTTCGAAATCATATGCGAACACACGCTGAATTTCATTTAACCGTTGAATGGCATCTGTTAATTGAATTTCTCCACCAGCACCTGTCTGTTGATTCTCAAGGAACATAAAGATTTCCGGCGTTAATACGTAACGCCCCATAATTGCTAAATTTGATGGTGCTGTACCTTGTGCTGGCTTTTCAACAAATTGACGTACTTGATAACGACGGTCATTTTGTTCAACTGGATCGATAATACCGTAACGATGTGTTTCATTTTCAGGTACTGTTTGTACACCAATAACTGACGACTGTGTACCTTCATATTGATCCATTAATTGACGTAAACATGGCGTCTCTGCTTGTACAATATCATCACCAAGTAAGACCGCAAATGGTTCATTTCCAATAAACTTACGTGCACACCATACTGCATGTCCAAGCCCTTTCGGTTCTTTTTGTCTTATGTAATGGATATTAATTCTTGAAGAAGCTTGCACCTTTTCAAGCATTTCATACTTTCCTTTTTCTAAAAGGTTTTGTTCTAGTTCGAATGAATGATCAAAATGATCTTCAATCGCGCGCTTTCCTTTTCCAGTCACAATAATAATGTCTTCAATTCCTGATTCTATCGCTTCTTCTATTATGTATTGAATTGTCGGCTTATCGACGATCGGTAACATTTCTTTCGGCATCGCTTTCGTTGCTGGTAAAAATCTTGTTCCAAGACCAGCGGCTGGAATAATTGCTTTTCTTACTTTTTTCAATTGTAGTCCCCCTACATTCTTTTATTTGTATGTAACAATAACAAAAACCCTACCTATAGAGTCATGTTTATAACTCCATAGGTAGAGTTTCTATACAAATAAATTATGGGCATCCAACCCATCCTCACGTCATACTCCCGACGACAAGCGTCTAAGGTAGGTTCGAAATAAAAATTTCTACCCACAGCACGACCGAGTGCCTCCGTTGATAACGGTTAGGAGACATCACCTGTTCTTTATTTAAAAGATGCCAAACAACTTTTTACGACGAATTTGTTCTGGATCTTCTTTATAAATTGCTTTCCCGCTAATGATTAAATACGGATTCTCTCTTAAATCATTCATAACAGTTGCGTCGAATTCTTTCTCTATTAATTCGTAGCTTTCTGCTAGATGAAATCCTCTTGATGTTGTGTTATGTGCATCTGATGCGATCATATGGGTTAAATTATGTTCTACAAGCTGTAGTGAAAACTTTTTAATTTTTTTACCAAACTTACCTAGTAAACTACCTGCTGTCACTTGTGTTAATGCCCCTTTATTTACAAGGTTATATAACTTATCTGGCCGCTCGATTAACTCGGCATTACGTTCAGGATGAACGATAATTGGGATCATTCCTTTTACACGTAGTTCATAAAATAGTTGTTCTGCATAACGAGGTACATGATTAGATGGAAATTCAATGAATATGTATTTGTTTGTTTCATTTAAAGTAACGATTTTACCAGCTTCATAATCTTCTAATAAATCACCGTATAACCTGACCTCTTGCCCTGGTAAAACTTTCAGTGGGATTTCATGTTGTTGCAATTCATCATTTAATTGCTTCACTTGATGAATAATAGAAGTACGCTCATTTACATATTTTCCATTTTGATGATGTGGCGTTGCGACAATTGTATGTATTCCTTCTGCCACAGCATGTTGTGCCATCGCTAAACTATCTGTTACTGTTTGTGCACCATCATCGATACCAGGTAAAATGTGACAATGTAAATCTATCATTTGTTTCATCCTCCCTCTCATATAAATCTTTTTTCCCTTGAATATGAGATGTCTCATATTCAAGGGAAAAAAGGAGATATGTTCTTGTCATATCTCACTCTTTTAATTAGTTTGCACCGTAGTAATAATATAAGCCCTGCTCACGTTCACGATCGTTCAAGACAACGCCTAACAATTTACCTTTTGCTGATTCTAGCAATCCTTTTGCTTTTACTGCTGTTTCTTTCTCTGTCGATTCACTACGAACGACAAGAATAGAAGCATCACATACATTCGCCATAATCTGTGCGTCAGTTACAGCTAAAATTGGTGGTAGGTCAAAAATAACTAAATCATACATACTGTATGCTTGTGCAAGAAGCTCTTGCATCGATTTTGAACCTAACAGTTCCGCGGGGTTTGGTGGGATAGGACCACACGCTAAAAAGTGTAAATTATCAACTGATGTTTTTTGTACACATTTTTCTAAACGTTCACTATGTGTTAATACATTCGTTAGCCCGAAAATATTATCGACTTGAAACATTTGATGCATCGCTGGCTTACGCATATCTGCATCAATTAATAATACTTTCTTTCCTTGTTGTGCGAATACGACTGCCATATTCGCTGTTGTCGTTGTTTTCCCTTCACTTGGGTTCGCAGACGTAACCATTAATGAATGTAAATTCGTATCTACTGCTGCAAATTCGATATTTGTTCGAATATTACGATACTGTTCTGAGATTGGTGATTTCGGTTGTTGATGAGCAATTAATTGACGACGTTGACGATGATTTTTTTTCTTTTTAAATAAATTAAGAGCCAATTGTTTGTCCCCTCACTTTTCTTGATGATGGAGCGTGTGATTTCACATTCGTTATTTCTTCATCCATACGAGCTACAATACCTAACACTGGTAAACCAAGTAAGTTTTCTACATCTTCTTCTTTTTTCACTGTGTTATCTAAGTATTCTAGTAAGAATGCAAGACCAACTGAAGCCATTAAACCAACAACAAAGGCAATTACTACATTTAACATTGGACGTGGCTTAATTGGAGATTGATTTTCTGCAACTTCCGCTTTAGATAGTACTGTTACATTATCCACATTCATAATTTTTGCAACTTCACCTTTAAATACATCTGCAGTTGCATTTGCAATATCTCGAGCTAATTTTGGATTTTTATCCTCAGCTGTTACAGAAATGACTTGTGAATCTCTTTCATTCGCAACATTAATCTTCTTCGTTAAAGCTTGTGGTGCCATATTTAAATTTAATTTTTCATTCACTTGCTCTAAGATTACTGGACTTTTAATAATAACCTTATATGTATTCGTTAATTGAATATTCGTTTGAACTTCACCAGCTTGAATCATTGCACCCTCTTGCTTCTTCTGATTAACAAGAATTTGCGTCGAAGATTGATAGATTGGTGTCATGAAGAAGAAGCTAATGATAGCACTTACTATAGCGGCACCAAAGGCGATTACGAGGATCATTGCTAAACGTTTTTTTAAAATATGAAATAACTCTTTCAAACTAATTGTTTCTTCCATAAGTTCCTCCAACTTTCTAAAATTTGCACATAAGAAAAATTATAACATATAAATCTTACATTTTTTTATTTTAGTAATATCTATGTACGATTGTTATTTAAAAACATATATAATCTTACAAAATAATCTTAAATATGACAACACATTCCATCAAATTTCCAAAATTTCCATTATATCATGATTTTTATATAAAGCAATAAAGAATTTTATAAAAATTCAAAAAGCCGATAAAATTATTTATCGGCTTTAAAATTTATTATTCTATACACTATTTCCTAATAATATCCATATTGTTCTTTTTCTTCTCTTTTATCGTTTAAGACGACACCAAGTAATTTACCGGACGCTTTGTCTAATATTTGCTTCGCTTTTACAATTTTATCTTTTTCTGTTTTTTCACTGCGTACGACAAGTACAATTCCATCGCATTTGTTCGCAAGTAGTTGTGCATCGGTAACCGCAAGAACGGGTGGTGTGTCGATTAGAATAATATCAAACATGTTATATGCTTCTAGTAATAGATCGTCCATTCCCCGGCTACCTAGTAGTTCAGCTGGGTTTGGCGGGATTGGACCTGCTGCCATTAAGTATACATTCTCTATATCTGTTTTTTGAATGCATTGCATTAGTTTCGCTTGTCCTGATAATAGGTTCGTTAATCCATTTGAACTGTGAATGGCAAATAAGTTTTGAATCGTCGGCTTGCGCAAGTCAGCTCCAATTAATAAAACTTTCTTTCCTTGTTGACCGAAAACAACTGCTAAGTTTGCGATTGTCGTTGTTTTCCCTTCACCTGGATCTGCTGAAGTAACAATAATAGAACGAACATGATTATCTACAGATGTAAATTCAATATTTGTACGAATGTTACGGTATTGTTCTGCAACACGTGATTTAGGCTCTTTATGTGTAATTAATTGTCGTAATGGTTTTCTTTTTTTTCTCCCGAACATGTTATGATCTCCTCTTTTCAAAATGCGACACTTTCCCCTTTATCTCTCTATGTCCGATATGCTACGCCCATTTTTCATTTACTGATACTGTTAAAATTACCCATCACTTTCCTCTACAATTCATCATAACCAATCATCATAAGCTTTGTCCTATCTCATAACATTCATAATGTGACAACCGCGTCTCTATTTTTATCGCGCTATCATTTATCTTAATTTCAAGATATTTATAGCGTCATTATATATGAACTTCCATTCATTTACAATAAAAATTCTGATTAATCTGCATTTTAATATTTCGAACAAAAAATACATGAATTAAAAAAATTCTTCCGCCTATTGCAGAAGAATTTTTTTAATTCACATCTATTCTTTTTTATCACCAATCGCAAATGTAATTTCAGCTTCACATGCAACTTCACCATCTACTGTTGCGATTGCTTTTCCTTTTCCGATTGGACCACGTACACGTGTCATTTCTACTTCTAGACGAAGTTGATCACCTGGACGTACTTGTTTTTTGAAACGACAATTGTCGATACCTGCGAAGAAAGCAAGTCTTCCGCGGTTTTCTTCTTTCTTTAATACCGCAACTGCTCCAACTTGTGCCAATGCTTCTACAATAAGTACACCAGGCATAACTGCATAGTCAGGGAAGTGTCCGTTAAAGAATTCTTCGTTTGCGGATACATTTTTAATTCCAACCGCTCGTTTTCCTTCATCTACTTCTAATATTTTATCAACAAGTAGAAATGGATAACGGTGAGGAATGATTTCTTTAATTTGTTCTATATTTAGCATGTAACAATCGCCCCTTTTGTAATATTGGTCTTACCACTTGGACATATTGTTTATTATCCCATTTTGTTTATTGTTTGTCATTAAAAAGTGCAATTTCACTTCCTATTTATAAAAAAATGCACACACTCTATTCCATTAAAATAGCTGCATATACTTGCAACTGACACGGAGGTAGAAAAGAGTGTATGCCCAGATTAGGGAAAGGCAATATGTATTGAAACATTATTTGCCTTAATGTCGTATTCGACTCATTATATTATAAACGTTTTCAAATAAGGAAATATTAAATTTAACCATATATATGAATATTTTACCTGTTTTCTTCATTTTTCTTTATTTTTCTTCTATTTTCTCAATAAATCAAAATGAAATAAAAAAATAAAAGAATACAAAAACAAAAAAGAACTAAGGTGTTAACCGTAGTTCTTCTCATCTTCCACGCCTTTTGCGAGCTAATAATAAGCGGGGGATGCCCCCACTTATTAAAATTTCACTTTATCGTAAAGCACGCTTTGGTAATTTATCAATATTCTCTAACATAATACCTGTACCAACCGCAACGCAGTGCATTGGGTTTTCAGCAATTAATACTGGTACTTTTAGTTCTTCTGCTAGAAGCATGTCGATACCGTGTAGTAAAGCTCCACCGCCCGTTAGAATAACACCGCGGTCGATGATGTCCGCAGATAGTTCTGGTGGTGTGCGCTCTAGTACGCCTTTTGCAGCTTGTACAATGATAGCTGCGTCTTCTTTTAGTGCTTCTGTAATTTCTTCAGAGCATACTGTAATCGTGCGTGGTAAACCTGTTACCATGTCACGTCCGCGAATTTCAAGCTCTTCGCTACGTGCACCTGGGAATACTGTACCAACTTTAATTTTAATATTTTCTGAAGTACGTTCTCCAATTAACAGCTTATACTTACGTTTAACGTAGTTTAAGATTTCCATATCAAACTTATCGCCAGCCATTTTGATAGAGGAAGAGGTAACAATATCACCCATAGAAAGTACAGCGATATCTGTTGTACCTCCACCAATATCAACAACCATGTTACCGCTTGGTTGGAAGATTTCCATACCAGCACCAACTGCGGCTACTTTTGGTTCTTCTTCTAAAAATACTGTTTTACCACCTGAACGTTCAGCAGCCTCACGAATTGCTTTTTGTTCTACTGATGTGATATTTGTTGGACAACAAATTAAAATACGAGGTTTTGAAAAGAAGCTCTTTACGTCCAATTTGTTAATGAAATACTTTAACATTGCTTCTGTAATTTCGAAATCTGCGATTACACCATCTTTAAGTGGACGAATTGCTACAATATTACCAGGCGTACGTCCCACCATACTTCTTGCTTCTTCACCTACTGCTAATACTTTACCTGTGTTACGATCAATTGCAACAACAGATGGCTCATTTAATACAATACCCTTACCTTTAACATGGATTAATACGTTAGCCGTACCTAGGTCAATTCCGATATCTCGCGCAAACATTCCCGTTTTTTCCTCCTCGATATTCAAAATCAGGTTACACCCGAATTCTTTTACACCTAATTTCTGATTTTATCATAATTTTAACAGAAACGTAATATTCGCAAAAAGAATTCTTCTGAAAAATATTACCGAATTGACACGGAATGTTTGCGATCGCATATTTATTGACGGACCGGCTTTTCTACATCTTCTTTTCTATACTTTTGCTTTGTTGCTTCTCCGCCTCTTAAATGACGAATAGACTTATGATAATCAAGAATTTCTTTCACTTCATTTGCGAGCTCTGGATTAATTTCTGGTAGACGTTCCGTTAAATCTTTATGGACTGTACTCTTTGATACCCCAAATTCCTTTGCAATGACACGCACTGTCTTTCTTGTCTCCACGATATACTTACCAATCTTGATAGTTCTCTCTTTGATGTAATCGTGCACACCACTCGCCTCCCTAAATTGGATGTGAGAAGGGTGAAATGAGCCTCGCTGCATATGACTAAGAAGTAAGTGTGAGTGCTGTTTGTAAGCGTTAAACATTCTTGGATTTATAATGAAATGATTCACGATTTCTCACCTCAAACACTCTCTTTGCTTTGGTTTATACCATTGTATTGCCCGCACTACTGATATATGCTACATGTTCACTATTTTTGCGGACTAAGTTAAGAAAAATTACATTTTTTTGTGAGAAATACGTTAACAGTGACTATTTTGGCGAAAAAAAATGACACCTTGTATATAAGGCGTCATTCTTCTCTTTCCAACTCTTCTTCTAATAACTGATGGTGGGGAACCTCTTTCTTACCGGCAATATAATAATATAAGGTGAATAAAACAAACAATAAAATAATAGCAGTCGACAGAACAAACAAAAATGACACAGTATCCCCTCCCTTTTGTAATATATATTCGAGAATCTCGTCATTTTTCCTTGTTATTGCAACTTTTTTCTCGAAATTGAGTATTTTTATATAAAGTGAAACTTTAATCAGTGGGCGCCATTTCCCACTGATTATTAGCCTTCACCAATCGGGCTTTTACGGGCAGTTGACCCCAGGCCTAACTTCTTAACTTTCACTGAATTTTGAAGTAGGGGTCTTACTGCCCGTTAATGCGGGGTGAAAGTAAAAAAATCAGCTCTCCTAGTGAGAACTGATTTTTTCACTTTTTTATTCTTGTGAAGAAGAACTGTTAGATGATTCTGTAGAACCATTTGTTGATTTTTCTTCTTTCTTCGGTTCTTCTTTTTTGTCACTAGTCGAACCGCTTGTTGATTTTTCTTCTTTTTGAGACTTGTCTTCTGTTTTATTTTCTGGTTTCGTGCTTGTTGACTTTTCTTCTTTTTGAGATTTGTCATCAGCTTTTTTACCAGAAGCATTCGTTGCTTTTGCAGCACCTGCATCAGCTTTAATTTCGGCTACTGATTTATTTAAGTAGCGTTCAGGGTTCACAGCCACATTGTCTTTACGTACTTCAAAGTGAACGTGAGAACCTGCTTCTTTATTCATTGCACTTAGACCGGATTTTCCTAATACTTCACCTTGTGCAACTCGTGCACCTTTTTCTACTTTCACACTGCCTAAGCTTTGATAAGAAACTGCTACACCATTTCCGCTATCAACTGTTACAACATAACCAAGAAGTGAATCTTTTTCAGCTTTCGTTACTGTACCGCTTAAAGCAGCAGCTACATTGAACTCTTTTCCATTCTTCGCAGCAATGTCAATTCCTTTATTTGGGGAATATGTGTTGTTATAAAAGACAAGTGCTTTTTCTTGTTCCGCCTCAGTTGCTGCATCTTCATAGAACTTCTTCTGTACGACTACTTCCACACTCGCGGCTGCTGGCATTTTCACTACTTCTGAAGATTTCGTTACTGGTACTGCTGGATCTTCCGATTGTGTATACGGTGTTGCTTGATCTTGGTTCGGAGTCTTCTTCGGATTAGCTCCTTGGAACCATAGCGCAACCATTAAAATTACCGCTGCACATGCAATGTATAGTGCCGGAAACACCCATCTTTTTTGAAATAAATGTACTACCTTTTGCGACTTTTTATTATTTCTTCCTCGCATTCCATCATCACCTCAGCAATCATTTTGAACAATATTCACGTATCCTATACAACCTATAACTAATTACTTTTCGACAAAATCTGTAAAAATATGTATAGGAATTACAAAATTTCCGAGGAAATGATAGAAAAAAGAAAAAACTGAGCGTTTTAGCTCAGTTTTTAGTCCAATTGTTTCTTTTTATATACGATTAAACATGCAATAAGTGAAATAATGAGCCACACTCCAACATTTAGCATATGCCCACTAATACTACTAAACCCAGCACCATCCACTAAGCTTTTAATCGCTTTTTCAAGATGAGATGTTGGAAGATAACTAATCATCGTCTTAATTACTTTATTTTCAACCATTGGCTCAAATTGTACAGCTAAATACATCGTCATTAATATTGGCATTCCAATTAGTGATGTTTGCGGGACAGACTCAGCTAATAATCCAATCACTGTTCCAATTAAAATGAATAGAATTGTTCCACATAAGAAAATAAATGCTAGCAATAAGAGATTGCCACTTAATTGATCTAAAATGAATAAGTTTACAATGGAAATGCCCAACGTTAAACATGCTGTTAATATACTTTTCCCAAGAAGAACTTCAACAGAAGAAGCTGGTGATAGCATTAACACACGTAACGTATGTTTTTCTTTCTCTTCTGCAATTACCATTGATTGAACAAACCCTGCTACAAATAGAAAGGACATTAAAGTAATAATACCAACCCCCATGCGTCCTTCTCCAAATCTGCTAAATATAAATGCAAATATAATTGGTAAAGATGCCATTAACAACACTTGTGAATTCGTCTTAAAATCTTGTACTTCTTTTCTAAAAATAGCTGATACACGTCTCATTGAAAATGTCATTATAATCCCCTCCCAGTAACTTCAATAAAGATATCGCCTAGCGTTGGTTCGTGTGAATGAATGGATAGTAATTCACCTTTTTTCATCCATTCTGAAATGCGTTTTGCACCTAATTCATCTTTTTGCACGATTTCTTTTTGCTTATCTTTTAATACAACTTGTATTTGATCTTTCGCGTATTGTAAACGAAGGTTTTCTGGTGTATCAAGCGCTACAATTTCTCCGCCGCACAGAAAGGCGATGCGATTACAAAGCGTCTCCGCCTCATCCATATTGTGAGTCGTTAAGAAAATCGTCGTTCCTTCTTTATTTAAATCTTTTAAGACTTTATGAATGTTTTGTACGTTAACTGGATCGAGTGCAGATGTTGGTTCGTCTAAGAAGAGGATATCCGGTTTATGAAGAATCGCTCTAGCTAATGTGACGCGCTGCTTCATTCCTTTTGATAGTTTCTTTACTAATGTTTTTTTATCATCTAATAGATTCACTTGTGCTAGTACTTCATCGATTCGTTCTTTTTTACAATCGTATAAGTCACAAAATAATAGTAAGTTATCATAAATGCTAAGTCTCTCATATAAACCGCTATTGTCTGTTAAAATACCAATTCGTTTGTAATCGATGCTGCTTGGCCCCGTAATATCTTTCCCTAATACTCTTACCGTTCCAACACTATGAAGTAATTGAGAAGTTAAAATCTTTACTGTTGTCGTTTTTCCAGATCCACTCGGTCCGAGGAATCCAAAAATTTCTCCTTGCTTCACTTCAATATTTACATTTCGGAGTGCTGTTTTTTCGTTGAAACTTTTCATTACATCTTTCATTTCAATTGCCAATGTCATCTCGTCATCCCCTTTGTTTTTTTCTTTTATAGATGAAAGTCGCTTTAGCGCTTTTCGTTTGTTTGTTTCGCTTTTCTTGACTCAATCATATGAAAAACAAAGAGGTTACGCAGTAAAATACCGGTAAAAGGAGTATTTTCACCGGTGAATGAATCGTATTTTGAGCTTATTGGAGCAATTTTTATAGCCCAATCACACCTTTTAATTCATCCATTCGTCCTTTCGAAAGCGGAATTGAACTTTTTCTTTCGTCATCCAAAATTAAACTAAAACTATTACGAGTCCACGTAATCACTTCTCGTACTCTTTGTAAATTCACAAGGTACGAGCGATGACATCTAAAGAACCCGAATCCTGTTAATCTCGCTTCTAGTTCACTTAATGTTAATGCACATACGAAATCACCTTCGCGCACATGAATATGTGTCACTCCGTTTTGCGTTTCAATGAAATGAATTTCCATCGGATCAAGTAAAATGATTTTATCGTTCACTTTCGCTGGAATTCTTTCAAGTTTCATCTGCGGAATCATTTGAACAACTTTTTCTCCATCAACCTCTTCAACTTCTTCTTGTTCAATTTCTATTTTCTTCACACCATCGTTATTTAAAATGTATACATCCTCTGTTAACGAAAGGGAGTCCGATAGAAAGGATGACGTAATAAAAATCGCCTTTCCTTGCTCTTTCATTGCCATAATTGATTTTCGAATAATAATCGTGCTCTCTGTATCTACATTTTGCTCTGGCTCTTCCAAAATAACTAAATCCGGATTATGAATCATAACACGCCCGATATGAAGGCGACGTTTCTCTGAAAATGATAGTTTTTCTATTTTAACGTTTAATTTATCTAAGAGGCCGACATACTGTACTACTTCTTCCGTGCTCATATTTGATCCATACAGCCCTATTAAGAACTTAAAGTATTCCTTTACCTTCAAACGGTCGTATGCTTCATCTTTCAAAAAACAAAAACCGATGCGGTAATAATTTTTCTTTCCAATCGATTCTCCCTCAAATAGTACGTTGCCAGTTGAAGCTTCTTCCTCACCAATAATAATGCGGTGCAATACTTTAGCTGTATGGTTATTACATTGCAAAACAACACATTGTCCCTTCTCAACCTTCAGTTCAACTACCGGTAACTGGTTCGTCTTCCCTAACTGTTTCAACTCCAATAACGCCATTCTGTCTCCCCCAAATACTTTTTATCCTATTATACCAAACAATTAATGGAAGATTTAGATATTTTATGAAGTACCATAAAAAGAAGGCTATCCAACTGAAAGGATAGCCTCCTTCTCTAATTTTTCTCTACCATATACGTCTTGAGCTGATCACGCAACGCTCTCTTTAAGAATTTCCCTACAGATGTTTTCGGAATTTCATTTACAAATAAAATAGCATCTGGCATCCACCATTTCGGAAATTCTGCTTCTAATAAAGCATACAACTCTTCTCTTTCGACTACTTGTCCCTCTTTTAATACAACGCAAGCAACGGGACGTTCTTGCCACTTTTCATGCGGCACCGCCACAACAGATGCTTCTAACACTTTATCGTGCGACATTAAAGTATTTTCTAAATCTACGGAAGAAATCCATTCGCCTCCACTTTTAATTAAGTCCTTCGTACGATCAGCAATCTTAATACATCCTTCCGAATCAACCGTGACGATGTCTCCTGTATGGAGCCAGCCAACTTTCATTGATTATTCTGTACGCTCATCCTTATAATAGCTTCCAGCGATCCATGGGCCCCTTAAACAGAGTTCTGTCATCGCTGGGCATTGATGATTTTTTTAATATATCAACGATTCGACAAGGATAACCTATCTACTAACAAAAGAAGACCGTCCCAACATACCTCTTGGGACGGTCTATTCTACACCTTACTTCTTCACCATTAACTTTCCTTCATAATCATTCATCGACTTTATTTCGACACCCTTATAATAATGAGCAACGATATCTGTATATTTCTTACCTTCCGCTGCCATGCCATTTGCTCCGTATTGGCTCATGCCAACGCCGTGGCCGAAGCCTTTCGTCGTAACAATGATTTTATCTCCATCTTGTTTCCACGTGAAGTCAGAAGAGCGTAAATCTAATTTGTCACGTACATCTCTTCCGGTTAATGTTTTCCCTTGAAACGCTACGTCTTTTACACGTTTTCCTTCTGTACGCCCTTTAATATCACCAACTTTCCCATCTGCTAGCACTTTCACACCGAGACGTTTTTGGAAGTCAGCTACTGTAAAGGTTTGCTCGCTCGTAAACTTTGGAGAGGCTTGATCCCACGGACTATCTACGCTCTTTAAGTACGGATAATCATTTCCCCAGTAATCAGCCGCATTTTCTGTCCGGCCATTACTCGTTGAGAAGAAGGATGCTGAGATCGGTTTTCCATCATACGTTAAAACTTGTCCTGCGGTTTTTGAAACGGCTTCTTCGATTTTCTTCAAATTATTTTCGTAGTTATTACCCCATTGTTTCTTCAATTCCTCTTTACTTTTGTACACTTGATCTTTCACCGTATCGGTCACGTCCGCATTGTTTTTCTTTCCTCCGCTTAGCATACGCTGCACCACAAATGTTCTCGCTGCTAATGCCTGCGCCTTTAGCGCCTCTATTTCAAAACTGGCATTCATCTCAGAAGCTACTACACCGGTCACATACTCCTCCATAGGTAATGTATCTACCTTTTTCTGTTTCTCACGATATACAGCAACTTGCACCGCTGTATCCACTTTCCCTGGAGCTGGTATACTTTCTATCGCTGGAGGAGTTTTAGAAGCTGCTTCTTCCCCTACCTTTGCTTTCGCAAATGGAATAACAAGAGCAGCAGGTACAATGATAACGAGCGCTATGAGAAGCGCTACTGTGATGAAAAGCGGCTTTGAAAATTTCATCTTATTTCCCCCAATATGAAAAAGCTTTACTCCATTCATTCTTATGGAACAACTCTTTCTTTTAGAACATACTTAAGGGGAACCAGCTAAAACGAAAATTTTCTAAATATTTTCACTGGTACGTGCATAAGTATAGAATTTATTGACTATAACAGTAATAACCCAAAAAAATAGCCCCTACGTCAAAAGACGTAGAGACTATTTCAATTAAGCGTGAAGATCAGAAACTTCTTGTTCTTTCACTTCTTCTACTTTTTCGTTTACACGTTCAATAGTTGCACCTAATGCAGCTAATTTCTTATGGAAATCTACATAACCACGGTCAAGATGCTTTAATTCAGTTACACGAGTGTAACCTTCAGATACTAAACCAGCTAAGATTAATGCAGCAGCAGCACGTAAATCAGTTGCGCCTACTTCAGCACCTTGTAAGCTGTTTGGACCGTTCATAATAACAGAACGACCTTCGATTTTAATATCAGCATTCATACGACGGAATTCTTCAACGTGCATAAAGCGGTTTTCGAATACCGTTTCTGTAATCATACTTGTTCCATCAGCTTGTAGTAATAATGCCATCATTTGTGATTGCATGTCTGTTGGGAAACCTGGATGAGGCATAGTTTTAATATCAACCGCTTTTAATTTATCCGGGCCGATAACACGTACACCTTCATTTTCCTCAATAACTTTAACACCCATTTCTTCCATTTTCGCTGTAATTGAGCGTAAATGTTCAGGTACAGCATTTTCAATTAAGATGTCTCCACCAGTAATTGCCGCTGCAACCATGAATGTTCCTGCTTCAATACGGTCAGGAATAATAGAGTGGTTTCCACCATATAATTTATCAACGCCTTCGATACGAATCGTTCCAGTTCCAGCTCCGCGTACTTTCGCTCCCATCGCATTTAAGAAGTTAGCTAAGTCAACGATTTCTGGTTCTTTCGCTGCGTTTTCAAGGATTGTTGTCCCTTTTGCTAATGTAGCTGCAGACATAATGTTTTCTGTCGCGCCCACGCTTGGGAAGTCTAAATAAATTTTAGCTCCTTTTAGTTCTCCCTCAACGTATGCCTCAACAAAACCATTACCAACCTGTACTTTTGCTCCCATTGCTTCGAAGCCTTTTAAATGTTGGTCAATTGGACGTGAACCAATTGCACATCCACCAGGAAGTGCAATACGAGCACGACCGTTACGCGCAAGCAATGGTCCCATTACTTGAACAGATGCACGCATTTTACGCACATATTCAAATGGTGCTTCGATGTTTAGTTCTTTAGAAGCATCGATTGTTACTTGGTTATTTTCAAATACGACTTCAGCATTTAAATGACGTAATACCTCATTAATTGTGTATACATCAGACAAAACTGGTACTTCAGATAGTACATTCTTTCCATCACTCGCTAATAGGGCTGCAGCGATTATAGGTAATACAGCATTTTTTGCGCCCTCAACACGCACTGTGCCGTTTAACCGCTTTCCGCCACGGACGATGATCTTTTCCAAATTATTCCCCTCCGTGTCCTTTTTTCAGTATCTATTCACTCAATACTCAGAAGTTATGATCGGTGTGCCAACCACAATTGTATCTTTGTTGTCTGTAGAACGTATTGCTATTTGCACATTTATTTTCTCTCTATTTGTTGAAAGAGCGTCATCCCACTTTTTATTGTATGCGGAGACTGACACAAATGCTCTTTCTTCTATCTGTTCGATCGCTCTTGCTGAAAGATCTTTCAAAACCTGATTGGTTTTATTTTGCAAAACACCTTCAATCTTATCATTCAGTACACCTTGAACACAAGTGTAAATTATAGGTTTTTCACTAAAAATTTTATTTGTTTTCTGAATGTACTTCGGGTCCCATTTCGCCCCACTTACTTCAAAAATAATGAAAGTGTTTTCTTTAGTATTTTCCTTACTCCATGTTACTACTACTCGTTCTTCATAAGAAGAAAACTTTTTATAGGATGTAGCTTTATATCCATCTGGAGATTGTTCTAATTCCCACTTTTGAATATTCGCCTTGCCCTTCACATCGTTTAACAACTTTTGAAACGTATGTATATTAGAAATTGTTTTTGTTTCTCGCGCTAACCATGACCACTTCTCTACTTTAGCATCATTTTTCTCTAAAGTTGCAATCATACTCTCCATTTTCTGTTCATCGCTGATCGGTTTCATTTCTCTATATCCAACCAAAAATAAAACAACACTTATCACAACAATAAGAATGGCTTTAAGCTTCAATTTCATCCCCTCCTATCCCCATTGTTAACGGAGATATGAGGTTCTATACACTTACTTTACTAAATACGTTAAACTCTTTGAATAGCCTAAATAATCAAGGAAAAAGTTACTTACAGATGTCCCAATTGCAATTGTAATTAGGATGAGTAATACTCGCGTCTGCATCACCTTTCCAGGCTTCATTAAACGCTCAATGTGAATCCCTTGTAAGGCCCACCACGTAATGGTAATAAACAATAAATGCGAAACGATGGCAATCAGTGCTTGTTGCCCTAAAAGATGTGCCAAAAAATCGACCCCTTTTTACCCAGCTACTACTTACAAAATACTCTAAAAACGATACCATAATAAGTAGAAGCCACACTTTTTCAAATACAAATAAGCATCTTACATTTCACATCGTAATTTGTCCTCAAAAACGTATACCTACATGCATTTTCAATTGTAGTTCACACAAAATAAAAAGCGCAGAGTAACAACTCCACACCTTTTATTTTCACTATTGTACCACGTTCCCTAGGAAGAAGAAATCCTTCATTAATGGAAAATATTCATAAAAGAAATTGTATCCGATCATCGGCATAATCCCTAGTATTACAATTGAAATTGCACAAAGGCTCATAACAACCTTTATATTGAATGGCAAATGAATTTTTTCTTCCACTTCTCCCGTCCGGAAAAACATTTGCTGTAGAATACGGAAATAATATACGAATGAAATGACTGTCGTTCCCATCATAATAGAAGCTAGTACGTAATGAGCTGGCTCTACATGCAGTGCACCTAAAAAGATGTTAATTTTCCCGATGAAACCAGCTGTTCCTGGTATTCCGGCCAACGATAAAATAAAAATCGTCATCACTATCGCTGTAAATGGCGATCTTTTATATAATCCGGTGAAAATGGTAATGTTTTCTTTATCGCTTTGTAAGATTAAGCCGTGGATAATTGCAAACGCGCCTATATTCATAAGCATATACGCAAGCATGTAAAACCACATGCTATCCATCGTAAATGGTGATAATGCTACAAGCGGAACGAGTAAATACCCCGCATGTGCGATTCCCGAATAGGCAAATAGGCGTTTTACGTTATATTGCTTTAACGCTACTACATTCCCAATAATCATCGTAATACTCGCTAGCACGGCAATGTATATGCTCATACGTCCGTATAAGGATTGCATGTCTCCTTGCACCGATACACTTGCAAAAACCATGAGAAACAGACGAATAATGAGTAAGAACCCAGCAATTTTAGAAATCGTTCCAAGAAAAGCAGTAACAGGCGTAGCCGCTCCCTCATACACATCTGGTGCCCACATATGAAACGGCACCGTCGCAATTTTAAACGAGAGTCCAACGAGTAATAGTAGAAATGCGAGAGCTAACAATAACTGAATACCACCAGCAAGCTCCCCTGCGAATACTTTTTGCATATCCACGATATTAGTCGATCCTGTAATACCGTACAAATAACTCATTCCAAAGAGCGTAATTGCAGTTCCAATTCCTCCATTAATGACATATTTCATGGCCGCCTCATTTGATGTACGGTTCTTTTTTCGTATTCCTACTAAAATATATGAAGAAAGTGAAAGCAATTCTAAACCGACGAAAAGTGTAATGAAGTCGACGCTAGAAGCCATAAACATAGCCCCAAGGAGGGCCATTAAAAATAAGTAATAATATTCTCCCTTATCTTCAATTGGATTCTTCTTATCATCGCTCATTGCGGTGCATAAGATAAGGGCTGCTCCGCCTAATAACAACGTTTTGAACCCTTTTGAAAACCCATCTAACACAAACGATCCGTTTAAAATATCTCCTGTTGGTTCGCCGTATAGCGTAACTAACGACACGATTGCTAATATGACGGCTGCGATTGCACTAAGCGCTACATATCTATGGTTCAACTTAAAAAACAAGTCACATATGGAAAGAAGGATGGCAGCTCCGAGAATAATGAATTCTGGCACCATGAGATGCCATGATAAGCTAAGTAACGTATTCATATCCATCCTACTTCACCCCCAATGTTTTCAATGTATTTTGAAGCGGATCCCCTAGTATTTCTGGCATTACTCCAATTGCAATAATGCAGAAGATCAGTAGCAATATAGGGACATACTCCCATCCGTGTATATCAGCTTTCACTCCCCACTCTTTCTTACCAAATGTTACTTGAAGTGTCGCTCTCAATACGTATACAGCGGTTAAAATGATGCCGAGTACGCCGACTGCCGCAATGACTGGCTCCCCTTGGAATAAACCGAGAAAGGCAAGAAACTCGCTAACAAATCCAGACATTCCTGGTAATCCAAGCGATGCCATTCCTCCTGCTAAGAAGAATCCGCTAAGTACCGGGACACTTTTTGCGAGTCCGCCAAGCGCTGTAATATCCGACGTTCCAAAACGTTGTTCTATAACACCAAGTAAGAAGAAGAGTAAGGCCGCAATTAAACCGTGCGAGACAACTTGGAATAGCGCCCCTTGTGTACCTGGTGCATTTAACGCCGCAAGGCCCATTAATACAATGCCCATATGCGAGATACTAGAGTAAGCAAGCACCTTCCGAAAGTCCGTTTGGATGAGCGCTAAGAAGGCTCCGTACAATAAATTAATAACTCCTAAAATCGCAATGAGCGTTGCAAACTCGCGAAAGTATTCCGGGAATAGCCCTTTTCCGAAACGAATCATACCGTATGCTCCAATCTTCAGTAAAACGCCCGCATGAAGCATAACTACAGCTGGATGCGCTTCAATATGCACATTAACCATCCAGCGATGTAACGGGAAAACGGGTAGTTTAATCGCAAAAGCGATCATTATGGCAAGAAATAAACCGAACTGTAAGCTACTTGAGACGATGATTCCTCCCCCAGCACCTACACTCGTTAATATTTCTTTAAGCTCTGTAATATTTGTTGTACCTGTTTTCGCAAATAAAACTGAGAAAACGATGAGTAAAATAGCGGAGCCGATACCGTTATATATTAAATAACTATAAGCAGCCTTTTCACTCGACAATTTCCCCCACTTCCCAATTAATAAAAACATTGGCGGCAATGTAATTTCAAAGAAGATAAAGAACAACATTAAATTTTGAGCAGCGAAGACGCCGAGCATCCCTATTTCTAGCATAAGTAGCAGCATATAAAAGGCTTTTAAGTTCCTTTTAATAGTAAATGCCGCAATTGCTGCAAGTATCGCTAGAAGGGCCGTCAGCACCATCATAACGAGCGATAAACCATCAATACCAAGCTCGTAATAAATGGAAAACCATCTTTTATCCACCGCTGCAAAATCCCCAAATTTAATCCATTTCACTTTTTCATCGAATAGCGACAAACTCTTTCCAGAAGCATATGTACAAGCGAGGACGATAGCGATTCCAAATGGAAGCGCCGTCCCAAACAAACCGAGCGCTCGCACTGTACGCGATTCTTTTTTCGGTGTTAATACAAGTAAGAGAATTCCTAAAAGCGGGGAAAAAATGAAGAACGTTAATAACAAATCATTCATCGTAAATCCCCTCCCGTATAGAGCAAAATAATGACGAGTACTGCAAGCGAAACAGCTGTTACAGTGCCGTACACTTGTACATTTCCATTTTGGAGTCTAGAACCGAGTCCGCTTATCCCTTTAACTAGACTCCCTATTAAAACAGCAATTCCTTCGACTACATACACCTCAAATAAGCGAAGCACATGAGCGATTCCCTTCGTAATAGGGAGCACTGTCATATTGTATAGTTCATCCACATAATATTTTTCTTTCAAAAGGTTATAAAGAGGTGTTCCCTCGCCACCAGCCCAATCTCTAGAAATAGATTTCTTACCATATATGAAATATGCCAGAGCAATCCCTGCAAATGAAACGAGCGTCGCTACAATCATAATCCAAACTGGCCCGTGTACCTCTCGCGCTTTAAATGCTACATCTTTCGTAAGCCAATCCCCGAGAAACGTCCCAAACCATGGTGTATTCATATAACCCGCCACTACCGCGAGGACGCCGAGGACGATCATCGGATACGTCATAATGCGGGGCGATTCCTGCACGTCTTCCTTCGTCTTCGCTTCCCCAGTAAAGACAAGGAAGTATAGCCGGAACATGTAGAATGCTGTTAAGAATGCTGCAATTACTGCTAATATGAATAAAACGTAATTGCCATTCATCCAAGCCGCCGCTAAAATTTCATCTTTACTAAAGAAACCGGAAAGGAGTGGCACACCACTAATTGCAAGCGTACCGATTAAAAATAGTGCACCCGTTACTTTCATCTTCTTCTGTAAACCGCCCATTTTATTAATGTTTTGCGTATGCACTGCATGAATAACACTTCCTGCAGCCAAAAATAGTAGCGCTTTAAAAAAGGCGTGTGTCGTTAAATGGAAAACCCCAGCTACATAACCAGCAGATCCTAACGCAAGCATCATATACCCGAGCTGGCTAACTGTAGAATAAGCAAGCACTCTCTTTATATCCGTTTGCACAAGACCGATAGAAGCCGCAAAGATTGCAGTAAATGCTCCAACAATTGCCACTGTCTGCATCGCCACCGCACTTGCTGAAAATAGCGGAAACATCGTCGCCACTAAATATACGCCAGCTGCGACCATCGTCGCCGCATGAATAAGTGCCGAAACAGGCGTCGGCCCTTCCATCGCATCTGGTAACCACGTATGAAGCGGGAACTGACCTGACTTCCCCATCGCCCCGATAAAAATTAAGATCGCTGTTATTGTAATCATCGTAGGGGTGAGATCACCCGTATGAATCGCCCTAAATATTTCGTCATATTCAAAACTACCCGCGTGCCAAAAAAGTAAGATCATCCCTATAAATAACCCGACATCTCCAATACGAGTCATAATAAAAGCCTTTTTCGCAGCAGCCTTCGCTTCTTCTTTAAAGAAATAAAAACCGATGAGTAAAAATGAACCGAGGCCTACTAACTCCCAAAATATATAAAGCTGTAATAAATTCGGTGATATAACGAGCCCGAGCATCGCAAATGTAAAGAGTCCTAAATAGGCATAAAAGGTTGGTAATCTTTCGTCACCTTTCATATAACCTTTCGAATACACATGTACAAGTAAACTCACAAGTGTAACGATAAACAGCATTAAAGCCCCTAATGCAGTCACTTCAAAGCCAAATGATATATCAATATCTCCCGTTCTAAGCCATACCCACGTATGCTTTAATCCTACTTTCGAAAACCGTTCTATTAATACAAGTACCGCAAATATAAAGGAGAGAAAGACGAGGAAAATACTAAGTACACTGCTTCCTTCTCTAATTTTCTTCCCGAATATAAGTAATAAAAAAAACGAAACAAGCGGGAAAAGCGGTATGAGCCATGCATAATCGATCATTGTTTCCTTCCCCCTTTTCGGTCACAATGTTATCCTTTGAGCGTATCCATTTCATCTACATGAACCGTCGTACGATTACGATACAAAGCAATTAAAATGGCGAGTCCTACCGCCGCCTCCGCAGCCGCTACAGCCATCGTAAACAGAGAGAAAATTTGCCCTGTTAAATTTGGGAACAAACCTAATTTACTAAATGCTACTAAATTTAAATTAGCCGCATTAAGCATTAATTCAATACAAACTAATACAATCACTGTATTTCGTTTCGTTAGAGCTCCAAACAAACCGATGCAAAATAAAATAATCGCAAGCGTTAAATATGCAGAAGCCGGAACGCTACTCATCGGAACCCTCCTCTTTCTCATCCTTCTTCGCAAGTATAATCGCGCCAACAAGTGCTACAAGTAAAATAACTGAGGTTAACTCAAATGGAATAATATATTTCGAATAGAGAAGTGTACCGATTTGAAGTGTGTTTTTTTCATGGAGAGGTAAACTTCCTTGTGTGCTTTCATTTGCAAAATCAATATTGTTAACAGCGAAATACATAACTGCCCCAAATGCTACAACCGCAAAGAAGATAATCCATTTTCGAAGAGTAAGACGCGATTCATTCTCTGCGTTATGTTGCGTTAACATAATGCCAAAGATCATAATAATTGTAATCGCACCCGAGTAAAGTAAAATTTGTGCAACTCCGATAAATTCGGCCGATAAAAGAAAGTACAAACCTGCAATGCTGAGGAATGTCAGAACGAGAGCTAGCATCATATGCATAACTTTCGTTAAATTCAACATAAGAACGCCGCCGATAATTGCAGACAAGGATAGTATGAAGAATGCTACAAACTCGCCATTCATGCTTTATTCTCCTTCCTGACGTTTTCGTCGTTTTCATCAAGCCACTGCAAATTTTTAAATAAATCATCACGTGAATACTCCGCGAGTTCAAAGTTATTTGTCATAACAATCGCCTCTGTCGGACAAACTTCTGTACATAAATCACAAAGAATACAAATTTCAAAATTAATATCGTACGTGTCGATAATTTTTCCTTTTTTCGTAGGATCTGGATGTTTTTTCCCTGTTAACTGAATACAGTCTGTCGGACAAATGTTGGAGCACTGATTACAAACAATACACTTTTCTGGATAAAACTTTTGAATGCCTCGAAAACGGTCTGGCAATGGCAACGGTTGATTCGGATAATCATAAGTCACCTTCTTCTTACTCAAATTGCTTAATGTATATTTTAATCCTTTAAATAGTCCTTTCATCTCTTACTGGCACCCCCCTCATAGATTAGAAGAATAACTCCTTAATCAATGCCGTTAAGAAAATATTTGCAAGTGCAATTGGCAATAATACTTTCCAGCCAAACTCCATTAACTGGTCACCTCTTATACGCGGGAACGTAACGCGGAACCAAATTAATAGAAAGACTACACTGCTAAATTTCAAAGCAAACCATACAGCTCCTGGGATAAACCCAAGGAACATAACTGGATTCCATCCACCTAAAAAGAGCACTGTAATTAAAGATGCCATTCCGAAGAAATATACGTACTCTGAAAGCATAAAAAACGCCCAGCGAAATCCTGAGTATTCCGTATGATATCCAGAAACAAGTTCCGATTCTGCTTCTGGTAAATCAAACGGCGTCCTATTTAACTCTGCTACCGCCGCAATTAAGAAAACAACGAAACCGATTGGCTGCACGAAAATGTACCAAACATTCTCCTGCGCTGCTACAATTTCATTTAAATTCAGGCTACCAGCTAACAAAACGACGCCAATTACACTCATTACGAGCGGAATTTCATAAGAAATCATTTGCGCCGCCGCACGCATCCCTCCTAAAAGGGAATATTTATTATTTGATGCCCATCCTCCGGTCACGACACCAATCGTCGTAATACCAGAAACAGCAATGTAATACAGTAAGCCTACGCCAATATCCGCAAACTGAAATTTATCAGTAAACGGGATGACTGCAAGCACCATAAATGCCGGTGCGAATGCAATAACAGGTGCTAATATAAACAACGGTTTATCTGCCGCTTTCGGAATACTATCTTCCTTTAATAGTAGTTTCAAAACATCAGCTACCGTTTGCAGTAAACCGAACCGGCCCCCAACTTGGTTTGGTCCAATCCGCCCTTGCATAAATCCCATCACTTTCCGTTCTGCCAAAATACCATATGTAACGAAGCCAAGGACTGCAAATAATAGAAGCACCGCTAATCCGAAAAAAATGAAGAAATTCGTCCAGCTTGAAGGTGATTGTAAGAGCGTTTCAATCATTAGCCATCAACCTCCCCAAGTACAATATCAACTCCACCTAAAATCGTAATTAAATTGGCGATGTTTTCACCTTTCAATAACTTCGGTAAAATTTGCAAATTGTAAAAAGACGGCCTGCGAAACTTCAAGCGGTACGGCTCTTTCTTTCCGTCACTAGCAATATAGCAACCAATCTCTCCTCGCGGTGATTCTATACGGACAAACGCTTCCCCTTTAGGCGCCTTAATGATTTTCGGCACTTTCGCCAGCACAGCTCCGTCTTTCGGGAACTGCTGGACAGCTTGCTCAACAATTTTTAATGACTCCTCAATCTCTTGCATACGGCAAACGTAACGATCCCAAGCATCTCCCACGCTCCCAACAGGAATATCGAAATCAAAACGATCATAAATAGAGTACGGTTCATCCTTGCGAAGATCCCAGTTTACTCCCGTGCACCGCAAATTCGCTCCGCTTAAAGAATACGAAATCGCTTCTTCCGCGCTATATATACCAACGCCTTTTACACGATTTAAGAAAATCTCATTACCGCTAACGAGATCATGATAACCTGCCAATTGCTCTCTCATATACGGAACAAACTCTTCCACTTTTTCAATCCAACCGTCCGGCGCATCCCACTTTACACCCCCGACTCTCATATAGTTAAAAGTAAGCCGGGCACCGCATAATTCATTTAATAAATTTATAATCATCTCTCGTTCACGAAACGCGTACAAAAATGGGCTGACCGCTCCTATATCAAGAAGATTCGTCCCCCACCAAACGAGGTGACTCGCAATCCTTCCAAGCTCCATTGCAAGTACTCGCAAGTATTCGGCCCGCTCCGGTATTTCAAGCCCCATCATCGTCTCTACAGCATGGCAAATGACGTAATTATTCGTCATGGCCGATAAATAGTCCATTCGATCTGTATAAGGGATAATTTGCGTATACTGTAAGCTCTCAGCAATCTTTTCGGTCCCGCGATGCAAATATCCAATAACTGGTGTAGCTTCTTTAATAATTTCCCCGTCAATCTTAATAACAAGCCTGAACACACCGTGCGTACTCGGATGCTGAGGCCCTACATTCAAAAGCATTTCTTCCGTACGGATCATAAGCTACACCTCCACATCATACGGTTCATAATCTTTCCTGAGCGGATACCCTATCCAATCATCCGGCATTAAAATACGTGATAAATTCGGATGTCCCTTAAATACAATGCCGAGCAAATCATACGCTTCTCGCTCTGGCCAATCCGCGCCTTTCCAAAATGCTGTCACCGATTCTACTTGCGGCTCTTCCCTATCCAGCTTCACCTTCACCGCTACTGACTGTTTCTTTCCATATGAAAATAAATGAACATATACTTCCATATGCGTCACAAAATCTGTCGCATGTAGCTCTGACATATAATCAAATGCAAGTCCCTCGTGGAACCGCAATAATTCCATCACTTCATAATATTTTGAAGGCTCCACCACAAGAGTTGGCACATCTTTTGAAAGTTTATTAATGTAGGAATCTACTAATGTATCCTCTCCCACTCCCCCCTTAATAATTTCAACATACTGATTTAAATACGGCTGATTCACGGATGGCTCTTCCGACTTCAGCTCCTCTTCCTTCTTACCTTCAGCACCCTTTGTCTTCGCCCTTGCAGCCGCAGCCGCTTTCGCCTTCGCTGCTGCAATTGCCTTCGCCTTTTCATCTCCCGAATCCCCATCACCTTGCGAGGCCCTCTGCTTCGCTAACGCCGCTGCTTTTGCCTTTGCTGCCGCCACGGCCTTTGCTTTCGCCTTAGCCTTGTCCTCTTCCGTTACTTCTTCGCTTCCTTCTCTTTTTTGCTTCGCTAATGCTGCCGCTTTTGCTTTTGCGGCCGCCGCTGCCTTTGCCTTCGCTTTCGCCTTTTCTTCTTCCGGTATTTCTTCGCTTCCTTCTCTCTTTTGCTTCGCTAATGCTGCCGCTTTTGCTTTTGCGGCCGCCGCTGCCTTTGCCTTCGCTTTCGCCTTTTCTTCTTCCGGTATTTCTTCGCTTCCTTCTCTCTTTTGCTTCGCTAATGCCGCTGCTTTTACTTTTGCGGCCGCCGCTGCCTTCGCTTTCGCTTTCGCCTTTTCTTCTTCCGGTACTTCTTCGGTTCCTTCTCTTTTTTGCTTCGCTAATGCCGCTGCTTTTGCTTTCGCGGCCGCGGCTGCGCGGCGTTTTGCGTCTTCCAAAGTCATTTCACTACCTTTTGGTAGCGCTTTCTCTTTTTCTCGATTTTCTTCCTCAAGTTTACTTATTTCCACATCATGTTTCGCAACGAGACGCTTTCTTGCCTCTTCTTTCGCACGCCTAGCTGCTTCTCTTTTCAAATCCTCTAAGTCTTTGTTTGGATCACTCATTTATTCGTCACCTGCTTTCCCGTCTTGGCCTCGTAACGAATTTTTTCTTTCAACTTATTAATTCCATAAATTAAGGCAGCAGGATTTGGTGGGCAGCCAGGAATATACACGTCAACTGGTACAATTTGATCTACACCTTTCACAACAGCGTATGAATTTACATATGGACCTCCTGCTGTCGCACAGGATCCCATTGCAATAACCCATTTTGGTTCAGGCATTTGATCGTATAAACGCCGAACAATAGGAGCCATCTTTTTCGTTACTGTTCCCGACACAATCATAACGTCCGATTGCCTTGGTGAAGTCCGAAAAAATGACCCAAATCGATCTAAGTCATAATGTGATGAACCTACTCCCATCATTTCAATTGCACAGCATGCTAGTCCGAATGTCATCGGCCATAAAGAGTTGCTACGTGCCCATCCTTTCAACTGTTCCAATGTAGAAAAAAAGATATTTCGTTCTAATTCCGCTCGCTCATTTGGATGTAATTCCTCAAAATTTATAACCATTGTAACACCTTCTTTTTCCAAGCATACGCTAATCCAACTAGCAACATTACAACAAAGATGAGCATTTCAATCAGTGCAAATAAACCGAGCTTGTCATATGCGACAGCCCATGGATATAAAAATAAAGTTTCTACATCAAAGATGACAAACAATAAAGCAAAAATATAATAACGAGCATGAAACCGAATATTTGCATCATGAAAAGGCTCAATCCCACTCTCATACGTCGTCGCTTTCGCTGCACTTGGTTTGTTTGGACGCAGCATCCTTCCAAATGTAAGAGCCACTACCGGCAGCAATATGCCTAATAGCAAGAAAATCAAAACGATCATATAACTATTTTCATATACACTTGCCATTGTGAAACCCTCCCCCCTGAATTAAGAACAAGTTCACTTAGTAAACAATATGTCCTAGTTGCAGTAATTATTATTTTTAAATTTTTCTAAATAATGCAACTATTTTAATCATTATAGCAAACTTCAAATTCCTATGTCGATATATTGGGGACAGAAACGAGAATTATTGAAATCTGTTTTTATAACTCGCGCCATACCTGTGCAAAATAAATATAAAAATTATATATGTTTTTCAAGAAACTATAAAAAATAAAAGAGGAATTTATATGTATATACCGTGGGTGAGATAAATGAAGAAACAAACACATGTAAGTATTCTTATAAGCAGTATATTGTTGTCTGTAGCGATTCATTACGTAGCAATGCCATTTCTATATGAATACTCATTTCCTTTTCAAATTTTAATTGGAATGAGTACCTTATTCATTGATATTATCGCTTGTAGTTATATACTTTATTTTTCAAATAGGAAAGAAGGATTACCTCGTTTATTTTGGACCATTTTATCTGTTGGAACTCTCTCTTATTTCATTGGTGATATCGTCGTTGCCTATCAACGTTTAATATTAAAGGACTACTATACATTTGTTGATGCGTCCGATTTTTTTTATCTACTTTTTTTAATTAGCTTTGCATTTGCATTTCTATATGAAATCATCTATAACCGCGATTTATTAGAAAAGCTTTTTATGATATGTGATATTTGTATTATTGTTACAGCACAATTCACTTTAAGTTACTACTTACTTATTGAACGCACCATTCACGTTTCTTCAACATCCTATATCGACATATTCGTTCAACTTACCTATCCAATGGCCGATTTGCTCTTTTTTCTCATAGGAATCAATCTGTTATTCAAGCCATTATCCTTATTATCCAAAAAAGTTGGTGCGCTTCTTGGCAGTGCTTTAATTTTATATGCTACTACAGATGCGATTTATGCTTATATCAAATACTTCACACCCGAGTATTCTATGTTTACAGTTACTCCTCTCTATCAAGTAACTTTAGTACTAGTAGCAATCGCCTGTATTCTGCATACAAAAGAACCCGAAAGCCAAGAGCAAGTACTATTAACCCCTAAGCTTGGGGAATCGATCAGATTATCATTACCTTATATTTCTGTAGTCATGCTTATTGTTTTTATATTAGTTGAATACGTCTTTGCACCTATTGTAGTAATCGGACTTATGATAACTTTCTCCTTCGTTCTCATACGCCACAGTTTAGTCCGAAGACAAAATAAAATATTATTACTAGCCCAAATGCAATTCAACTCAGAACTCGAAAAACAGATTGAACTACGTACAGAAGATTTAGTAGAACAAAAAAATGAACTATATCATAACCAACAAATGTTTAAATCTTTATATGAACATCATCCAGATCCAATCTTCACATTAGATTTATACGGTAACTTTCTTAAAGTGAATAACGCTGGTACTACTTTACTCGGTTATCAAACGAATGAATTATTAAATCAGCCTTACTATTCCCTTATGTATGAAGAAGATTTGGAAGAAATCATTAGTGCCTTTCATCGCGTAAAAAAGGGGAAATCTATTTCTTTAGAAATACGGGCATATCATAAAAATAGAGATATTTACTACTTGCATGTTACAGCTGTTCCCATCTTTTTAAAGAATCATATTTCTGGGGTTTATTTAATGATTAAAGATATTACGGAAAGCAAACAACAACAAGAACAAATTAATTTTCTAGCATATCATGATACGTTAACAGAGCTTGCAAATCGCCGTGCATTTCATCAATATGTAGAACAAGCAATTGCTCGATCCGAAGTATCAAAAAGGCCTTTTGCTGTGATGTTTCTCGACCTAGACCGCTTTAAGGTTATTAACGATACCCTCGGTCATAGGGTAGGAGACCTTCTATTAATTGCAGTAGCAAAAAGGCTCGAAAGACTATCGACACCAAATATGAAGCTCGCCCGGCTAGCTGGGGATGAGTTCACAATCCTTATCGAAAACTATAAAAAAAGACCAGATGTAAAAAAAATAGCCGATACGATTGTAGTAGCCATGAACGAGCCATTCGAAATCGAAAATCAACATTTACACATCTCACCGAGCATCGGGATTGCAATATATCCTGAAGCAGGTGAAGATCCATTGTCCATTTTACAACATGCTGATATGGCCATGTACGAAGCAAAAAATAAAGGAAAAAACGGTAGCTCTCTGTACACGAAAGAATTGTATAAAAAGATGGAACGAAAAGCTCGAATTGAAAAAGATTTACCACTCGCTTTAGTAAACGAAGAATTTTATCTCGTCTATCAACCACAAATTGATATTACAACGAAAAAAATTATTGGTGCTGAAGCATTAATACGCTGGAAACACCCACTCCTAGGTGATATTCCGCCATGTGAGTTCATTCCAATTGTAGAAGAGACGCCACAAGTCGTGCCACTCGGTCATTGGGTATTAAAAGAATCTTGTCGTCAGCTAAAAATATGGCATACTTTCGGCTACCAAGATTTAAAAATAAGTGTTAACTTATCAGCAAAAGAATTCCAACAAAATGATTTAATCTCGGACATTTCACAAATACTAACAGACGTTAACGTCGATCCAAAATATGTAACACTTGAGTTAACAGAACGAATTGCAATGATTGATGAAAAAGAAACATTATCAAGACTAAAACAATTAAAGGAATATGGGATTCAAACGTCCATTGTTGACTTCGGTACCGGCTATTCTTCTCTCGCTTATTTATCAATTTTCCCTATCGATACATTAAAAGTACCGAGAGAATTTACACAACTTGCCGATCATCGGCCTGAGGAAAGAGCCATCGTTTCCACTATCCTTTCCCTTGCAAATACTTTAAACCTTTCTGTCGTTGCTGAAGGAATTGAAACAGAAAAACAACTTAAGTTTCTACAAAAGAACAACTGTAAATATATGCAAGGTTACTATTTCAGTAAACCACTTACGAGTCATCAATTTATAAAATTTCTACAAAAAACACCCAGTATGAACCAATAGCTCATACTGGGTGTTTTTATAGTGTCGGAATTGTTTTCTCGTAATACTCCTCTGCAATTTCTTCATAAAAGGCTGCTGACGTCGTATAAAAATATGGAATTAACCATAGGAATCCAATCCCTAACGTAATACAACTTAATATAAACCAACCAATAAAACTTAAACATAAAATGAAATACTCCATCTTATGTCCATCCATCATACGACGGCTTTCTGTAATAGCTTGATTTATGGAATACTCAGGATGATCATTTATTATAAAGTACGTCATCGCATAAGAAAATGATTTAATAATGCCTGGAATAATAAATAGTAAAAACCATAAGAAAATATAAATGTTCACTACTATATATAATAAAAATGACTTTATAAACTTACTTCCTTCTGTAAACCATCTAAATATATGTCCAATACGTGCCTCTTTTTCACGAATGATATGTAGTGCTAAATAATAACCACCTAGCGTTAATGGACCTACCATCAATATTGAAATAACGTCTACTGAAAATGAGCTATTTACTTCTTTCCAATCCCAAACCTGAGAGAAAATGAAATTAATACTAAAACTAAAAGCTGAAATAAGAATCGAAATCAGTAATGTTGCACCGACAGCTAATCCCCATTTCCCTTCTAATGAATCTAGCGCTTCTCCTTTTAAATCACTAATCATAATCGTCCTCCTATACGTAATAACTCTATTAGTATAGCATGTTCCTACTACAATTCATCTTTTGCAAGATAGCGATAAAAATGCGCTGTCGTTGTACTCATATACGGGCTAAGCCAAAGAAAACCTATTCCAAGTGTAAGAATTGCTAAAATTGCCCAACCTATAAAACTCAGCCACAACAGAAACAAATCCAATTTGTGCCCCTTCATAAGATACTTACTTTCTTTCATTGCCTGTGAAACACTATATTCTGGTTTTTCAACCATCACATAATACGTCATTGAATACGAAAAATACAGGATAGTCATTACAATACCCGAGATAGCTAATAAAATAAAGAAAACGATTATGAACGATGGGTTTGCACTCTCATCAAAAAAACCTAATGTCCCAAACACAATCATTCCTAACATTGGCACCCATGCACCTGTATATAACAAAATTGCAACCATAGCCCACATTGTTTTCATCATTCTTTTAAAACCACGGAACCCTTCAAACAAGTAATCCACTCTAGCATCTTCTCTTTTACTTATTTGTAGAAACACATTCGTATAACCGTATGTTGTAATACCATAAGCTGCATAACTTAAAATTATCATAAGACAATAAAAAACCCCAAACGTAATCACAGCTGCAATTCCCATCGCTTCTTCTCCAATTGAACCAATTGAGATAGAAGCTAAAAGAAATATTATAACTCCTGGAATTAATAATATAAGCATTACAGCCATTGAAACGACGTAACTTATGATATGATATAAAATCGTTGATCCAACACCTAGTCCCCAATTTCCCTTTAAAGAGTGCAACGCTTCTCGTTTCATTTCACCAATCATTTATTCATCTCCTTTATAAATTGTTGTACATTCTCTACTTATACAAGCATCAATATAATTATACCATTTTTGTAAAATTATCCATAAACTACACAAAAAAATCCGTAAAGGCAAAGCCTTTACGGATTTTTTACTTCATATCGGAAACGTTTAAACGGTTCACGGCACGTTGTAATGCCATTTCTGCACGTTTAAAGTCAACATGTGCTTGTTTATCTTGCATACGTTGCTCAGCGCGACGCTTTGCTTCATTTGCACGATGGATATCGATATGGTTTGCTTCTTCAGCAGATGATGATAATACAGTTACTTTATCTGGACGAACTTCGATAAAGCCACCGCTTACCGCTACATAATCAGTGTGTCCACCATTTTTCAGACGAACTGCACTAATTTTTAATGGTGCAACAGTTGGAATGTGACCCGGTAAGATCCCCATTTCCCCACTCTCTGCTTTTACGCTTACCATTTCTACTTCTTTTTCGTAAACCGGTCCATCAGGAGTTACAATACTGACTGGAAATGTCTTCATACTTCGTCCCTCCTAAGGCCTTACGCCATCATTTTCTTCGCGTTTTCAATAACTTCTTCAATGCCACCAACTAAACGGAACGCATCTTCTGGAAGGTCATCATATTTTCCTTCTAGAATTTCTTTAAATCCGCTAACTGTATTTTTTACAGGTACGTAAGAACCTTTTTGACCTGTAAACTGCTCAGCTACGTGGAAGTTTTGAGATAAGAAGAATTGAATACGACGAGCACGATGTACAACTAACTTATCTTCTTCAGATAACTCATCCATACCTAAGATAGCGATGATATCTTGAAGCTCTTTATAACGCTGTAAAGTTTGCTGTACTTGACGAGCTACTTCATAATGCTCTTCTCCTACGATTTCTGGAGAAAGTGCACGAGATGTAGATGCTAATGGATCTACGGCTGGGTAAATACCCATTTGTGTTAAACGACGCTCTAAGTTTGTTGTTGCATCTAAGTGAGCGAACGTTGTAGCTGGTGCTGGATCCGTATAGTCATCGGCTGGTACATATACCGCTTGGATAGACGTGATAGATCCTTTATTTGTAGATGTAATACGCTCTTGTAATTGACCCATTTCTGTTGCAAGTGTCGGTTGGTAACCTACCGCAGATGGCATACGACCAAGAAGGGCAGATACTTCAGAACCTGCTTGCGTGAAACGGAAGATGTTATCGATGAACAGAAGTACGTCTTGTCCTTGCTCATCACGGAAATGTTCAGCCATTGTTAAACCCGTTAATGCAACACGTTGACGTGCTCCAGGTGGCTCGTTCATTTGTCCGAATACCATCGCAGTTTTCTTAATTACGCCAGAATCGCTCATTTCGTGGTATAAATCGTTACCCTCACGAGTACGCTCACCTACACCAGCGAATACAGAGATACCACCGTGTTCTTGTGCGATGTTGTTAATTAATTCCTGAATTAATACCGTTTTACCTACACCGGCACCACCGAATAGACCGATTTTACCACCCTTAATGTAAGGAGCAAGTAAGTCTACTACTTTAATACCAGTTTCAAGAATTTCTACTTTAGTAGATAATTCTTCGAATGCAGGTGCTTGACGGTGAATTGGATCACGACGTACATCGGCAGGAACCTCACCATCTAAATCAATTGCATCACCTAATACGTTAAATACGCGACCAAGTGTTGCATCACCAACTGGTACAGAGATTGCTTTACCAGTATCTTCTACTTCTGTACCACGAACAAGTCCGTCTGTGGAAGACATTGCAACTGTACGAACTGTATCATCACCTAAATGAAGTGCAACTTCAAATGTTAAGTTAATGCTTGTTCCGTTTTCGTTGCTTTGTTTTACCGTAAGGGCGTTGTAGATTTCTGGTAGCTTTCCGCCATCAAACTTAACGTCTACAACCGGACCCATGATTTGCGTAACGCGCCCTTTATTCATCGGGTTCCCTCCTAGCTTTCTTTTAATTAGCCAACTTGCTACGAGCAGTTAGCTTTTCATTTTTTATTGGTTTATAGCTTACGCGACTCTTTGAAAAGAGCCGCTTCCACTTTTTATTGAATCTAGTTCCAGCGGCTAGAACAGTCGGTCATTTCGCGCCTTCCTACGAGGCAAAAAGCGCCTCTTTGTCAGGAGCTCCAATGCCCTCCTGTTCTGGACGAGCCGCCTACACTTTTTACTGAATCTAGTTCCGGCGGTTAGAATGTTCGGTGGCTTCGCTTTTTCCTGCGAGGCACAAATCGCCTCTACGTCAAAAGCTCCACCCCCCTCTCATTCTGAATGAACCGCCTACACTTTTTAATACTACTCTAACGCTGCTGCTCCACCAACGATTTCCGTAATTTCTTGCGTAATCGCTGCCTGACGCGCACGGTTGAATGAAAGTGTAAGTGAATCGATAACTTCCATTGCGTTGTCTGTAGCACTCTTCATTGCTGTCATACGCGCTGCGTGTTCACTTGCTTTACCGTCTAGTAATGCACCGTACACTAAGCTTTCTGCGTATTGTGGCAATAGTACTTTTAAAATTTCTTCTTCAGAAGGTTCGAATTCATAAGCTGTCGTCGGTTTATTAGACGCCACATCAGTAAGCGGTAAAATTTTATTTTCCGTTACTTCTTGTGAAATTTTACTTACGTAATGGTTGTAGTAAATATACAGCTCATCATAAGCACCATCTGCAAACATCGCAATTGCTCGAGAAGCAAGGTCTTTAATATCAGTAAATGATGGGTGGTCAGATAATCCAACTACTTCATCAATGATGTTAAAGCCGCGACGTTTTAAATAATCACGTCCTAGTCGGCCAAGCACAATAATTGAATATTGGTTTGAGTCCATATTATGACGTTCACGAATTACGTTACTCACTGTACGTAATACGTTACTGTTATAACCACCTGCTAGTCCGCGATCAGATGTAATAACGATGTATCCCGTACGCTTTACAGGACGCGCATTTAGCATCGGATGATTAATTCCTTTACTTCCTTGCGCAATGCTCGCTACTACTTCTTGAATCTTTTCCATATACGGAACGAAAGATTTAGCATTTTGCTCTGCACGGTTTAACTTAGATGCAGATACCATCTCCATCGCTTTCGTAATTTGACTCGTTTTCTTTGTCGAGTTAATCTTCGCTTTTATATCGCGTAAAGATGCCACAGGTTTTCACCACCTTTTTTCCGGAAGTTGGCACGATTAGTAAGAATTCTCTTCCTAATCTACGTTGCAAGATATTCTTGCTCATGATTGAAGGAAAAGAATAGGTGCACCTACTCTTTTCCTTTACATAACCGTCAGCAATCTCAAAACCTGAGATGCTTTATATATATTATTATCTAGCTCCAGCGGCTTGAATGTTCGGTGGCTTCACTTCTTCCCCCTCACATTCATGACGAGCCGCTTCCGCTTTTATTATTCAGAAGCTACGAATACTTTTTTAAATCCATTAATAGCTGCTGCAAATTTGTCGTCATCCGCAAGTTTCTTAGTTGTACGGATTTCTTCTAATAAGTCAGTCGCATTAGAATCTAACCAAGCATGTAATTCTTCTTCGAAACGAGTAATATCTGCTACTGGGATATCATCTAGGAATCCACGTGTTAAAGCGTAAAGAATGATAACTTGTTTCTCTACACGTAACGGTTTGTGTAATCCTTGTTTTAATACCTCAACAGTACGAGCACCACGGTTTAGTTTCGCTTGAGTTGCTTTATCAAGGTCAGAACCGAACTGAGCGAACGCTTCTAACTCACGGTAAGATGCAAGGTCAAGACGAAGTGTACCTGATACTTTACTCATTGCTTTAATCTGAGCAGATCCACCTACACGAGATACAGAAGTACCCGCATCGATTGCTGGACGTACGCCAGAGAAGAATAAGTCAGATTGTAAGAAGATTTGTCCATCCGTAATAGAAATTACGTTTGTTGGAATGTATGCTGATACGTCCCCTGCTTGTGTTTCGATGAAAGGTAGTGCAGTTAAAGAACCGCCGCCTCTTGCATCACTTAATTTTGCTGCACGCTCTAATAAGCGAGAATGTAAGTAGAATACATCCCCTGGATATGCTTCACGACCTGGAGGACGACGTAATAGTAATGACAGCTCACGGTAAGCCGCTGCTTGTTTTGATAAGTCATCATATACTACTAATACGTGTTTACCATTGTACATGAACTCTTCACCCATTGTTACACCAGCGTAAGGAGCTAAGTATAATAATGGAGCTGGTTGAGAAGCAGATGCAGTTACAACGATTGTGTAATCTAATGCACCGTGCTTACGTAGTGTTTCTACTACGTTACGTACAGTTGATTCTTTTTGTCCGATAGCTACATAGATACAAATCATATCTTCATCTTTTTGGTTAATGATTGTATCAAGTGCAACTGCTGTTTTACCTGTTTGACGGTCACCAATGATTAACTCACGTTGACCACGGCCAATTGGTACAAGAGCATCGATCGCTTTAATACCTGTTTGAAGTGGCTCATGAACAGATTTACGATCCATTACACCTGGTGCTGGACTTTCGATTGGACGAGTGTTTGTTGTATTGATTGGGCCTAAACCATCAACTGGTTGACCTAATGGGTTTACAACACGACCGATTAGTTCTTTTCCTACTGGTACTTGCATGATGCGACCAGTACGACGAACTTCGTCACCTTCACGGATTTCTGTGTAAGGTCCTAAAATGATAATACCTACGTTGTTTTCCTCTAAGTTTTGTGCTAGTCCCATAACGCCGTTAGAGAACTCTACAAGTTCACCAGCCATAACGTTATCAAGACCATGAGCACGCGCAATACCGTCACCAACTTGGATAACTGTACCAACATCACTAACTTCGATTTCAGACTGATAGTTCTCGATTTGTTGCTTTATCAGTGCGCTAATTTCTTCAGCTCTGATGCTCATGTGCTTCACCCCTATCTATTCTTCATTAATTCACGCTGAATACGTGCTAATTTTCCTTGTAAACTTCCATCATAAATGCGATTTCCAATACGTACTTTAATGCCGCCTAGTAAATCTTCATCTACAACATTTTTTACGCGAATTGCATCTTTTCCTGTTCTCTTTGCAAATGCTTCTGCAATGTTAAGCTTCTCTTCCTCTGATAGAAGACGAGTAGAATATACAGTTGCATCCGCTACGTTACGTTCTTCATTAGCAAGAACAACGTATTCATCTGCAATTTCAGGTAAGATATCAATGCGTTTGTTATCAATTAAAATATATAACGTATTTAAAATAGATTCAGAAACAGACCCGAATACGTTTGCAAGAAACGTTTTCTTTTGTTCCTTTGAAATGTTCGGTTGCGTTAAAAAGCTATGTAGTTCTCCGTTCTTTACATAAACGTTTTGTACAAGGCGTAATTCCTCTTCAAACATTTCTAATACGTGTTTTTCTTTAGCAATTTTAAAAAGAGCGACAGCATAACGTTTTGCTACAATCCCATTGCTCATCGCGCTTCTCCTACTTCTTTAATATAATCGCGAATTAACTTAACTTGATCTTCTTCTTTTAACTCTTTTTCAATTACTTTAGAAGCAATTTGAACAGATAAAGAAGCGACTTGTTCTTGTAAAGCAGCAATTGCTTGCTCTTTTTCGCGTTGAATTTCTTGTACAGCAGATGCTTTAATTGATTCTGCTTCTTCTTTCGCAGCAGCAACAATAACATCTTTTTGATCTACAGCTTGTTTTTTCGCTCTTTCGATTAACTCTTGTGCTTCAACACGCGATTGTTTTAACATTTCACGTTGTTCTTCTACTAATTTCTTCGCTTCAGCGTTACTTCTTTCTGCAGCGTCGATTTCATTAGTAACATGCTCTTCACGTTCTTTCATAATTCCCATTAAAGGACCCCACGCGAATTTGCGTAGCATTACTAATAGAAGTAAGAAAATGAACAATGTATAAGCAATCGTTCCAAATGGAATGGCAGCCCCTAATAATAAAGTTGGCACAAGGATTCACTCCCTTCAAAATATCTAAATTGATCATATGAAAAAAAAAGACATACGTTTCATCCATAAAGCAATGGCGAAGAAAGTTCGGAAAAAACACTCTTCGCCATCTATGTAAGGGGAGTCTCCCTTATTTGTTCATTACGATGAATGCAATAACTACACCGATGATTGGAAGTGCCTCAACTAAAGCAACCCCGATGAACATAATTGTTTGAAGTGCGCCTTTTAATTCTGGTTGACGAGCAACACCTTCGATTGTACGTGATACGATAAGACCGTTACCAATACCTGCACCTAATGCTGATAAACCAATTGCAATTGCAGCTGCGATTACACCTAAACTCATTTAATTTGTCCTCCTTTGTATTATAAAAAAATAAATTTTTTCTTACTTAAATTATATTAATGGTCATGGCTTACTTTATGAGCCATATAAACCATCGTTAACATAACGAAAATAAATGACTGGATTGATCCAACGAATACGCTGAATCCCATCCATGCTAACATTGGTACAAGCGCACCTAATGCTCCAAGGAATGATGCCCCGCCTAACTTAGCAAGTAATCCTAATAAGATCTCACCTGCATAAATGTTACCGAATAAACGAAGACCTAACGTTAATGTGTTAGCAAACTCCTCAATAACCTTTAATGGGAATAAGAATTTCATCGGTTGGAAATAACCTTTAACGTATTCTTTTGTACCCTTCATCTTAATTCCATAATAATGGGTGAGGGTAACTACCATCACGGCTAATGTTAATGTAACTGCTGGATCAGACGTTGGTGATCTCCACCATGCAATATGTTCGCCAGCCTCAACTGTTGAATACATGAATGGTAAACCAAGAAAGTTCGATACGATGATAAACATGATAAGCGTAACGCCAAGCGTTAAGAAACGTCCACCTGTTTTCCAGTCCATCGTACTATTGATAATCCCTTTCACGAAGTCAAACACCCATTCCATGAAATTTTGCATTCCTGTTGGGCGAAGAGCTAAGCTGCGAGTTCCGATAACAGCGATTAAGAAAACAATAACTGCTGCTATAGTAACCATCATAACTGATGACAAATCGAACGTTAAACCTAGAAATTCAACTAATCTACCGTGTTCCACTAGTAATT
This sequence comes from Bacillus sp. BML-BC051, assembly GCF_019656175.1. Taxonomy (NCBI): domain Bacteria; kingdom Bacillati; phylum Bacillota; class Bacilli; order Caryophanales; family Bacillaceae; genus Bacillus; species Bacillus sp. BML-BC051. Next base: position 280,674 of record NZ_BPLI01000017.1, read on the forward strand.
CACCTCTCTTCCCTGCTCTTATACTCTAAATAAAGAAAATCTATGATCATGACAAGGTATCCTGTCAGCAATCCCACACCTAAGCCCCACATCGCAATTAACTCTTGATATTTGGCTGCAAATAAAATTAATAACCCAATCGTGGCGAATCTTGAATATGTACTTACCGCTGTTGCTTTAAACTTCACGTTTTCTCCATTTGTTACGCGATCCAACAGCTTGTCTGTTCTACGTGCAATGATGCGCAAACTAAGAAAACTGAAAATCGTTCCGATAATCAGTCCAAGAAATACATCCTTGTAAGAGGTGAATCCCCATCCTAGCACTAGAAGCGCAAGCAAGTAGTACATATATTTCTTTTGTCTTTGGACAAGTCCATGTACGTCTATCATCATTGCTCTCCCGAATAGTAATGTCGAATGAGTCGAATCATTGCGTATACCCCAGTTCCTAATCCGAGTAATAACCCTATAATAAGAAACAATGGAAACGTTCCAACCTTATTATCAATCCACTGCCCACCAAAGATTCCAATAAGAATAGAACCGACTAACTGAGCAAGAATACCTGACATTAAAGCATAAGCTTTTATATGGCTGCGATCGTTTTTTTGCAAGGATTCATCCCTCCAATATGTAACCCTCATTCACGATGTGTTAATAATAACTCATTTTTTTGCATAAATCCTATACAAAATAAAAAGTTTACATTTTCGTCACGGAATAGATGTATTTTTGTCACTGAAAGCCCTACCATCTATCCCCGTTGTTAGCATACAATAGGGTATTAACAGTGTCAACGAGAAATCGTAAAAAATCAAAAAATTTGAGTATTAGTCATTTCCTCCCAAAAATGAAAACGTTCCCCTTCTAAATACTGGTTAGAGATATGCAATTTCTAACAGTTTTCTCTTTATAATAGAAGGAAATGTTCACAAGTTTGTCACTATTATATTTTTACGATATAACGCTTTCCTTCCATAATATAGTGCTCTTTAGACGTAAGACTTCTATATTATATGTGATGCGCATCCAACTTATGTTGTATATACTATGTATATTTATCCCCCTCCCCTACTTAATCAAGGTACAAAAAAACGAGAAGGAATCCCCTCTCGTCAGTTGTCTTACTTCGTTCCGAATAAACGGTCACCAGCATCACCAAGACCTGGCACTACATATCCGTGGTCATTTAATTTCTCATCTAATGCTGCTACATAAATATCAACATCAGGATGTTCTTCTTGTACTACTTTTACTCCTTCTGGAGCTGCAACGATACACATTAATTTAATTTGCTTTGCACCGCGCTTTTTCAGAGAGTTAATTGCTTCAGCTGCAGAACCACCTGTTGCTAGCATCGGATCTAGTACGATAAAGTCACGCTCTTCTACATCCGTTGGAAGTTTCACATAGTATTCTACCGGTTGCAATGTTTTAGGGTCGCGGTATAAACCAACGTGTCCTACTTTTGCTGCTGGAATTAATTTCAGAATTCCATCAACCATTCCTAAACCTGCACGTAAAATCGGAATTAAACCAAGTTTTTTACCAGCGATCACTTTTGTTGTTGCTTTGCTTACAGGCGTTTCAATTTCAATGTCTTTAAGTGGAAGATCGCGAGTAATTTCAAAAGCCATTAAGCTTGCTACTTCGTCCACTAATTCACGAAAATCTTTCGTACCTGTATTCTTATCGCGAATATATGTAATCTTATGTTGAATTAACGGGTGATCAAATACATACAGTTTTCCCATGTGAATCTCTCCTTTAGATGATATTCATGCGTTTGCACGCTTTTTTACACTATTTACGATTGTAAAGAAAACGCTACTAATATTCAAGGGCAAATTTGGCAAAATCATGATTTTACGATGAATCTATCTAGTATCTTTACCAATTATGGGAGCTGTATCCTTCATTATATCGCCAAAATTTATTCATCATTTGTATACATACTTAAAGAACAATATATGTCCAAAAAAAAAAACTGCCAAAACAATTACGTCTCAGCAGTCTTCTTTCATCTATTATAGATCTGTGTACATTGGGAATTTGCTCGTTAACGCTTCTACACGCTTACGTGCTTCTTCTAATGCAGCTTCATTTTCATGATTTTTTAATGTGTAAGCAATAAGTGATGCAATTTCATCCATGTCTTCTAAACCGAAACCACGTGATGTTACAGCTGCCGTACCGATACGTACACCGCTTGTTACAAATGGGCTTGCTGTTTCAAATGGAATTGTATTTTTGTTCACTGTAATACCAACTTCATCTAATACGTGCTCTGCTACTTTACCTGTGATTTCTAAGTTACGAACATCAATCAAGATTAAATGATTGTCTGTTCCACCAGAAACAAGTGTAAGTCCTTCTTTTTGAAGACCTTCAGCTAAGCGGTTCGCATTATTAATGATATTTTGTGCATATGTTTTAAAGTCATCTTGTAGTGTCTCACCAAATGCAACAGCTTTTGCAGCGATTACGTGCATAAGTGGACCACCTTGAATACCAGGGAAGATTGATTTATCAATTTGTTTTGCAAATTGCTCTTCACATAAAATCATACCACCACGTGGACCACGTAATGTTTTATGTGTTGTCGTTGTAACGAAATGTGCATGTGGTACTGGGTTTGGATGTAAACCAGCAGCTACTAAACCAGCGATATGTGCCATATCAACCATAAAGTATGCACCCACTTCATCTGCAATCTCACGGAATCGTTTGAAATCGATAACACGAGGATATGCACTTGCACCTGCAACGATTAATTTTGGTTTATGTTCTTTCGCTTTTGCTAATACATCATCGTAATTAATACGGTGAGATTCAGCATCCACGCCATATTCTACGAAATTATATTGTACTCCACTGAAGTTAACAGGGCTTCCGTGTGTTAAGTGACCACCATGAGATAAATTCATACCAAGTACTGTATCGCCTTGCTCTAAAATCGTGAAGTATACTGCCATGTTCGCTTGTGCACCAGAATGCGGTTGAACATTTACATGCTCTGCGCCAAAAATTTCTTTCGCGCGATCACGTGCGATATCTTCCACTACGTCTACGTGCTCACAGCCACCATAGTAACGTTTTCCAGGATATCCCTCAGCATACTTATTCGTTAAAACAGAACCTTGTGCCTCCATTACTGCTTCACTTACGAAGTTTTCCGAAGCAATTAACTCAATCTTTGAACGCTGTCTTCCTAGTTCTGCCTCAATTGCAGCAAATACCTTTTCATCTTGACGTTTTAAATGATCCACCAAAATCCCCCTTTTCTGAACGAATTACATCGATTCCCAATAGTTTTTTCTCATTTATTCAGAAAAAACGAAAATTCAGGTTGTAATTCTTTCGAACCTTCATGTTTTCAACTACATTCTAACATGACTTTCTATATCATAAAAGAAAAAAAAGACCGAAAATCGGTCTTTTCTTTCTTCTATTATAAAGTCAGACTACATACCTTTTATCTTTCGATATAAAGCTATTATGCGACTTTATAATTTTTCATGTCTAACGGCAAGTGATAGTCTCTTCCTTCGCCGCATAAACAGCACGTGCTCCACCAATTAGTTTTCCACGTGTTGTTGCCATCGTTACATGCGCACTTCCAATTTCCTTCACACCTGTACGAACCGGAACAGCTACATGCTTTAAATGCATACCGATAAATGTATCACCAATATCCATTCCTGCATCAGCTTTAATAAACTCAATTACTACCGGATCTTTCAAATTGTGATACGCATATGTTGCTAATGCACCACCTGCTGATCTAACAGGCGTAACTGTTACAATTTCAAATTGATATTTCATCGCCAACTCTCTCTCAACTACTAAAGCACGGTTTAAATGCTCACAACATTGAAACGCCAACTCAATACCTGTTTGTTCTTGAAATTGTTTTAACTCAGAAAAAATCGCCTCTGCTACTTCCATCGTTCCTGATGTTCCAATTCTTTCTCCTAGCACTTCGCTCGTGCTACACCCCACTACAAAAATTTGACCACTTTGTAATGAAGCTTGTTCTTGGAAATCAGAAAGCGACATTTGTAACTGCTCTCTTACCTTTACGATTTCTGTCATTACGCCTCTTCCTTTCACAGGTTGGTTCACCAAATTATATTTCATACCGCTTCTAGTTAGAATCTATTACTTTGTTTCGTATGTTTTAATTTTTCCTACGCGGTTTTCGTGACGACCACCTTCATAGTCAGTTGTTAACCAAATTTTTGCGATGTCACGCGCTAGACCTGCACCAATTACACGCTCGCCCATTGCTAGCATGTTCGTATCATTATGCTCTCTCGTTGCTTTCGCACTGAAAGTATCATGAACTAATGCACAACGAATACCATTTACTTTGTTCGCTGCAATTGACATACCAATGCCTGTCCCACAAACTAAAATACCACGATCTACTTCGCCATTCGCTACCATTTCCGCTGCTGGAAACGCAAAATCAGGGTAATCAACAGAACCAGCTTCACATTCACAACCTAAATCAATATATTCAATATTTAACTCTTCTAATAAACTTACAAGTTCTTTACGGATATTCATACCGCCGTGATCAGATGCTACTACTACTTTCATTTTTACCCCTCCAAAGTTTCAATCAATTATCTTCATCTCTCACTCGCTACCGTAATGGAACGAAGTGATCTCCAATATCGTATTATACACGAAACATCAACCTTCTGAATGTTTTTTCAGTAAAGTTTGTACAAGTTTTTCCATCTCTTCTAACGTTTCTTTATAAATAGAAAGTGATCCGCCAAATGGATCTGAAATATCCTTACTTATCCCCTCAGTTACTCCATATAATGTATCTACTTTCTCTTCAACACTCGGATAATGTCCAAGGACAATTTGTTTATGGTTTTCCGTCATTGTTACTACAATATCTGCCCAATCAATCAAGGTTTCGTTTACCTGCTGCGAAGCATGATCGATTGCAATTCCCTTTTCAGCTAAGGCTTCCTTTGCATAAATCGACGCATCACTTCCAGGATAGGCGAAAACACCAGCAGATTGCACTTCAAACTTACCTTCCCCATGATGACGAAGTAATGCCTCAGCCATCGGGCTACGGCATGTATTTCCAGTGCAAACAAATAATACTCGTTTCATCCAAACCCACCCCTTTTCTCTGCTTCCTTTCCTTTATCATAGCGTACATAAGAATAGAACAAAAGAAATGTGAATATACGAAAGGCGCATTTCTCTTATATTTTTTCTAAGAAAAATGCGCCTTATCCATATATATGTGAAACCCTATTTCCAAGTGCCCAAAGTATTTTAACATACATAAGGAGCAGACTACAAAACAAAATAAGGAATCCATTTCATACGAAACGGATTCCTTTCATGCAATAATTATTTCATTGTAACTTTCATTACTTCTGTTGAACCTTTTGTAGCAGTTACACCTACAGTTGTCTTAATAGACTCAGCTGCATCTGTATTTGTGATAACGATTGGAGTAATTGTGCTTTTCGCTTTTTCACGGATTAATTCTAGGTCGAATGAGATTAATTTATCTCCAGCTTTTACAGCTTGTCCTTCAGAAACGTGAGCTTCGAAACCTTCGCCTTCCATTTTTACAGTTTCTAATCCAACGTGTATTAAAATTTCTGTACCGTTTTTCGCTTTAATTCCAATCGCATGTTTCGTGTGGAATAATTGTACGATTTCACCATCAACTGGAGATACAACTACACCTTCAGTAGGATCGATTGCAACACCGTCGCCCATCATACGACCAGCGAATACTGGATCTGGTACTTCTTCAATATTTTTCACTGCTCCAGTTAATGGAGCTACGATTGTTTCTTCATTTGTTTTTGAACCAAGACCGAATAATTTTTTAAACATAGGATAGTCCTCCTTATAATTTACCTAAAAGTTTATAGGGCAATCTCTATTAAAGATCGAAATAAACGTAAGACCTCATACTTCGAATATTATACTGTAAAAACGCTTTCGAAATAAATTACGTCATTACTACTAGACTCTTATTGTAGCGCCTCACAAAATTCCAGTCAATTCTGATTGTCTGAATAACAATAAGAAGTTAACTTCTACTTATATTTTCTCTTTTTTTAACCAACTTGTCTAGAGGTCTTTACTACATTTTGTTTTTTGTCGCTAATTTGTAAAATTAATTTCAAACTTTTTTCGAAATCCGCTTGACTAAAGTAAGTAACTATTTTATTATTACTTACATAAGGTAAGTTAATAACTTTTAGGAGGTTTTTAAAAATGATGGATTTCGGTCTTCTTATTATTCGTCTTATTATAGGTATTACATTCATGGGTCATGGTGCTCAAAAATTATTTGGTTGGTTCGGCGGTTACGGTTTAAAAGGAACAGGCGGCTGGATGGAATCAATCGGTTTACGCCCTGGTGTATTCATGGCATTTATGGCTGGCGCAACTGAATTATTAGGTGGTTTCTTATTCGCATCAGGTATTTTCACTGCAGTTGGTTCATTATTTATCGTTGGAACAATGTTAATGGCAATCTTCACTGTTCACGGAAAAAATGGTTACTGGGTGACACAAAACGGATATGAATACAATTTAATGTTAATTGCTGTTGCGATCGGTGTAGCTTTAATCGGACCTGGCGCATACGTTTTACTGTAATATTTATCTCGATTTTGAGATTACCCAAACTGAACTTACTTCATTACAATTGAAGTAAGTTCTTTTTATGCAATAAAAATATTATTTTCAGCAGGAGTTTTCCACTAACATCTTGTAAACAAACAATAAGTCGTCATATTTAGAAAGGGGATTTTACAAATGTTATCCATTAATCCAAATGAACAAACAGAAAAAGAGAATTACAAATTATTAACGGGAAGTATCATTCCACGCCCTGTCGCATTCGTTACTTCTGTAACAAAAGACGGCGTATTAAACGGAGCACCGTATAGTTATTTCAATATCGTCGCTGCTAATCCACCACTTATTTCAGTTTCTGTGCAACGGAAAGCAGGAGAAAGAAAGGACACTTCCCGAAATGCCATTGAAAAAGGTGAGTTTGTCGTACATATTTCTGATGAATCTTTCGTAGAGGCAATTAACGAAACAGCAGCTAACCTCCCGCCAAATGAGAGTGAAATTGAACTAGCAAAACTAACACCAATTGAAAGTGATGTCATCTCCGTTCCAGGTGTAAAAGAAGCAAACATTCGAATGGAGTGCGTACTAGAACGCGCAATCCCTCTTGGCGGAACAGAAGACTCACCAGCTTGTGACCTACTAATCGGACGCGTCGTTCGTTTCCACGTCGCAGAACACCTATACGAAAAAGGTCGCATTCACGCAGAAGGACTAAAGCCAGTAAGCCGCCTAGCAGGACACAACTACGCAAAACTAGGAGAACAATTTGAATTGGTAAGGCCTATCTAAAAGTGGATGTGGCCCGCTTAGCTCTGACCGGCTAAGGTTCTCTCGCACAAAAGGTGCTTTTTACCTTAAGTAGCGGAGGTTCTTAGATGCGAAGAGCTGGCCGCTGGAACTGGATATATCTAAAAGTGGATGCGGCTCGCCCAGAATCGCAGAACATTGGAGCTCTCGACCTTGAAGCGCTTTTTGCTTCGAGTGAGAGAGCGAAATGACCGGAGATTCTAGCCGCTGGAACTGGATACCAACCTAGAAGCGGAAGCAATTCGCTCAAAATAGAATACCTGTAAAATATAAAAGGCTGTACCAAAATAATTTGGTACAGCCTTTTCATAGAAGAAGAAAAATAATTTTTCAATTTTGGTCATCGACCTCTTTTACCATCATTGGTCATCGGTAAAAAGTAACAGTGTGATCGGTTATTGGATGATTGGTTGTCCCTTGGCCATCACAAATCTCATTTTTACAAAAGTGGTCTTCTCCTATGCCTTGAAGCAGAGTCTCACCACTTCAAGGTTTAAAAGTATTTCTCACCATCAAAGTCTAATTCAACCGCGTAGTTTTTCGCATTAATTAAATTGGACAATCTATTAGCTTGTCTCTCTAGCTCTAAACCTTTTACACGATATACTTCAGGATCAAACATTGCTACTTTTACAAGCGATGATGTTTCACCGTAAGAATATACATGTTCTTCTTTCTTACTCACGCCAAACTCTTTACACTTTCGAGCTTTTGCACGTAGTTGTGTTGCGAGTTCTATCGCTTCAACAATCGTTACATTCTCGCCGTTGAAATTCACTTCATTTTGAATATTCGCTTCATACATCAATTTATCTAAAAGACGAAAATCAGCGCGGACTTCATCTAATTCCTGTTCGACCTGTACCAATGTACGCGTCTGTTTTGGAAGTGTATCACCTTTTTCAATTTCAACAAATCCAATTTGGTTCATCTCTTCTTCTAATTCATGTATTCTTTTAGATAATACGCTTTTTAATTTTACAGCTTCTGCTAAAGAAATGTTAGACATAGTTTCCCCCTTATATCTCTTCCTTCTGCTCCTCTAAAGTAGGCATTTTCTCTTTTTTCGGTTTCCCAAGCTTAATTACTAAGAAATATAGGGAAAGCAATGTAATAAGAAAAACGATTATAAACGGATACGGAGAATAAAAGGCACGCGCCGCCTCCGTTTTTCCCGCAACAAACTTCAATGACTCAATATCTAAAAACTCAGCAAACATTTGTACACCGAGCATACTAAACCAAAAAACAAAAAAACTAATAATAATACCAAAAACTTGCTTCAATCTCGTCATTCATCTCATCCTTTCTATATGTGTAATTTTTTAGCGCAATCAGTATAGTATAAATAAAACTATGCACAGAAAGGAGCTATCTTACTATTCGCGAATTAACTTCATCCAACCTAAAATTGAAATTTGCAAAATAATACCCCAAATAACAAGCAGTCGCAACCATCTAGGAAAGAAAGTGACAAATCGAATATACCACTCCAATAGCTTGTTCATAACGCCCTCCTCCTTAAAATTATATAGGAAAAAGGAGATATAATCCAAATCCAACCAAAATGATACCGCCTACTATCTCGCCATATGTGCCGAGCATATCTTTTGCATGCCTACCAATTAATAAACCAAGCCACGCTAATAACATACTAACAAACCCAAAAAGTAATATCGTAATAAGTGTCTGCGCCCCGTAAATACCAAGACTAAGGCCTACTGAAAAACTATCTATACTAACACCAAATGCAAATACGAATAAACTAATTCCAATAGGGGCCGTTCTAGTCTCTTCATTTTCCAAAATAGATGAATATACAATATAAAATCCTAGTCCAATTAATAAAATAGCACCTGCAAAATGTGCAATATCTCCATACTGCTCCGATAAAAAACGACCTAATACCATCCCTATAAATGGCATGATAATATGAAATATCCCTATCGTCATACCGATATACAGGATTTGTCTTCCCTTTAAGGTCATCATTCCCATACCAAGACTCACCGAGAACGCATCCATCCCTAAGGCGAATGCCATAATTGTTAAAGGTATTAGCTGTTCAAACGTCATTCATGTCCCTCCTCGGACGTGCTACTTCAAAATATGCTTATCCGAGGAGAAATATTCTGTTTGCTAATCGTACCTTATCATTCAGTAATAATCTGATGTCCTGCCGCTTTTGTTAAGCGATTCATAATGGCATTCCCTATCCCTTCATTCGGGAATGATTCACTAAAAATAACATCTACTTCACTTGCATCAAACGTTCTCAGTACATCATATAATTTAGTTGCAACGCTAGCTAAATCGCTTCGAACACCACAAGACAATACAACATCCGCACTATATACATGCTGATACTCTTCTGTCGTTAATACACCTACTTTGAATCCTTCTTCCTTCTTCTCATCCACAAGGCGTTGAATAAATTCACGTGAACCTTCAACAATACTCAGTGGCGCTTTCGGTGCATAATGCGTATATTTCATTCCAGGTGATTTCGGTTTTTCCTTCTCATCCTTTAAAGCCGGATCTAAAGAAACCGTGCCAATCACCGCTTCCAATTGTTCTTTCGTAATCCCACCTGGGCGTAATATCGTTGGAACAGCGCTCGTACAATCAATTACAGTTGATTCCACACCTACTCCTGTTGCACCACCATCTACAATACCTGCGATTTTCTCATTTAAATCTTCATATACGTGAGACGCTAGTGTCGGACTTGGACGCCCAGAACGATTCGCACTCGGTGCTGCAACAGGTACATTTGCCTCCTCAATAAGCGCAAGCGCTACTGGATGATCAGGCATTCTTACTCCAACCGTATTAAGTCCTGCCGTCACCTTCTCTGAAATTCCTTCTTTTCTAGGTAAAATAATTGTTAACGGGCCTGGCCAAAAATGCTCCATTAACTTCTCTGCAACTGGCGGGATTTCTTTCACAATCACGTCCAACTGTGATTTTGTACCGATGTGGACAATCAGTGGATTATCACTCGGTCTTCCTTTCGCTTCAAAAATTTTCGCGATTGCTTCATCATTCATTGCATTTGCGCCTAGTCCATATACCGTCTCGGTAGGGAAGGCAATCGCCTCATTTTCCCTTAATAATTTTGCTGCTTCTTGTAACTGTGGATAATATTTTTTTCTTTCCACAACATTATCCACAACCCACATATTTGTATGCATTTTTTCCCACGTCCTTTTCTACCCTGAAATACTTGTCTATTTTTAGTTTACTATGAGATTTATCCAAAAGACAAACAAGGTTTATCCACAAAATGTGGATAAACCTAATTAATCCGTGGATAACTTTGTGAATAGCTGACAATTTAGTATTATTGCATTTAGCTCTTTTATATTTTTACAAAAGTGTTCTAACTGTCGAATTCCCTCTGGTACGTTTTCTTTCTCTATAGTAACAAAGTCAAAAAATTGAAAGATTGTTATAGATTGTGGATGATTTGTTAATAAGTACAATTGTCGAATATTTTTTTCTTTCATATACTGCAAAAACATTTCGAAAAAATATAAGAAAGTCTGTTTATCCACATTAGGTGTGAATAAACAAGAACGAATAAGTGCGTTTTCTTCACTTTGTTCATATCCGATGACAGCTCGTATTTCTTCCGCCTCTTCCAAAATCATAAATTGCGCGTACAACTCATTTATTTTATCATCTTTTTTATTAGCTTGTCCGAAAAAAGAATGCAATCTTTCCACATCTGCTTTCGTCGCAAAATATACTTTCTTCATAGTAAATCCCTCCTCTTTTTTATATATGAGAAGGGACCTACTAATAGTACTATTTAGAGAATAAAGATGTAAAAGCTTCTACAATAAATAACTTAACTTCTGGCTTTTCTTCTTCCTCCTCTACTTTGACATACTCATTTTGTTTTTCTTGCTTTTGTTCCACAGGTTTCTCCACTTTGTCCACAGTTTTTATTTCTTCTTTACTTACAGGTTGTTCTTCTACTTTCGTTTCATTTTTTACTACTTTCTTTTCAGAAGCTGTTACTTTTTTTGCCACTTCCTGCTTTACAACTTTCGTTTCTTTCACTTTATCCTCTTTCTTCTCTGGTACATCCACTACTTCCTCATCTTGCTCCTTAACTTCCCCCTCTTCAGGAGATTCAGCCTTCACAACATGTTCTTCTTTCCTTACAGCTGTACCACTTGAAAAATCTAAGAAACACATCGGCGGAAATAATACACACCACCAGTTTGCCCCTTCACCTTCCCCAATTGTAATTAATACGGCCTCATATTCCCCTGCTGGATAAATGAAATTCCCATATACCTTTGTAGGAAACTTTACATTCTTACTGAATTTCACTTGAAATGAATCTTTACTTCCTTCTTTTTTCAACGTATTTGCCACTGTTTTTTCGATTTCTGGAATATGACTTTGAATGACTTTACGCGCCTCTTCAAATGAAGTTAAATCCGCTACCCATCCATCAATTTGTGCTTTTACTTCATCACGCACTTTGCGTTTTAACGCCTGATCTTTATCTGAATCACTATTTGCTAAAATTCGTAATCGAACGGCCTCTTTCGGAATAACTGAAGGCCCTTTCGCATCAGCTTTCATATATCCAAACTGCACAAGCAATTGTGCACCAATTAATAATAGAAGAAGATAAGCAATAACTTGTTTTTTCATTTCCTCCACCGTCCCTTCTACAAACAGTGTGGACAGACTTTCATCTTTCTAAACTATTAAATTCAAAATCTATATAAATTTTCCCACAAAAAATAGAGTAAGGTGTGAACCTTACTCCATTTCTGCAAATACCATACGATCTTTTCCGTTAATATCAAAAACAACCTCAACATGAGCATGTGGAAAAGCTTGTTGTAACAGCTCTTTTACGTCCTCACCTTGCCCTACTCCAATTTCAAATGCCACAATTGCTTTCTTCTGCAACACATTCGGCAACTCTTCCATAAAACGGCGATAGAAATCTAATCCGTCTTCACCACCAACAAGCGCTCTCTTTGGCTCATGCTCTTTCACCACAGGAGAAAGGCCACGCCAATCCTCTTCCGGTATATATGGGGGATTTGAAACAACAACATCTAACTTTTGACCTGTTTTATGAAATGGTGACAATAAATCACCATGATAGAACGTTACTTCTGCGCCCAAAGTTTTTGCATTTTCTTTTGCAACTTCAATCGACTCTTGTGCGATATCTACCGTATACACATGAAGATTTTTATTTTCTAAAGCAAGCGTAATAGATATCGCTCCACTACCTGTACCGATATCCGCCACATGCAGTTTCTCATCACCAAAATGACGCTCGATTCTTTCTAACACTCCCACTATAAGCTCTTCTGTTTCCGGTCTTGGTATTAATACTTCTTCATTCACAAAGAATGAACGTCCATAAAACATTTCATAACCAATCATATATTGAATAGGAATACCTTCTACATGCTTGTGAATAAACTCCGTAAAACTTGTTTCTTGTTCCACAGTTATTTCTTCACGCATATTCATGAGCATTCCGGTTCTGTTCGTCTTTAATACATGACAAAGGACAATTTCTCCCGCATTTTCATCTCGTCCATTTTCCTGTAAAAAAGAAGAAGCCCATTTCAGGGCTTCATAGACACGCATTACTCAGCTGCCTCCATCTTTTGAGCCTGATCTTCCATCACTAAGGCATTGATGAAATCATCTAACTTACCTTGTAAGATTTGATCTAGCTTTTGAATCGTTAAACCGATTCGATGGTCTGTAACACGGTTTTGCGGGAAATTATACGTACGAATACGCTCTGAACGATCACCCGTACCAACAGCTTGTTTACGGTTTTGATCATACTCAGCTTGCGCTTCTTGTCTAAACTTATCATAAACACGTGCGCGTAATACTTTCATCGCTTTTTCTTTATTCTTAATTTGTGATTTCTCATCCTGACACGATACAACTACACCAGTCGGTAAATGTGTTAAACGTACCGCTGACATCGTTGTATTAACACTTTGTCCACCAGGACCACTAGAAGCAAACGTATCAACACGAACATCTTTTTCATGAATACTAATTTCTACTTCTTCTGCCTCTGGTAATACAGCTACAGTTGCTGTAGACGTATGAATACGTCCACCAGATTCCGTTTCAGGAACACGTTGTACACGGTGAGCACCATTCTCGAATTTCAGCTTCGCGAAAGCACCTTTACCGTTAATCATAAAGATAATCTCTTTATATCCACCTAACTCTGTATAGCTCGCTTCGATAATTTCAGTTTTCCAACCTTGTACCTCAGCATAACGGCTATACATACGATATAAATCACCAGCAAATAAAGCCGCCTCGTCACCACCAGCAGCACCACGAACCTCAACGATAACGTTTTTATCATCATTAGGGTCTTTTGGAACAAGTAAAATTTTCAGACGCTCTGACAACTCTTTATCTTGTCCTTCTAATTCAGAAACCTCTTCTTTTACCATTTCACGCATATCAGCGTCTAACTTATCTTCTAACATTGCTTTTGCATCTCTTAATTGCTCACGAACATCTTTATACTCACGGTACACCTCTACCGTTTCCTGCATATCAGATTGTTCCTTTGAATACTCACGAAGCTTATTCGTATCACTAATAACCTCTGGGTCACTTAACAATTCATTTAACTTCTCATAACGATCTTCTACAGCTTGCAAACGATCTAACACACCATTCACCTCTACATCCTAGTATCTAATACAAATAGTATATGGTACTTAATCAAAAAAACGCAAATTATATTTAAAAGTGGAGGTGGCTCACTCAGCTCTGACTGGCTAACGTTCTCTTGCACAGAAGACGCTTTTTGTCTTCTCGTGCGGGAGGTTCTTAGACACGAAGAGCTAGCCACCGGAACTAGATATATTTAAAAGCGCAAGCGGCTTGCTCAGAATCGCAGGCTATTTGGAACTCTCGACCTCTCTCGCTCTTTACTTCGAGCGAGAGAGTGAAATGGCCGGAGATTCTAGCCGCTGGAGCTAGATAATATTTAAAAGCGCAAGCGGCTCGCTCAGAATGGGAGGAGGTTGGAGCTTCTGACAGAGAGGTGCTCTTTACCTCGCAGGAAGACGCGAAACCACCGACCATTCTAGCCGCTGGAGCTAGATAATATTTAAAAACGCAAGCGGCTCGCTCAGCTCTGACTGCCTAACGTTCTTAGCTGTACGAAGAGCTGGCCACAAATCTTCATCTATTTTGAAAAAAACCCGCTCTACATAGCGAGTTTCATTTATCTTTGTTTTGTAGGTACTGCATGACAATGACGACAACGTGGTTCATACGATTCTGAAGCCCCAACTAAAATAATTGGATCATCAAATGCCGCTGGTTCTCCATCGATTAAACGTTGCGTACGACTTGCAGGAGATCCACATGCAGAACAAACTGCCTGCAATTTAGTTACATGTTCAGCAATCGCCATCAGCTGAGGAACTTGTCCAAATGGTAGACCACGGAAATCTTGGTCTAATCCAGCTACAATGACACGATAGCCACGATTTGCCAATACTTGCACCACTTCCACAATGTCCCCATCAAAAAATTGCACCTCATCGATTGCAATAACATCCATCTCTTCTGTTACATGGGTAAATATATCTTTTGAAGCTGAAACAGGAAATGCTTTAACCTTTAATCCATTATGTGATACAACATCTTCTTCACTATAACGATTATCAATACATGGTTTAAATACAATCGCATGTTGTTTCGCAAATTGCGTACGGCGTATACGGCGGATGAGCTCTTCTGATTTTCCAGAAAACATACTCCCGCAAATCACTTCAATCCAACCATTTTGATTCATTAAGTACATTGAGCTCTCCTTTCATCTACTTTCCTAATCCAAAGTAGGGTAAAGGTTTAATATTTTTGCAAAAAAAACAGACAAGCGAATACATACACTTGCCTGTTTTATGTTCTTTATTACTTGATACCGTATTTCTTATTGAAGCGGTCAACACGTCCGTCTGCAGTAGCAAACTTCTGACGTCCAGTGTAGAATGGGTGAGAATCAGAACTGATCTCAATTTTTAGTAATGGATAAGTGTTACCATCTTCCCACTCAACAGTTTCGCTAGAGCCTTTAGTAGACCCGCTTAAGAATTTGAAGCCTGTGTTCGTGTCCATAAATACAACTTTATTGTAATTTGGATGGATTCCTGCTTTCATTCTTTTCATCTCCTTCCGCCCTGAATCATTTTCGAAACAGAGTTTTTCATCTTCAGCTGCTTGCACAACTATATTGATGAAACACATATGATGAAATTATAACAAGGCTAACTCCATTTTGCAACTACCTGTTTTTGTCTTTTTGAATTTAAAAGCAGAAGTGGCTCATTTAGAATCGCAGGACATTGGAACTCTCGACCTTGAAGCGCTTTTTGCTTCGAGTGAGAGAGTGAAATGACCGGAGATTCTAGCCGCTGGAGCTGGATAAAATAAAAGCGCAAGCGGCTCGTTCAGAATGGGAGGGGGATGGAGCTTCTGACGTAGAGGCGCTTTTTGCCTCGTAGGAAGACGCGAAGCCACCGACTATTCTAGCCGCTGGAGCTGGATATAATTAAAAGTGGAGGCGGCTTGCTCAGCTCTGACTGGCTAAGGTTCTCTCGCACAAAAGGTGCTTTTTACCTTTCGTGCGGGAGGTTCTTAGACACGAAGAGCTAGCCGCCGGAACTAGATATTAATTAAACGCGCAAGCGGCTCGTTCAGAATCCAGGACACTTCAAGCTCTCGACCCAAATATGATTTTCATCTCAAAAAACAAAATTTTTCCCATATATTACTCTCTCTAATATTCCCTTAAAAAAACATAAAAAACTCGCTTACTACGAAATAAGCGAGTCCCAATCTTTTCCCTTTACTTAGTTGTTACATATCTTTTCGAATCTGCAACAATGTTTTGTAAAAATTCTTCATTTGTCTTTGTTTGACGAAGTTTACGTAAGAAACCTTCGACAAAGTCTGGTGTATCACGCATTGTTTTACGAATACCCCATAGCTTGTCTAAATGTTCTTTCGGAATTAATAGATCTTCTTTACGTGTACCAGAACGGCGAATATCAATTGCCGGGAAGATACGACGCTCAGCTAATGAACGATCTAAGTGAAGTTCCATATTTCCAGTTCCTTTAAATTCTTCGTAAATTACATCGTCCATACGAGATCCTGTATCAACAAGCGCTGTTGCTAAAATCGTTAAGCTACCGCCTTCTTCAATATTACGTGCAGCTCCAAAGAAACGCTTCGGTCTATGGAAGGCAGCTGGGTCGATACCACCCGATAATGTTCTACCACTTGGCGGAATAACAAGGTTGTAAGCTCGCGCTAAACGGGTAATACTATCCATTAAAATGATAACATCTTTTTTATGCTCTACAAGACGCATTGCACGTTCTAACACAAGTTCCGCTACTTTAATATGATTTTCTGGTACTTCATCAAAAGTAGAGCTTACAACATCACCTTTAACAGAACGTTCAATGTCTGTTACTTCCTCTGGACGCTCATCAATTAAAAGTACAATTAATTCAGCTTCCGGATGATTTGTTGTAACACTGTGTGCGATTTCTTTTAATAGACTAGTTTTACCAGCCTTTGGAGGCGCGACAATTAAACCACGTTGTCCAAATCCAACTGGTGCGATTAAATCCATGATGCGTGTCGGTAACTTTTTCGGTTCCGTTTCCAATTTCATTTGGCGATCTGGGTATAATGGTGTTAATGCAGGGAAATGCACACGCTCTTTTGCTGACTCTGGATCATCTCCGTTTACAGCTTCAACTTGTAATAATCCAAAATAGCGTTCATTTTCTTTCGGAGGTCGTACTTTACCAGAAACCTTGTCTCCATTACGTAAATCGAAACGACGAATTTGCGAAGCTGAGATATAAATATCTTCTGAGCTTGGAGAATAGTTGATAGGACGTAGGAATCCAAATCCTTCTGATTGAATAATTTCTAATACGCCTTCCATGAAGAAGAAACCTTCTTTTTCTGCTCGAGCTTTTAGGATAGCGAAGATTAACTCTTTTTTCGTTAATTTGCTATAATACGAAATCTTAAATTCTTTCGCAAGCTCGTATAACTCTTTTAATTTCATGTTTTCTAATGCTGCAATTGACAAATTCATTCAGACACCACACTTTAACGTTATTCTCTTTTCACATGGGTAAAGGGAAAAAATACGGAAGGCAAATAATTAATAATGAAAGGCAATAAGTTCAAGTAGGGTAATATTCACTATTGTAACCCTTTTATCTAGTTTTAATCAATACGTTGAAACACAAATACAAGAAGCGAAGACAAGAAAATTTGTCTTCGCTTTTATTTAACCTAGTTCCAGTAGCTAGAATGGCCGAGAGCTCCAATGCCTTCCCCTTCTGAGCGAGCTGCTTACGCTTTTACTCAATCCAGTTCCAGCAGCTATAATCTCCGGTCATTTCACTTTTTACTTAATCCAGCTTCAGCAGCTAGAATGGTCGGTTGCTTCACTTCTTCCCATTCTGAACGAGCTGCTTACGCTTTTTATTTAATCCAGTTCCAGCGGCTAGAATCTCCGGTCATTTCACTCTCTCACTCGAAGCAAAAAGCGCTTCAAGATCGAGAGTTCCAATGCCCTGCAATTCTGAACGAGCCGCTTCCACTTTTTATTTAATAACCAAGTTTGGTTTTTTATTCAAGCTATGACGTCCGTCTACGAAGCGTACTGTGCCTGATTTTGCACGCATAACAAGGGATTGTGTTGTTCCTACGCTACCTTTAAATTGAACGCCGCGTAATAGCTCTCCGTCTGTTACGCCTGTTGCTGCAAAGATTGCATCGTCACCTTTTACTAAGTCTTCCATGCGAAGGATACGATTTATATCTTCAATGCCCATTTTTTTACAACGAGCTAATTCAGCTTCATTTTGAGGCAGAAGCTTTCCGTGGATTTCTCCACCTAAACATTTTAATGCAACTGCTGCTAATACACCCTCAGGCGCTCCACCAGATCCGAATAAAATGTCTACACCTGTACGATCAAATGCAGTGTTAATTGCTCCAGCCACATCTCCATCGTTAATCAATTTAATACGAGCACCAGCTTTACGAATTTCTTCGATAATCGCTTGATGACGTGGACGGTTTAAAACTGTCGCTACAACATCTTCAATATCTTTATTTTTCGCCTTCGCAACCGCACGTAAGTTATCGATAATAGGCGCATCAATATCGACCGCCCCAACCGCTTCTGGGCCAACCGCGATTTTATCCATGTACATGTCAGGAGCATGTAACAAATTACCATGATCTGCAATTGCAATAACAGCAAGAGCATTCCATCCACCAGCTGCCACGATGTTTGTCCCTTCTAAAGGATCAACTGCAACGTCTACACGTGGACCATATCCTGTACCTAATTTTTCTCCGATATATAGCATTGGCGCTTCATCCATCTCACCCTCACCAATTACAACTGTACCTTTCATCGGAATTGTATCAAATACATCACGCATAGCTGATGTTGCTGCACCGTCTGCCTCATCCTTTTTCCCGCGTCCCATCCAACGCGCTGATGATAATGCTGCAGCCTCTGTTACACGTACTAACTCCATAGATAAACTTCTTTCCACGATAATCCCTCTCCTTTAAGTCTTTATATATTCTGCCGTATTTTGTGAACTGTGTTTCTCTATAAAGTATACTTCCGCAAGTAGTGATGCTTCGCTTCCCCCTTGCGGAAGTATCACTTATGCGTTCTTCATCTCTTCAATTTCTTGACTTGTCATTTGTTCTCGCCAAATGTTTGCGCCAAGGCCTTTAAGCTTGTCTACTATATTTTCATAACCTCGATCAATATGCTCAAGTCCGGTTACTTCTGTGATTCCATCCGCCATTAACCCTGCAATAACAAGGGCCGCTCCAGCTCGCAAATCACTCGCTTTCACTTTTGCACCTTGCAATAAAATAGGACCAGTTACAATTGCCGAACGACCTTCTACTTTAATTTGTGCATTCATACGACGTAACTCATCAATGTGTTTAAAGCGTGCGCCGTAAATCGTATCCGTTACAACACCCGTTCCGTGCGCCTTTGTTAAAAGCGTCGTAAATGGTTGTTGTAAATCTGTTGGGAATCCTGGATATACAAGCGTTTTTATATCAACTACTTTTAACCTTCTATTACCGTTCACTGTAATTTGGTCATCGTTCGTTTCAACTTGGACACCAGCTTCTCTTAACTTCGCTGTAACTGACTCTAAATGTTGAGGAATAACATTATCAACCGTTACTTCTCCTCCTGATGCAGCTCCCAAAATCATATACGTACCCGCTTCAATACGATCCGGAATGATCGTATGATGACAACCGTGCAGTGAATCCACACCATCAATTCGAATTACATCTGTGCCAGCACCTTTAATACGTGCACCCATGCTTGTTAACAATGTAGCTACATCAATAATCTCTGGTTCTTTCGCTGCGTTTTCAATAACAGTTCTACCCTTCGCTCGCACAGCTGCCAGCATAATATTAATCGTAGCTCCTACACTAACAACATCTAAATAAATACGTGCCCCGCGCAATTCATCTGCTCTTAAATAAATCGCACCCTGTTCATTCGTAACATGTGCACCTAACGCTTCAAACCCTTTAATATGCTGATCAATCGGCCTCGGTCCTAAATGACATCCACCTGGAAGCCCAATAACAGCTTTTTTAAAACGGCCAAGCATCGCACCCATTAAATAATAAGAAGCACGCAATTTTTTCACTTTTCCATTCGGTAAAGGCATAGCAACCATGTTAGAAGGATCGACTACCATCTCTTCCTCCTGTCCATAAGTTACCCTTCCTCCAATTTCCTCTAGCAAGTCTCCTAACATTTTCACGTCCGAAATATTAGGGACACCACCAATAGTTACTGGAGTATCAGCTAAAATTGTCGCTGGAATTAGTGCAACGGCGCTATTCTTTGCACCACTCACTCGAATTGTTCCATTTAAAGCTCTTCCGCCTTCAATTAGCAATTTTTCCATATTGAGCTCCCTTCTTGTGAATGTATTTACTTTCTATATCTTTATAGAAAGCTCCCCTTAAGAATCTCAATCACTCTTTCCACCCTAACACTCAATAAATAGGAAACCATTATCTTCATTTCTCCTGTAGTACGACTAGATAAAGATTAACTATTCATCGAATTTACTTTATCAATTTAGATACGTTATCACATTTATTTAATAGGACTATGCACATTATTTTCTATTTCAAAAACAAAATGATAAAAATCTTTAGACTTGTTCACGCTTTCATTATACAACGAAAGGAAACCGTCTAAAAGACTAGACGGTTTCCAAAACGGAATTTTATTCTTACGCTTTACCGTTAGAACCGAATTCACGCATTTTACCAGCAACAGTTGCTTTAATAGCGTCACGGCCAGGTCCAATAAATTTACGAGGATCGTAAACTTCTTGGTCTTTGTTTAATACTTCACGAACAGCTTTTGTAAACTCGATTTGGTTCTCAGTGTTTACGTTAATTTTTGAAGTACCTAAAGAGATAGCTTTTACGATATCAGCAGTTGGGATACCAGTACCACCGTGTAATACTAAAGGTACACCAGTGAAGTCACGAACTTGTTCCATTTCAGCGAATCCTAAGTTAGGCTCACCTTTGTAAGGACCGTGTACAGAACCTAAAGCTGGAGCTAGGCAATCGATACCTGTTGCTTCAACAAGGTGCTTACACTCTGCTGGATCAGCGTAAATTACGCCTTCAGCGATGATGTCGTCTTCTTGTCCGCCAACTGTTCCAAGCTCAGCTTCAACAGATACGTTACGAGCGTGTGCGTATTCTACTACTTTTTTAGTAGTTTCAACGTTTTCTTCGAATGGGTGGTGAGAAGCGTCGATCATTACAGATGTGAAACCTGCATCGATTGCTTCTTTACATTTTTCGAAGCTTGAACCATGGTCAAGGTGAATCGCTACAGGAACAGTGATGTTCATTTCTTCGATTAAAGCTTTAACCATAGCTACAACTGTTTTGAAACCAGTCATATGACGAGCTGCACCCTCAGATACACCTAGGATTACAGGAGATTTTTCTTCTTCCGCAGCAGCTAAGATAGCTTGAGTCCACTCTAAGTTGTTCATGTTGAATTGACCAACTGCGTATTTTCCTTCTAGTGCTGTGTTTAGCATTTCTTTCATAGAAACTAAAGGCATGGTGAATCCTCCTAAAAAACGTTTTTTGTATCCGATAAGTTCTTATCGCTGGTAGTATGACCAGAATAAGGTAAAATATGTATATTTACATACCGGACTTTTTTCTACACTCAATAGGATAACAACTTGTACTCAAAAACTCAACCGTATTCACCTGCTCAATAGTCCATGTAAACGCTTTTTTCCATATTTTTTATAAAAAATTCATTTTTTACGCCTCTACAGCAAGCTGATCTCTCACTGCTTGACGAATCTCATCAATATCAAACGGTTTAGCAAAGTGCATTAAAGCTCCTAAATCTTTTGCTTCTTGGATCATATCAAGCTCTCCATAAGCAGTCATTAAAATTACTTTAATACTCTCATCAATTTCCTTTACATGTTTTAAAATCTCTATACCATCCATACCTGGAATTTTCATATCTAACACTACTAAATCTGGATTATCCTTTTTCACGATATCTAAAGCTTGAAATCCATTTGCTGCTTGGAATGTCTGATAACCTTCTTTTTGGAACACTTCATGTAATAACACACGAATGCCATATTGATCATCAACGATTAAAATTTTCCCTTCCATAACTCCCAACCTTTCTGTGTAAGTACAAGATTTAAAGCTTCTTATATCTTAACGATTAATTTTCGCTATTCTTTGGCAAATTCCTTCCTATTCTTTCTTATTTTACCGTTTCCTATTTTGTTATGCCACCCTTCGATTTCACCTTTCTAAAAAAATAAACTATAATGAAAGCCGGTAAACACGTACGAAGGGAGTAACATTATGTTAAAAATTTTTTCAACTCAATTAAGTGGTTATTTCTCCAGAGTTTCTCAAAAAGAGGAAATGAATATAGAAGATAGCGCCCGCTTACTTGCCCAAGCATTAGTTGGCGATGGTTTCATTTATTTACATGGTACAAATGAAATGGAGGGCGTTGTTGCTGAAGCATTATCCGGTGCTGAACCAATGAAGCAAGCAAAACGATTATTTGAAAATGGTAAAGAAGTAGAAGTAACTTCTGCAGATCGTGTACTTCTTATTAGCCGTTTTTCAACAGATGAAGAAGTTGTAGCAATGGCAAAAAAACTTCAAGCAGATGGACACTCTATTGTCGGTATCTCTGCTATTCAAGAAGGTACTGAATCACTAGAACAATATACAGATGTACATATTGATACAAAGCTGTTAAAAGGTCTTATTCCAGATGATGAAGGCAATCGCTACGGATTCCCAAGTTTAATGATAGCTTTATTTGCATATCATGGGATCAAATTTACAATCGATGAAATGTTAAATGAATATTAAAAAAAGCGCCCTATTCTAGGCGCTTTTTTTATTACTTGCTCTCTTTATTCGTAATAGAAGCTCTTACGAAGTCATGGAACAATGGTTGTGGACGGTTTGGACGAGAAACTAGTTCTGGGTGGAACTGTGCTGCCACGAACCAAGGGTGATCTTTTAATTCAATGATTTCAACTAGACGGCCGTCTGGGCTTGTACCAGAGAATACAAATCCTTCTTTTTCCATATCCGGACGGAATTGATTGTTGAACTCATAACGATGACGATGACGCTCATATACAACCGGCTCATTGTAAGCACTGTAAGCATTTGTTTCTTCAGCAAGCTTACACGGGTATAGGCCAAGACGAAGTGTACCACCTAAGTCTTCTACATCTTTTTGTTCTGGTAATAAGTCAATGATTGCATAAGGTGTGTCAGGATTAATTTCAGAAGAGTTAGCTCCTTCTAATCCTAATACGTTACGTGCAAATTCGATTGATGCAAGTTGCATACCTAAGCAAATTCCTAAGAATGGTACTTTGTTTTCACGAGCATATTGAATTGCAACGATTTTACCTTCTACACCACGATCGCCGAATCCACCAGGTACAAGGATACCATCTGTGTCGCCAACTAATTCTTGTACGTTCTCTGGTGTTACGTGTTCAGCATTTACCCATTTCACTTCTACATCTGTGTCGAATGAATAACCCGCATGACGAAGTGCTTCTACAACAGAAATGTATGCATCTTGAAGCTCTACGTATTTACCTACAAGAGCAATTTTTGTTTTCTTAGAAAGGTTACGTACTTTATCAACTAGCGCAGTCCACTCTGTCATATCTGCAGCTGGATTGTCTAATTTTAAGTGATCGCAAACGATTTGGTCCATATTTTGCTCTTGAAGAGATAATGGAACCGCATATAAAGTATCTGCATCGCGTGCTTCGATAACTGCTTTTGTATCAATGTCACAGAATAATGCAAGCTTGTCTTTCATATCTTGAGAAACAGGCAATTCTGTACGAACAACGATAATATTTGGTTGAATACCTAAGCTGCGAAGCTCTTTAACGCTATGTTGCGTTGGTTTTGTTTTCATTTCACCCGCTGCTTTTAAGTACGGGATTAACGTACAGTGAATGTACATTACATTGTCACGACCGATGTCGCTCTTAATTTGACGGATTGCTTCTAAGAATGGTAGAGACTCGATGTCACCAACAGTTCCACCAATTTCTGTAATAACAACGTCTGCGTTTGTTTCGCGACCAGAACGGTATACACGCTCTTTAATTTCGTTAGTAATGTGAGGAATAACTTGAACTGTTCCTCCTAGGTATTCACCACGACGCTCTTTTTGAAGAACTGAAGAGTAAATTTTACCTGTTGTTACGTTGCTGTATTTGTTTAAGTTGATGTCGATGAAACGCTCATAGTGACCAAGGTCTAAGTCAGTTTCTGCACCATCATCTGTTACGAATACCTCACCGTGTTGGTATGGGCTCATAGTCCCTGGGTCTACGTTAATGTATGGATCAAACTTTTGAATCGTTACGTTTAAACCACGATTTTTTAAAAGTCTTCCAAGAGATGCTGCTGTAATACCTTTTCCTAAAGACGATACTACACCGCCTGTTACAAAAATATACTTAGTCATGAAAAAGCTCCCTCCTATTTTGCTGTTATATAATCACCGTTGCAAAGCGCAACGTATGTAGATAACACTGTATCCATCTTATTGTTAGACTCTTTTTATTTTCTAAACAAAAAACAAAAAAGAAAATTGCTCCCCTCATCACATAAAGTAATAAGTAGGGAGCAATTTTCTTTTATATTTACACTTTAAAAGTATTATCGTCCTTTTTTAAAGAGCCCAAAAATGATTCTACATGGACGATAATGAAAAGTCAAGAACTACAGTTCTTCCTCTTCTTCTTCTTCAGTTTCATCGTACTCAAGTTCTTCTTCGGCGAAGTCATCGTCATCATCTTCATCTAAATCATCAAGATCATCGTCATCTCCGTCTTCTTCTTCAAGAACCTTGTCCAAATCTTCTACCTCTTCTTCTTCTTCATTTCCGTCTGCATCGTCGAAGTCTTCATCTTCTTCAATGTAGTCGTCAAAACCGTCTTCTTCAACTTTACGTTTCTTCTTCGGCTTTGGCTGAGGTAAGATTTCTTCATCAATTTGCTCATATGGGTACCAACTGCGTAGTCCCCAACGATTTTCTCCTAAATTAATGAAACGTCCATCGATGTTTAAATCTGTATAAAATTGTGCGAGTTTCGCATTAACTTGCTCTTGAGATAGTCCCAGCACTTGAGCGATTTCTTGAACCAACTCGTTGAATGTCGTTGCTTGTCTTTTATCCCCTAAAACGCTATGTACAACTTCAATCATTGAACATTCTTTTAGCTCTTCTGGTGAATATTGCTTAAAATTCACTTATGCGGCACTTCCTTTCTTCAAATATAACCTTATATATAACGGTCTGCTTAAAAAAATCCATACTATTCATTATAAACAAAAGTCGTACAAATATGCTACAAAAAAAACGGGAAACTTTAATATGGTAATAAAATTATAATTTGTCTATTCCTTATTTCGGAAACATATGTGCTCCTTGCAATACATACCTAATTTGCATTTCTGTATATTCTTCAAGCGTATATAGTTTTTGCAGGGCCCAACGTCTAAATCCCCACATTTGTCCTTGTATGAAAATGTTATGTGCAAGAAGCTGTATCTCTTTTTTATTTAATGTAAATGTCCCATTTTCTGTACACTGCTCTAAAATATTCTCAAACATCCCGACCATTTGAAACTCTTTTTCTAATACGTACGGGAGTGATTCTTTCGGTAAAAAACGTACCTCTTGATACATTATCAATACTTCTTCCTGCAATTCGTCCATCACTTTAAAGTAATTCGTTATTGCTATCTTTAAACTTTCTATACTCCCTTTTTCTGTACACACTACTTCCTCTAATCTTTCTTTTACATGTTCATAAATACTATCACAAACTAAATATAAAACATCATCTTTTGTACGAATGTACTCATAAAGTGTTCCAATACTAAACCCAGCCGCCTTCGCAATCTCTCTCGTTGTTGTACGTGGGAACCCTTTTTGCTTAAACAATTGCACCGCACCTTTAATCATTTGTTCACGTCTTAACGCAACTAATTTTTCATCTTTCACGGACGCATGTACATTATGTTTAACCATCCCCTTCACCTCTCTCTATTATTTTTTGGAAGGAAAAAGCGTAGGAAAATACCTACGCTTTCGTTCCTACTTCGTTAACATACGAGAAATTACAAGCCTTTGAATCTCTTGTGTTCCCTCATATATTTGTGTAATCTTTGCATCGCGCATATAACGCTCTACTGGATAATCTTTCGTATAACCGTAACCACCAAATACTTGTACCGCTTCAGTCGTCACCTTCATCGCTGTATCTCCTGCAAATACTTTTGACATCGCTGACTCTTTCCCATACGGAAGCCCCTCCGATTCAAGCCAAGCCGCTTGGTATGTTAGAAGACGCGCCGCCTCCACATCCGTTGCCATATCTGCAAGTTTAAAGCCAATTCCTTGCTGCGCCGCAATTGGTTTCCCAAACTGATGACGCTCTCTTGCATATTCTACAGAAGCATCTAAAGCCCCTTGTGCAATACCGACTGCTTGCGCGGCAATACCATTACGGCCGCCATCTAATGTTTGCATCGCAACTTTAAATCCTTGGCCCTCTTCCCCTAGTAGATTCTCTACAGGAATACGGCAATCTTCGAACATAATTTCAGTTGTTGGTGAAGAACGAATCCCTAACTTGCTTTCCTTCTTCCCAACTGAAAATCCTGGTGTATCACTCTCCACAATAAACGCGCTCGTACCACGCTGCTTCGATTCAGGATCAGTTAACGCAAAAACAACATAAATATCAGCAATACCACCATTTGTAATAAAGATTTTCGATCCATTTAAAATGTAATGGTCTCCATCTCTTTTCGCAGTTGTCCTCATTCCGCCAGCATCTGAACCAGAACTTGGCTCCGTTAAACCGTATGCGCCAATTTTCGTTCCTTCTGCCATCGGTCGTAAAAACTTTTGCTTTTGTTCTTCCGTTCCAAATTTAAAAATTGGCCAACCAGCAAGTGAAGTGTGTGCAGACAGCGTTACACCTGTTGAAGCACAAACACGAGATAATTCTTCAATAGCAATTACATACGCTAAGTAATCGCTTCCAATTCCGCCGTATTCTTCAGGCCACGGAATGCCGGTTAAACCAAGCTCTGCCATTTGATCAAATAGTGCACGATCAAATCTCTCTTCTTCATCACGCTCAGCTGCCGTCGGTGCTACTTCGTTCTTAGCAAAATCCCGAACCATTTTTCTTATCATTTCATGTTCTTCTGATAGTTTAAAATGCATTCCCGTCTCCCCCTTTTCCTTTTATAAAGCTCGACTAATAACAAGTTTCTGTATCTCACTCGTTCCTTCATATATTTGCGTGATTTTCGCATCACGGAAAAATCGTTCTACTGGATAGTCTTTCGTATAACCGTAACCACCAAATACTTGTACCGCTTCAATCGCAACTTCAACAGCCGTCTTAGAAGCGAATAATTTCGCAATAGATGCCTCTTTACCACATGGTAATCCTTGTGCTCTTAGCGATGCCGCTCTATATACAAGTAATCGCGCTGCTTCTACACTAGTTGCCATATCTGCAAGTTTGAATCCGATTCCTTGTTGCGCCGCAATTGGCTTTCCGAATTGCTCACGTTCTTTCGCATAATCAATTGCACATGCAAGCGCTGCTTCCGCAATTCCTAAAGCCTGTGCACCAATTCCAATTCGCCCAACATCTAAATTTGCCATCGCTACCTTAAATCCTTGTCCTTCTTCACCAAGTAAATTCTCAGCCGGCACTTTCATATCTTCGAACGTAAGTTGTACTGTGCGAGAACCGAGAAGTCCCATTTTATGCTCATCTTTTCCAATAATTAAGCCCGGTGTATCTTTCTCTACTATAAATGCAGAAATCCCACTTTTTCCTGCCTCTGGATTTGTAGAAGCGAATACAATGTATGTACTTGCTTCACCGCCATTTGTAATAAATACTTTCGATCCATTAATAATGTAGTGATCGTCTTTCTTTACAGCTCTTGATTTCAAACTCCCTGCATCTGATCCTGCATTCGGTTCTGTTAGAGCAAATGCACCTAAATACTCACCAGTCGCAAGTTTAGAAACATATTTCTGCTTCTGTTCTTCTGTTCCGAAGTATAAAATCGGATTCATTCCAACTGACGTATGTACAGCTAAAATTACACCAACCGTTGCACTTACCTTTGAAATTTCCTCAATTGCTAAAATATATGAAATAAAATCCATTTCTGCCCCGCCATATTTTGCAGGCGCTGGAATACCCATTAGTCCAAGCTCACCCATCTTTTGCAAAATCTCTTTCGGGAACACCCCTTGTTCCATACTAGGAACAAAGGGAGCTATTTCCTTCTGCGCAAAATCTCGAACCATTTTCCTCATCATTTGTTGCTCTTCAGTAAAATGAAAATTCATGTTCTTCGCCTCCGTTTGCTATATATCTTTTTAACAATTTGGTAAGACCACTATTTTAATAAAGGGAGGATTTTATTCGTAAACGTAGAAGCCACGACCCGTTTTACGTCCTAACCATCCTGCATTCACATACTTGCGTAATAATGGACATGGGCGATATTTACTATCACCTAAACCTTCATGCAACACTTCCATAATGTATAAACATGTATCTAAACCGATAAAATCAGCGAGCGTTAAAGGCCCCATCGGATGATTCATACCGAGTTTCATTACTTCATCAATCGCTTCTTTCGTCGCTACACCTTCATATAACGTATAGATTGCCTCGTTAATCATCGGCAATAAAATACGGTTCGATACAAACCCTGGGAAATCATTTACTTCAACTGGTACTTTCCCAATTTTCTTCGTAATATCCTCAATCGTTTTATATACCGCATCATCTGTAGCCAAACCACGAATAATTTCAACAAGCTTCATAACCGGAACCGGATTCATAAAGTGCATACCGATTACTTTCTCCGGACGTTTCGTTACCGCTGCAATTTCTGTAATTGGTAGAGATGACGTATTCGTCGCTAAAATTGCGTGTTCTGGAGCAATTTCATCTAGATTCGCAAAGATTTTCTTTTTAATATCCATTTTCTCAACAGCTGCTTCAATAATGAGGTCCGCTTCCTTCACACAATCTAAATCAAGCGTTACTGTAAGGCGATTTAACGTTGCTTCCTTCTCTTCTTCCTTCATGCGTCCTTTTTCTACTTGGCGCGCTAAGTTTTTCGTAATAATAGCCAATCCTCTGTCTAATTGCTCTTGTTTTAAATCTTGTACCTTCACATCATATCCTGCCATTGCACATACTTGCGCAATTCCCGATCCCATTTGTCCCGCACCAATTACAACTATTTTTTGTACACCCATTCTTTCTTCCCCCTTAATATAAATTGTTAATAAATCAAAAATCACCTACACGTAAATTAACGAACTTCAATCATAATTGCGTCACCTTGACCGCCACCACTACAAATCGAAGCAATTCCAATTCCGCCGCCGCGCTGCTTCAGTGCGTGGATAAGTGTTACGATAATACGCGCTCCACTTGCTCCAATCGGATGTCCCATTGCCACTGCGCCGCCATTTACATTCAATTTGTCTGGGTCAATCCCTGCAATCTCTGTACTTGCAATTGCTACCGCTGCAAATGCTTCATTAATCTCAAATAAATCGATATCTTCAATTGTCTTGCCTGTTTTTTTCAACAATTCGTTAATTGCATAACCTGGCGTTCTTGGGAAATCTTTAGACTCCACTGCAATTGCCGTATGTGCCAAAATTGTCGCTAATGGCTTTCTTCCTTCTTGCTTTGCTCTGTCTTCGCTCATTAGTACAAGTGCCGCACCACCATCATTTAGTCCTGGCGCATTACCCGCTGTCACTGCTGATGTCTTATCAAATACAGGTTTTAATTTCGCTAATTTTTCAATCGTTGTATCCGCACGCGGCGCCTCATCCTTTGCAACGACAATAGGATCGCCTTTTCTTTGCGGGATCGTTACTGGTACGATTTCCTCTTCAAAACGTCCTTCTTTATGCGCTGAAACTGCACGTTGATGGCTACGGTACGCCCATTCATCTTGCGCTTCACGAGAGATTCCATCTTCCTTCGCAACTTCTCCGCCATAAACACCCATGTGTACACCTGAAAATGCGCATGTTAAACCGTCAGCAACGTTTAAATCAATCACTTCGTTGTTTCCCATTCTGTATCCCCATCTTGCTCCGCGTAAAATGTAAGGACTATTACTCATCGACTCCATACCCCCAGCTACAATAAGTGATTGATCGCCAGTACGAATAATTTGATCCGCTAACGTAACCGCACGAAGCCCTGATGCACAAACTTTGTTCACTGTTTCCGTCTGCACTTCCCAAGGGATTCCAGCAGCCCTCGCAGCTTGGCGTGATGGAATTTGTCCTTGTCCACCTTGAATAACTGTTCCGAATATAACTTCTTCAACATCATTAGCAGAAACATTTGCTCTTTCAAGCGCTGCTTTAATTGCAATTCCCCCAAGTTCTGTTGCTTTTACGTCTTTTAAAGATCCTCCAAATTTCCCAACCGGTGTTCTTGCAGCACTTAAAATAACTGTTTTACTCATATCTATTTCCCCCATCTCTTTTTTTAGCACCGAGCGCTCGCTCGGTGTTCTTACGTTGAGAAGAGGTGCAATGATTGCACCTCTCTAAAGTTGTATTCATTCCTACAAATTACATCGCTTCTTTCTTCTGTCCGATAACAGATCGTTCTAAAATCTCTGTTACATCAAGAGTTTGAACATTCTCTTCTACTTCTTTCGCTTTCGTCCCATCGCTAATCATCGTTAAGCAATATGGACAACCTGTACCGATAATAGATGGCTCTACAGCTAGTGCTTGTTCTGTACGAGCAACGTTAATACGTGAACCTGCTGTCTCTTCCATCCACATTAGGCCACCACCTGCGCCACAACACATTCCTGTTTCACGGTTACGTGCCATTTCTACAAGATTCACACCAGGAATTGCTTTCAAAATGTCCCGCGGTGCTTCGTATACTTCGTTGTATCTTCCTAAATAGCAGGAATCATGGTACGTAACTGTTTCCTCAATAGCGTGAACAGGTTTTAAGCGTCCTTCTTTCACCCACTGAGCTAACAATTCTGTATGATGATAGACTTCTGCTTGCAAGCCAAAGTCTGGATACTCATTTTTAAACGTGTTATAAGCGTGAGGATCAATCGTAACGATTTTCTTCACTCCTGCTTTTTCAAATTCCTCGATATTCTTTGTCGCCATCTCTTGGAAGACAAATTCATTTCCAAGACGTCGCGGTGTATCCCCAGAATTCTTTTCTTTATTACCAAGTATCGCGAATGAAATGCCTGCTTCGTTCATTAACTTCGCAAATGATATTGCAATCTTCTGACTACGATTATCATATGATCCCATTGAACCAACCCAGAATAAATATTCGAACTCCTCGCCAGCTTTCGATTTTTCTTTTACAGTTGGAACCGTTACTTCATCATCACCTTGGCGCCAAGTTTCACGCTCTTTACGGTTCAGTCCCCACGGATTCCCTTGACGCTCGATGTTTGTCATCGCACGCTGCGCTTCCGCGTCCATCTTTCCTTCTGTTAAAACAAGATAGCGGCGTAAATCAATAATTTTGTCAACATGCTCATTCATAACTGGACACTGGTCTTCACAGTTACGGCACGTTGTACAAGCCCAAATTTCTTCTTCTGTAATAACATCTCCGATTAAACTCGGATCGTAAGCTAGCGTTGTAGCCGCTGATTCTTGTTGCCCTTTCCCAGCCGCCATCATCGCTAACTGATTTCCTTGTGTATTATTAAAAGCAACTACTGGAACCCACGGTGCTTTTGATGTCACTGCTGCTCCTTTATCAGTTAAATGATCGCGCAGTTTTAAAATTAAATCCATCGGCGATAACATTTTCCCTGTTCCTGTTGCCGGGCACATATTTGTACAGCGACCACACTCTACGCAAGCGTATAAATCAATAAGCTGATTTTGTCTAAAGTCTTCGATTTTACCAACACCAAATGTTTCTTGCGTTTCATCTTCAAAGTCAATCTTTTCAAGTTTCCCTGGATTTGAAAGACGACCGAAGAAAACGTTAGCTGGTCCCGCAATTAAATGCGCGTGTTTTGATTGTGGAACGTACACTAAAAACGTTAACAAAATTAGTAGATGCACCCACCAAGAGAAATAGAACACAGAAATGGCTACGGTTTCATTTATTCCCGAGAAAACGTAAGCGATTGCAGAAGCGATTGGCTCACTCCATGAAAGCTCCTCGCCGTGCCATATAATTCCCATCCCATTACCGAGTAGCACAGAAATCATTAAGCCACCAATAAAGATAAGAACAAGGCCTGATTTGAAATTACGTTTTAAACGAACTAGCTTCTCAACATAACGTCTATGAAAAGCCCAAAAGACTGCAATTAAAATAACAAGTGTGACAATTTCCTGGAAGAATGTAAATGCAGGGTATAGTGGTCCAAGTGGAAGATGTGATCCTGGTGCGAGTCCTTTCCAAACGAAGTCAATTGCTCCAAATTGGACAAGAATAAATCCGTAAAAGAACATAACGTGAATAATGCCGCTCTTCTTATCTTTCAGCAGCTTTTTCTGACCGAAAACATTGACCTTAAGGAGATCCCAACGCTCTTTAAAACGACGGTCAAATTCAATCTTTTTTCCTAACTGTATGTAGGCCATCCTCGTTCGTATAAGATATACAAACAAATATCCCGCATAAGCAATAACAGCAATGGCAGCCAGCCAATTCATGATCAGTAAGCTATTCATTTTTATGCTACCCCTCTCTTTGTAAGCCCTCTTTATTTTTTAGAATCTTCGAAAACATATAATTTTCTGAATTTTTTCCCCTATCTTCATTATATAATGAGTGAGCATTCAGTCAACAGTTTTTTGTTATACAACAACATATTTTTTAATAAAGCTGTTTATTTCGGTGAAACTATAAAGTGAAACTTTAATCAGTAGAAAGTTGTTTATTCCCTACTGATTATTAGACTCACCAATCGTCCTTTATCGGACAACCAGCAAAATGAAGGTGAAAAGAATGCAAAGGAGGGAATTCACTTATGTTCTTCTTATCTCTCTTGTTAATATGCGTTATTCTTTGGATCACAATTGACCTTTTATATGGGAGGATTCTTCATTTAAAACGTGTGCGCTCTCGTGCTTTCCCTTTACGTCAAAGTAATTTTCACCTTTATACATACGGACAGGATTTATATGATGCTTTATTTACTGATATACAACAAGCAAAGCACCATGTACACGTTTTGTTCTTCATTGTAAAAAACGATAAAATCAGTCGTGAATTTTTAAAGTTACTTATCGATAAGGCAAAAGAAGGAATTGAAGTAAGACTTCTACTCGATCGATTGGGAAGCCATTATTTATCAAACGAGGCAATTCATTCCCTACAAAAACACGGCGTCTCTTTTTCATTTTGTCATAAAGTGAAATTTCCGTTCCTTTTCTTTTCTGCCAATCAGCGCAACCACAGAAAAATTACAGTAATTGACGGAAAAATTGGTTATATCGGTGGATTTAATATCGGTGAAGAGTATTTGGGACATAATGAACGTTTAGGATTATGGCGAGACTATCATTTACGCATTTCAGGCGAAGGAGTACAAGATTTACAAAAACAATTTTTACATGACTGGTTTGATGATACAAACCAAAACTTATTGGATACTTCTCTTTATTTTCCGAAACTGCAACCTGGTACCATCCAACATCAATTTATTCCGACCGATGGGGCTTATTTACAACATACTTTTTTACACTTAATTGAAAATACGAAAGAAGAACTCTTTATCGGTACACCATATTTCATTCCTGGAAAAAAAATTATGAACGCATTATTAAAAGCACGAAAACGTGGGGTTAAAGTCACGATTCTCGTTCCAGAAAAAGCTGATCACGCCCTTGTCCGAGAAGCAAAATTTCCATATTGCCGAAAGTTAATACAAGCCGGTTGTAATATTTACGCATTTCAACAAGGTTTTTTTCACGCCAAAGTTATTATAGTGGACGATTATATTTGTGATATCGGAACTGCAAACTTTGATATGAGAAGTTTATATATTAATCATGAAATCAACTGCCTTTTATATGATAAACATTTTATACAAATAGTAAAAAACAGATTCCATGAAGATTTAGAAAACGCGTCCTTGCTTTCCTTTAAAGATGTTAGCACCCTTTCTCTTATTGATAGAGGGAAAGAATGGATAGGAACGATACTTTCCTTCTTCTTATAGGAAAGATAATGAGTAAAAAGAGGTGTATCACATATGATTATGCGGTTCGGATATGTATCACATGCAATGGCACTGTGGGACTGTTCTCCTGCCAAAACGATGACATTTACAAGCTTTCAAAAGCTTAGTAAACAAGAGCGTGAAGATAAATTATACGATGTTACAAGACAGAATCTTGAGCATACAATACGTATTCTTCATTACAATATAGCTCATGAAATTCCGTTATATCGCTTATCTTCTTCCATTGTCCCACTTGCAACACATCCGGAAGTCGATTTTGATTATATCGAGGCATTTATACCGCTTTGGCGTAAAATTGGGGCATTAATTAAAGAACACAATTTACGAGTAAGTTTTCATCCAAATCAATTTACGCTATTTACAAGCGACAAGCCACATATTACAACTAACGCTATTACAGATATGGCCTATCATTATAAAGTATTAGATGCAATAGGCGTTGCAGATTCTTCCTATATTAATATCCATGTAGGTGGTGCCTATGGAAATAAAGAAAAAGCGGTTGAGCGTTTCCATGAAAATATAAAAAAACTTCCTACACATATAAAAAAGCAAATGACGCTTGAAAACGATGATAAAACATATACAACTGCTGAAACTTTATCTATTTGCCAAAAAGAAAAGATCCCATTCGTATTCGATTATCATCATCACATAGCAAACCTTTGCGAGGAACCGCTAGAATTGTTACTTCCCGCAATTTTTGAAACTTGGTCACATACAAATATCCCTCCTAAAGTTCATATTTCCTCCCCTAAATCCAAAAAAGAATTTAGGGCCCATGCTGAATATATTGATTTAGAATTTATTAAGCCTTTCTTACACATTGCAAAAAAAATCAATCAGAATTTCGATATTATGATTGAAAGTAAACAAAAAGATTTAGCACTTTTTCAATTAGTAGATAAAATTTCCTCTATAAGAGGAATAAAAAGGATAAAAAGCGCAATGTTACAATGGTGAATTGTAACATTGCGCTATTTTTTTCAAAAAAAGTAAGTTTTTTAATAAAAAACACCCTATTTTATATGCTATGATTGGAGTTGGCATTTTCCACCTGTGATTCAACTTTATTGAAACGGAGTCATACTATGATTAATCAAAAAAAATATGTACACTTTGTGATGATGTATATAATTATATTTTCTCTTTGGATATTTCTTATTCCTAAGAACTTGAATATAAAAGAAATTGGAATTCTCTTCTTATTTTGTTTTGCCACACTCTTTTCTTGCTATTGCCTATATAAAGCAATTATGAAAATGAAGCGCGGGGACAAACTATTTTGGGTTTTAGTACTATGCACTTGCCTATGTGGATTGACAATGGAGATAACTTTATTTCTTCATTCACTTTCTATATATGACCAAGTTATATTCTCATATAAGGCATTGCCCTTTTTCATCGTACAATATATTTTGCTCTTCTCTGGCTTTGCTATCAAGTTCATAAAACATTACTCTATTAGAGGCCTTGCTCAATTTTCATTTGATAGCATCTTTATTGTTATTATGAATATTTATTTTACCTTAACTTTTATTTTAGACCTTTCAAACTTTCGTATGTTAACAACAGATAAGTGGATTTTAATTGGATATTTTATTGCACAATCATTAGTAATTTACGCGGTTATTAGCCTATATAGAAGAGAAGAATATTCTGCTAGCAGGATTTCATTAATTATCGGCTTTACTATCATACTTGTGTACGGATATATACATCTGCTCCAACTAAATGTCGGAATGGAAACTTCTTCTGAAGTCTCTTATTTAGTACATACTGCTTCGATTTTATTAATCGGTTTATCATCCATACTATACATTTTAGATAAACCAATGCAGCATGAAACGAAAACGAAGTATTATCGATTCGACTATGTGCGCTTTATATTACCCTATTTTAGTATAATCATTACTTTTTCCTTTATTCTTATTCAACCTTGGGATGATAAGTTTATGCTAATCGGTCTAGTATTATCACTCATCTTATTATTCCTAAGACAACTTTATATGTGGAAAGATAATCAAGCACTAATCGATACATATGAACAGTTGACTACACAACTAGAAGGCAAAGTAGAAGAGGGTGCATCTGCGTTATCAAAGAGTGAACAACGCTATAAATCGTTATTCGAAGATCATCCTGATGCCGTTTTCTCTTTAAATATGGATGGTATTTTCCAAAAATCTAATACAGCTTGTGAAAGCTTATTTACTGCCTACTATTGTGAAGTAGAAAGCTATTCTCTTCTACACTTTATTGACCCAAAAGACCATGATCTACTAAGAAAAGCTTTACAAATGACAAAAGAAGGTAGACCACAAACTTTAGAAATTCGCACAAAAGAAAAAGAAGGCTATTACTATTACCTTCATATTACACTCATCCCTACTTTCATAAACAAAGAAGTTGTTGGGATGTTCGGCATAGCACGTGATATTACAACTTTATATGAAAAGCAAAAACAAGTAGAACATTTAGCCTTTCATGATGCACTTACTGGATTACCAAATCGCCGAAAGTTTGAAAAAGATTTAAAAAACATTTTAAATACAGCTCAAACTAACGCGAATGATGTTGCCGTCATGTTCCTTGATTTAGATCGATTCAAAAAAATAAACGATAGACTTGGTCACGATGTCGGAGATCTATTATTAATTGAAGTAGCAAAAAGATTACGCAGTTGCTTGCGTTCAAAGGATGTCGTTGCTCGCCAAGGCGGAGATGAGTTTACAATTCTATTACCAGATATGTACTCAGAGAAAAGTGCGGCTTTTATAGCTGAACAGATTTTAACCATTTTAAATAAACCATTCTTCATTAAAGAAGAAGAACTATCTATTACACCAAGTATCGGAATTGCCATGTACCCTGATTATGGAACAGATGTAACAGAATTAATGAAAAATGCTGATATGGCTATGTATCGCGCGAAAGCAAATGGAAAAAACAGATTTGTTTTCTTCTCAAAAGAAATGAGTATCGCCCAAAGTGAAATTCAATTTTTAGAAGGTGAACTTGCAAAAGCATTACAACAAAATGAATTTTTCCTTGAATACCAGCCACAAGTAAATACAACAACAAAACAAATTATCGGTTTTGAAGCATTAATTCGCTGGAAGCATCCAAAACTCGGCATCGTATCTCCTGCCCAATTCATTCCTCTAGCTGAGGAAACTGGATTTATTATTGAACTTGGAAATTGGATTTTACGCACCGCTTGCTTAGAGGCAAAAAGATGGCATAATCAAGGTTTTTCTCACTTGAAAGTTGGTGTGAATTTATCTGTTGTTCAATTTAACCATGCAAATTTAATCCCTACTATTTCAAAAGTATTAGAAGAAACCGAACTCAAACCTGAAGCACTGGATATCGAAATTACAGAAAGTATCGCTATTAATCAAAATCAATCTGTCATTTCCAAACTAGAACAGCTTCAAAATCTCGGTATTCAAATTTCAATCGATGACTTTGGAACTGGTTATAGTTCTTTAGCTTATTTAACAAAATATCCAATCAACACATTAAAAATCGCTCGGGAGTTTATTTGTGGCATTTCAAATAGCCCTTTAGAGGAAGCGATCATCTCTTCTATCATTACACTATCAAAAGAACTACATTTAGAAGTTATTGCAGAAGGTGTAGAGACGGAAGAACAATGGAAATTTTTACATGAACAAAACTGTGACCACATTCAAGGATTCTTTATTAGCAAACCTGTTTCTAGTAAAGACGTTTGGAGGTTACTCCACAAAAAAACAACCGTCTAAGTAAGACGGTTGTTTTTTAATATTCAAAAGGTAGATCTCCTGCTAATTGTACCTCTTGATCATTATGAGAAATTACTTGGCTTTTCTCTAATGCTGTATCACCTAATGAAATACCCCATGCGATCGCTAACGTTAATAGACTACCAATAAGTAGCTTCTTCATATTCCATCACCCACATTTTTTTATTTTAATATATCATGAAATTTTATCCATATCCTATGCAATTATGCATATCCATTTTTTAGGGTATCTATTTGCTGATTTTATCCGCGATCGCTTCTTTATATGCATGCATTTCTAATATATCAAAAAAGAAACTTGCCTTTTTATACGCATCCTCAATCTCTGCCTCATCATATCCCAATTTTCCTAGGCACTCGCCTCTTTGATAATATAACTGTCCAATTAATGCCATACTATTAATTCGGCATGATATTTCAATCGCTTTATTTACTTGATAAAGTGACCCTTCATATTGCTCGTCTAAGTATAATGCTTTTGCATGATTATATCTTACCTTCACGTCAAATTCTTCATTATCATGCAATGACTCTAATTGTTTTAATATATCTTCAAATAACTCAATACTTTTCTTAAAATAATTATTTTCGGCATAAATATTTGCAATTGCATTCTCTATATAGAGATTTTGGTATACATCTATTCCAGCTAATTGTTGGTTTAACAATTTTTTTAATTCTAAAATACAATATTCGTAATCGATTTTCTTCAATATGTAAGCTGCTACATGATATTGCCATTGAAGAAACTGCTGGAATTCGGGATGATATTCTTCCTTTTTCAGCTCATTCCATACTCTATTATAAATCTCTTTATATTTTTTTTGCTTACACAGCATAATGACTTGATCTTTAAACTGTTTTTTTCTCTCAATATCCGAATAAATGAGTACCTCATAAAAATGAATAATGGGAACTTGTAACTTTGCTGCAATACCTTGCAATATATCCATACTTGGGTATACTGCGCCCGATTCAATTCGGCTCACTTCCGATTGATGACATATGTTCTCGGATAACTGTTTTTGTGTTAATCCCCTCATTACCCTAATTTTCTTAATTTCACTTCCTAATTTTTCTGCGTGCATACTTACTCACCATCCCATTATAACAATCTATTTTGTTAAGTTGTCATACCACTACAATAATGTGAATTCGACAATTTTTGATATGAAATAATGCATAATATATATAAAATTCGGCAAATTCCTCATACAAATCAACTCACATACAATAATAGATTAAGAGTTTTATGGATAATTTATAGAGAACTTGCCCGTGCCTTCGGTATATTCGATCTTCTTTTTCCTTTATTAGCAGAAGCTATTCACACCCAAGAACTAGATAGAAAATAAGTAAAAGTTGAAATTATTGCTTAGCCTAGTTTAACGCTTAAAAAATTACACAACCTCAAAATGATACAAAAAAATAAGGCGAAAAACACTTAAAAGGTGAGATAAACGAGGCGAAAGCTTAACAAGAGTGAATGACAACTGAAATGAATGTAGATTCCTAACTTACAAATAAAAAAAACAAAAGAAAACCAAACCGAAGTTCGCCTTGCACAAACTTACAAAAACTATAAAGTATATAGTCAAGATTTCATTGTAAAAGTAGATAAAAATGGAGTAATTACAACTACTGATGGAAGAATCGTCCAAATTTCAGACTAATGACCTAATCTAACTATAACAAATTTTTTGTCGAAAAATGAAGTAAAATCTACATTACGTACTACACTTCAAATTCCAAGTGATTCAACTGAGACGAAATTCTCTAGTGAAACCGTTGTTTATAAGAAAAAAGAAGTTTACCATTCATAGGTAAACTTCTTTTCATATCCATCCCTTTTCTTCCGCAATTGTAATTGCCTCAATTCTATTTTTCGCATCGAGCTTCGTTAATACTTCAGAAATGTAATTACGAACTGTGCCGGGTGAAAGATAAAGTGCCTTCGCAATTTCATTTGCCGTCTTTCCTTCTTTCGCAAGTAGCAATACTTCTTTTTCGCGATCTGATAACGGATTTTGCTCCTGCCATAAGCCGAACATTAAATCTTGAGAGATCTCTCGCTTTCCTTTCATTACATTACGAATTGATGCAGCTAAATCTTCACTTGGGCTATCTTTTAATAAATATCCGTGCACGCCAGCTTTCATAGCTCGTTCAAAATATCCAGGGCGTGCAAATGTTGTTAAAATCATTACCTTACATGCTGATTTTTCTTTCTTTAACGTTTCTGCAACATCTAATCCGCTTTGAATTGGCATTTCAATATCCATAATACTTACATCAGGTTGTAGCGATTCAATTAGTTTTAGCGCTTCTTCCCCGTTCGCAGCTTGCCCAATTACTTCAATATCATCTTCTAGATCAAGTAAGGCCCCTAATGCACCACGAAGCATCCGCTGATCTTCTGCAATAATAATTCGAATCATGCCCTCACCTCATCTTTTCCTGTTCGAATAACAACTGGAACTTTTACCGTTAATAGTGTCCCTGGATTGATCGTACCTAGTTCAACAAACCCATCAATAAGAGCGATGCGCTCCTTCATACCACGAATACCATTTCCATCGTGGTTTTGATCTGCTAAACCGATTCCGTTATCTTCTACTGTCAAAATTAATTCACCTTGTGATTCCAGTACAGAAACTGTGCAACATGTTGCCTTACTATGCTTTACAACATTCGTCACAGCCTCGCGTAAACACATTCCTAAAATATTTTGTTCAATGGGTGATAACGAACTCGCACTCGTTTCTTGTTTTATCTCTAATCCAATATTAGCCGCTTGTAAGATTGCTCTTACTTGCTCCAGCTCTTCTTCTACTGTAATCATACGCATATCAGAAATTAATTCCCTTAACTGCTTTAAAGCGGTACGAGATGTTTGCGTAATTTCCTTTGCTTCCGCACTTGCACGCTCCGGATTTTTAACAATTAACTTCTCCACGAGCTGACTTTTTAAAGTAATGAGTGATAACGTATGTCCCAACGTATCATGAAGATCCCTTGCAATTCGCTGACGTTCTTCCCGTTTTACTAAGTCTTTAATTTGCTCATTCGCTTCGTTTAATTGGCTTCTTAACATCTTTTTCTGATTAAAGTTGCGCATACCAAATGGCGTAAGGAGCATTAAAATAAACATCGGAACGATATTTACTAAACTTGTAGTTGTTAGTTGATTCATATTTATAAATAAAAATGCCCCAAGCATTATAACTAACAAACATAATAGCACTCGAAACACTTTCTTATTTGGCGTAAATCCCATCGCACTTGCCGTGAAAAAGCCAAAGAATATCATGAAAGGATTATAAAATAAAGCAAATAAAAAAATGAGTACCATTTGAATACATGCCCATAAAATAAACGTCTTCTGAACAAAATATAGCTGACGGTATGTGATAATAAAAAGTATCAACATACCGCTCCCTAGTACAAGCTTCCATCCTGACGCTTGTGCTAAATGGTAGATTGGAAATAATAAATACACAAACCACATATACGGGAAGAAACCCATATGTTTCGGAAAAATCTCAATCCTCTTCTTCTCTATCATTTATACCGCTTCCTGTCTTTTTCTTATATATATTGATACTACAACAAATATAAGGAAATAACCTCCTAATACCGCGATATTTTCCCAACCAACCGATTTTCCAGCTACAATATCCCATGCACCGCTCCCGAAATGATATGTTGGTGTCCATTCACCGATAGATCTTAATATTTTCGGGAATACTTCGATCGGCATCCATAGACCGCCAATTACAGCTAAACTCATATTTAAAATATTCGCTAATCCCGCTGCTGCATCCGCCTTCTTAATAGAACCTATTACTGTTCCTAACGCTAAAAATGGTGTCACTCCTAACAACAACCACAATCCAGCACCAATCCATTGCCCTACTGTTAACTCAACATGATTAATTAATATTCCTGCGATAAAGATAACTAAGATTGAAAAAGCATTCACTACTGTTTGAGCAATAATCTTTGCTGTTATATACGCTCCCTCTGGAAGTGGTGTAATTTTCAACAAATGTGTCCACCCTTGCTCCTTTTCTTGAGAAATCCTTACACCGAAACTAAAAAGTGCCGTCCCTACAATACTAAACGTCGCCATTGAGATTAAATAATGTGCTTTCCACGCATCTCCATTTTGTGGCACTTGAATAACATTTGTGAAAATGTAGTAAAACATAACTGGCATTAATAATGAGAAAAAGATAAATAATTTATTGCGGAACGTACGTAAAATTTCTATTTTGCATTGCATCCATAAAGCTTTCATGCGATTTCCTCCTTCTGATTTGCGACAAACTGTTCAAATGCCTCATCAAGACTTCCACGTTCAACTGAAACATCTGTTACAGGTAAGTTCTTTTGATAAATTGCTTTTAAAGTTTCATCTGTATCTTCAGTTGTTAAAGTGAAGTGCCCTTCATTTGACTGTACTTCTGTTACGTTTGGTAATTCTTTTAGTAATTTTGCAGGAATACTTTCCTTCGAATAAAACTTAATTGTTTTTCGCGAAATCGTCGCTTTCATCTCATCTGGTGTACCGTCTGCGATAATCTTTCCATTCGCAAACAATAAAATACGATTCGCCAATGCATCCGCTTCTTC
Organism: Bacillus sp. BML-BC051; assembly: GCF_019656175.1. Lineage (NCBI taxonomy): Bacteria > Bacillati > Bacillota > Bacilli > Caryophanales > Bacillaceae > Bacillus > Bacillus sp. BML-BC051. The sequence continues at coordinate 323,572 of NZ_BPLI01000017.1, forward strand.
TAAATAGTGCGTCGTTAAAATAATTGTTTTCCCTTCACTTGCTAACTTTCGAATTGTTTCCCAAAACGTTCTTCGAGACGTAATATCCATTCCAACTGTCGGTTCATCTAAAAATAGCAATTCAGGATTTCCTGCAAGTGCGAGTGCAAAGTTTAACCTTCTTTTTTGCCCACCTGATAATTTCTCACATCTTTGCTTTCGCTCCGATTCTAAATTTGATAACTGTAGTAACGTTTCTTTCGCTACCGGATTCGTATAATAGCTACGGAATAACTCAATTGCCTCTTCCACTGTAATACTATCAATGACACTTACTTCTTGTAGCATCGCACCGAGGCTATTACGAACATCTCTATGCTTGGGACTCTTTCCAAATATAGAAACAGTTCCTTCCGTCGGATCCTTTAATCCAAGCATCATCGACATCGTCGTCGTTTTCCCTGCACCATTCGGTCCAAGTAGTGCTACGATTTCTCCTTTATTTACATGAAATGAAACGTTATTTACTGCACTTTTATGCTTAAATGTTTTAGAAACACCATTTACCTCTATAATCTTTTCCATCTCTCCACCCCCGCTGTTTCTTATATTTACATTGTACGTGTTGGAAAACTTAGGAAACAGTATGATGCGTCATGACATCGATATGACAATTGTCATGTATTCTTTATGAGAGGAATCAATCCGCATACTGCAAGCGAGTAGCAGGACGAAAATAAACATGATACAATCGGGTAAGATATATATTCGAGGAAGGACAGTGGTTTTCATGATTATTCGTAATGAACAAGATTTAGAAGGCTTACGAAAAATCGGCCGCATCGTTGCGCTTGCACGTGAAGAAATGAAAAAAGAAGCGAAGCCAGGTATGACAACGAAAGAGCTTGATTTGATCGGTAAAAAAGTATTAGATGAGCACGGTGCTATTTCTGCACCTGAAAAAGAATATGATTTCCCTGGTGTAACTTGCATCAGTGTAAACGAAGAAGTTGCTCACGGTATTCCAGGAGATCGCGTATTAAAAGAAGGCGACTTAGTAAATGTCGACGTATCTGCTGCACTTGATGGTTATTATGCAGATACAGGTATTTCATTTGTACTTGGAGAAGATGAAGCAAAAGAAAAGCTTTGCCAAGCAGCTGTTGATGCATTTTGGGCAGCAATGAAAAAGGTGAAAGCTGGTTCAAAACAAAACCAAATTGGTCGTGCTGTTTCAAACTTTGCACATAAAAATGGATACAATGTAATTCAAAACTTAACTGGTCACGGTATCGGTCTTAGTTTACATGAAGCACCAAACCATATTTTAAGCTACTTTGATCCAATGGATAATGCACTTCTAAAAGACGGTCTAGTTATCGCTGTAGAACCATTCATTTCTATGAAAGCTGATCACATTATCGAACGTGGCGATGATGGTTGGACATTTATTACACCTGATAAAAGCCTTGTTGCACAATGTGAACATACAGTTGTCGTAACACGCGGCGAACCGATAATCTTAACAGAAATATAAAAAAGGAACCGCTTCTTAGTAGGAAGCGGTTCTTTTTTAGGCTGTAGAAAAGATTTTCTCCACAGCCTGAAAAAGGACGATACATAAAGTATCGTCCTTTTAACGGGGTGAGGCTGTCCAAAAGTACGGAAAACCTTTGAACAGCCTCGTATTTTCATATGGATGCCTTACATATATCACTGATGATAATTATGAAATGCGGAAACATATTTATCATCACATGATTCAAACATGAGAAAAGAAACCCTATAGGATTCTTTTCTCTACATAATCTAAAGTTTGGGTACACTAGATTCATGCAATGTAGGAGCTTTCCAAGCAGAAAGCGAACCTTCATTTAAAATGATAGCATACATATCTCCATCAAAAATATGCAAATATGCATATAGCTTTTTTTATTTCTCAATGTCAGAATATTGAAAACAAATGAAGGTAACGGTAAAATGAAGTCGTTATCCGTCTTCTTTTGTCAGGCAGAGAGAATAGAAGAATAGGAGAGGAAAAAATGAAAAAATCTTTGAAACAAAAAATAGTAAGCTCTTTGCTTGCTGTGTCACTCGCTGTTAGCTTAGCTCCTATCGGACAAGCCAAAGCTGATTCCACGTCAGAAATCACACAGACTTCACCTATCACAAAACAAGTTGATGCAAGCCGCGCTATCGAACACATTCGTTTCTTATCCGAAACAATTGGTCCTCGCCCTGGTGGGACAAAATCAGAAGAATGGGCTTCTCGCTACGTTGGTATGCAACTTAAATCAATGGGCTATGAAGTAGAATATCAACCATTTCAAGTGCCTGATCAATACGTTGGATTTATTGAATCACCATTATCCACAAAGCGTAATTGGCAAGCTGGTGCTGCCTCTAACGCACTAATTTCTACAGAAGCTGTTACAGCTCCTCTTATCTTTGTTCAAGGTGGGACAAAATTAGAGGATATCCCAAATGAAGTAAACGGAAAAGTTGTTCTATTTGAAAGAGGAACAACAGTTGCAGACTATAATAAACAAGTTGAAAATGCTGTTAGCAAAGGAGCAAAAGGTGTCCTTTTATACAGTTTAATTGGCGGACGCGGAAATTATGGACAAACCTTTAATCCCCGCCTAACGAAAAAGCAGTCTATCCCTGTCTTTGGTCTTGCTTATGCGCAAGGAAATGCATTTAAAGAGGAAATCGCTAAAAAAGGGACAACAATTCTTTCTCTAAAGGCGAGACATGAATCTAACTTAACATCACTAAATATCATCGCTAAAAAGAAACCAAAAAATAGTACAGGTAATGAAAAAGCCGTCGTTGTAAGTTCGCACTATGATAGCGTAGTTGGAGCACCTGGAGCAAACGACAATGCTTCTGGTACAGGGTTAGTATTAGAGTTAGCACGTGCTTTTCAAAATGTAGAAACTGATAAAGAAATTCGTTTTATTGCTTTTGGTTCTGAAGAGACTGGCTTACTTGGCTCCGATTATTACGTTAATAGTCTGGCTCAAAAAGAACGCGATCGAATTTTAGGTGTCTTTAATGCAGACATGGTTGCAACAAATTACGATAAAGCAAAGAATTTATATGCTATGACGCCTAACGGTTCTCCAAACCTTGTAACAGACGCAGCCTTACAAGCAGGTAAACAATTAAATAATGACCTCGTACTGCAAGGGAAATTCGGCTCTAGTGATCACGTGCCATTTGCTGAAGTTGGTATTCCTGCCGCCCTATTCATTTGGATGGGTGTCGATAGTTGGAATCCATTAATCTATCATATCGAAAAGGTATATCACACACCTCAAGATAACGTATTTGAGAATATTTCACCTGAACGTATGAAAATGGCATTAGAGGTTATCGGAACTGGTGTTTATAATTCTCTTCAAAAACCTGTTACTCAAACAGAACAGAAAGCTGCTTAATACTATTTTAGACTACCGATTAATCGGTAGTTTTTTATTACATAACAATATTACCCTATTCAAAATTCTAATATATGCATAATTGCATGTATATTAATACGACTTATCTCTTATAATACAAATTGTACTATAATCATTCAAATATACCATTAAATGATATTAGCATGTAAAACAAAAATTTTACATCTAACAAATAAGATTTTCTATCATGAAAAAATTACTCCGACAGTTGCGTTAAATTTAATGTTTATTTCAGGAACTAATATTTTTATTCCTGAAATAAACATGGCTGCGACTACAGAAGAAAACAGCTTTACGGAATATTTTTTCTAAATTAACTATAAAAGTGACAATGCATTCAACAAGAACTGAATGGAACAAAACGTTAATCCTAAATTACATGAGGCACCGTATTCTAAGCTTGATTTTATTGGATAATAGCCTTCATAGAGCCTATCTTGAAACTATTTCTCTTTTTCTATAAAAATACCCTTCAGGTAGCATTCTTCCATTCACTTTATCATGAAGTGTTTTTGAATACTTGCCTGAAGGGAGCAATATTAATAGTAATTTTTTTATTTGTCCTACTAAGATTACGGTGTAATCAATGATCTAAAGCTTTTATTACTTTATTCGTCGACGAGCGATTAGACTTCCACCTAAAAGGAACAATAGCATACCTCCAAAAATAGAAATCATTTCTGTTGATGTTCCTCCTGTGTTAGGAAGTAATGTTGGTTTATCCTTTTCTGTAGTAGGTGGGACCTGTGAATCGCTATTTTTATCTGTGCTTGGATCTTTCGGATCTGTATGTTGTTCGTCCTTGATTTTTGTATTTGTGATGTTATAACCATTTACTTCGGAGTTGTATCCCGCTACTGGTTGTTCTTTCACTTCATACTTATACGCCACTCCGTTTGCATTGTATGCTGCTAAATCTTTGAATTCGTATTTCCAGCCTGTTGCTTTGCTTACTTCTTGCGTCGCAATCACTGTACCATTTTGTAGAAGGTCTACTTTAATCATTTCCGGACGATCTTTCGCGTTATCGTCTTTCCATGTTTTCGTTCCTTCTACTTTTGTTTTGCCTACTTTTGTATTTGTGATGTCAGTACCATTTACTTTTGATTCATATCCGGCTACTGGCTGTTCTTTCACTTCATACTTGTACGCTACTCCATTTTCATCGTATGCTTGCAAGTTTTCAAACGTATACTTCCAGTTTGTTTCTGCTGTTACTTCTTTTGTGTCTACTACTTTACCGTTTTGTAGTAAGTCTACTTTAATCGAGCTTGGACGATCTTTTGCGTTATTATCGTTCCACGTTTTTGTTCCTTCTACTTTCGTTTCGCCTACTTTTGTATTTGTGATGTCATAACCTTTTACTTTGGATTTATATCCAGCTACTGACTGTTCTTTCACTTCATACTTGTACGCTACTCCGTTTGCATCGTATGCTTGTAGTTTTTCAAACGTATACTTCCAGTTTGTTTCTGCTGTTACTTCTTTTGTGTCTACTACTTTACCGTTTTGTAGTAAGTCTACTTTGATCATTTCCGGACGATCTGTTGCGTTATTATCGTTCCACGTTTTTGTTCCTTCTACTTTCGTTTCGCCTACTTTTGTATTTGTGATGTCATAACCTTTTACTTTTGATTCATATCCAGCCACCGGTTGTTCCTTCACTTCATACTTGTACGCTACTCCGTTTGTATCGTATGCTTGCAAGTTTTCAAACGTGTACTTCCATTCACTTGCTGCTGTTACTTCTTTTGTGTCTACTACTTTACCGTTTTGTAGTAAGTCTACTTTAATCGAGCTTGGACGATCTGTTGCATTGTTATCGTTCCACGTTTTTGTTCCTTCTACTTTTGTTTCGCCTACTTTTGTATTTGTGATGTCATAATCTTTTACTTTGGATTCATATCCAGCTACCGGTTGTTCTTTCACTTCATACTTGTACGCTACTCCGTTTGCATCGTATGCTTGCAGTTTTTCAAACGTGTACTTCCAATTTGTTGCTTTACTTACTTCTTTCGTGTCAATTACTTGACCGTTTTGTAGTAAGTCTACTTTAATCGAGCTTGGACGATCTTTTGCATTGTTATCGTTCCACGTTTTTGTTCCTTCTACTTTCGTATCGCACACTTTTGTATTCGTGATGTCATAACTTTATACTTTGGCTTCATATCCTTCAACTGCTTGTTCTTTCACTTCATACTTGTCCGCTACTCCGTTTACATC